>NZ_CP009251.1:1248340-1560426 GCF_001941345.1 Corynebacterium stationis
TCGAGCCAGAGCCGGGCACGTTCGCGGCCTTCATCACTGCGCGGATCGATGGATTCATCTTTAAGCCACGTGGAGACATACAAGGCCGGATCAGCGACGTCACGCTGCAAGACCCATGCGCTGGCACCAGTTTTGGGCAACCATGAAGCAACACGTTGTTGCCATGATTCATCCGGGGTGTGCACCCACGCTGCAAGCAAGTGCGCCGTGCCGCCTGGGGTGAGATGCTCAGCTGCTTGGGAAACCACCAACTCACTGGCGCCATCAAGGTTGAGACCAGAGTCGCGGTAGACATGGCCAACTTCTGGCAGGCCGACCACAAAAGGCGGATTAGCAACAATGCGGTCAAATTTCTCGCCCGCTATTGGCTCAAACCAACTTCCGTGACGAAACTCCACATGCTGTGCCCCCGTCGTGGCAATCGTGGCCTGCGCAAGGGCAAGGGCGCGCTCATGTACATCGGTAGCGACGATGTGCTGTGCGCTGTCGATTTGGCCCAGCAACTGCACGCCAGATCCGGTGCCCAAATCCAAAACGGACTGCACTGGTGTCGTTGGAGTGGTGCGCAACAGCGAAAGGCTAGCGGCGCCCACACCTAATACGTGTTCAGGTCCTGGGACGTGGTCAACCACAGAGGCATCAACATCGGAAAAGACCCACCGATTAGCGCCATCAATGACATGCGAGCGAATATCAAGCGCGATACGCACGACCCCGCTGGCATTAGTCTGCGCGATGTTGGCATCGACAAGCTTGGTGGCCAAAACTGAACCTACTGCCTTTGCTAATTCTGTAGCCGGCATGGGCTCATGCAACAAAAATAACCTGATGAGTAAGTCCATCTGGGTGCCCCGGCCGGTCGCGACCTCCACTGCAGCGGGCTCGCCACGGTATAAAGCCTCTGTTGCCTGCGGACCCAAGTGTGCTGCGATGCCGTGGGTATTGAAACCGGCTTTTTCGAAGACGTCGACTAACTCTGGCGCAAGCACATGCAACGGAATATCGGGATTAAGCGGTGGGCAAAATTCAGTCATCTATTCATCCTTTGAAGAATCTGGAGACGGGGATAAATCATCTGTAGTTTCGAAAGATTGATCACTTTGGTCAGGAGAGTCGGTGATGTGATCAATAATGTCAGATTCCCGCCGCGGGGAGTCGGTGTATTCCAGCTCCGGCTTATTATTAGCCGCTATCGCCTCCGCCCGAGCTTGCCGCGCCAGTGCTGGCTTATAGGTATTGCGCTCACGGGCATCACGCTTTTGCCCCCGGGCATTGGCAAAGACCACCGCAATCCACGGCAAAGGAATGGTAACCGCGGAAATTAACGCAGCGATAATCCACGCGTTATACGAATAGATCAGCCACAAGGAAATCAGCAGCGAAGGCACACGCAGAAACATCAAGATGCCATAACCGATTTCCCGTCGGTGGCGGTCTTGCCCAGGTGATACCTCAGCATCTGTAATCAGCACAGATTTCCTGCGGCGCCACCATGGTTTGGCGGTGGATTGACCCTTGCCTTTACTTCGACCGGAACTCATGGTTTTCAAGCCTAGACCGATCACCTACCCAAATTCGATACGCCCCTACCTGCGGCTTGCTCTTTCGGTGGGGTTTTGGGGCAAGATGGAGGGCGTGAGTACGACGACAAAGACTATTGAGAGACCAGACATCCGTGAGGATGTAAGCACTACCGACAATGACACCCCGAAGTTCTTTCACTACGTCAAAAAGAACCAGATTGTGGACTCTGCTGTGTCCGGCAAGATGGTTGTTGCGTTGTGCGGGGAAACTTTCCCGGTGACCAAACAGGCCAAGCCGGGCTCGCCGGTATGCCCCGACTGCGAACGGATTTATAAGGGCCTGCGTCGAAAGTGAGTGCACAAACTTCCAGGAACAAAGGTCAACTACGTGCCTGGCAGCAAGCGGCACTTGATAAATTCTTAGCCACCAAGCCCAAAGACTTCATGGCCGTGGCAACGCCAGGTGCAGGTAAGACTACTTTCGCGCTGCGTGTTGCGACAGAATTGGTTGATTCTCGCACCGTTGAGCGCGTTATTGTAGTCGTGCCAACGGAGCACCTGAAGGTGCAGTGGTCGGCGGCTGCCGCACGGGTTGGCTTGTCACTAGACCCATATTTCACCAACTCGTCTGCCGTTAACCCGTCTTTTGACGGCATCGTGGTCACCTATGCACAGGTGGGCATGCACCCGTTCAAGCACCGCGCGGTGACCTCAGCGCGGCGTACTTTGGTGATCTTGGATGAGATTCACCACGCGGGCGATGCAAAAAGCTGGGGCGATGGTGTGCGCGAAGCTTATGACGACGCCGAGCATCGACTAGCGCTAACCGGTACGCCATTTCGTTCCGATGACTCCCAGATTCCTTTCGTGCGCTACGAAGAGGACGGGGAGGGGCACTTAGTATCGCGCTCTGACCACACCTATGACTACGGGCATGCGCTTGCCGATGGCGTCGTGCGCCCGGTGGTCTTTTTGGCCTACTCAGGTGAAGCCCGATGGCGCACTTCTGCCGGTGAAGAATTCGCCGCACGCCTTGGGGATCCGCTCAACCCGGAGCAAACCGCGCGTGCGTGGAAGACCGCGCTGGATCCACGCGGTGACTGGATTCCTTCCGTTCTGCAAGCCGCACATACGCGCTTGATGCAGATGCGGCGCAATATGCCAGACGCCGGCGGATTGGTTATTGCAACCGATACCGCAACAGCACGTGCCTATGCCAAGATTCTGAAGGAATTGTCCTCCACGCCTGTATCGGTCATTTTGTCTGATGAGCCAGGTTCCTCAGAGCGCATTCAGGAATTTTCTGATAGCCGTGATGAGTGGATGGTTGCAGTGCGCATGGTGTCTGAAGGCGTTGACGTTCCCCGCCTTGCCGTAGGCGTTTATGCCACCTCCGCATCGACTCCGCTGTTTTTCGCACAGGCGATTGGCCGTTTCGTGCGTTCGCGTATGCCCGGTGAAACAGCTTCAGTATTTCTGCCTTCCGTACCCCGGCTATTGGGCCTTGCGGAAAACATGGAAAAATCCCGCGACCATGTCCTGGGCAAACCCGATAGGGAAGATGACGGTTGGGACGAAGACCTTGTAGTCCAAGCTAACAAGGAACAAACCGAACCGGACTTGGAACCGTCATATGAATCAATTGGTGCTGAGGCGGAGTTCTCATCGCTTATCTACGACGGCTCGCAATTTAATACCGCAGCACTCGATTCCGACGAAGATGCCGACTTCCTCGGTATCCCAGGGCTCTTAGACGCCGACCAAGTCAAAGACTTGCTGCGTAAGAAACAAGCCGAAGAGATGGACGCCCGTGCTGCGAAAGAACGCGAAGAGCGTGCAGCACAAGCAGCCGAAGAACATCGCCGCAAGATTCACGGACTCCCGTCCGCACCCGCTAATCGACGCAAAGCCCAGGAACAATCTGAGCAAGAAGGCGATAGCCCCGTTGCCATCGACGAGGTAACCAACCTGCGTAAAGAACTCAACACCATTGTTTCGATTACCGCAGGGCGCACAGGCAGACCACACGGTGCTATCCACACTGAAGCGCGCAAGGCATGTGGTGGACCACCAACCGCGCTATGCAATGCTGACCAGTTACGCGAAAGAATCGAATACCTACGCAAGTGGTAGGCCAGGGCCCAGCGCGCCGGGCTGCGCGTCAGCGGCTGCTCGCTATGTGGTGCGCGCATTCGGGGGCGTGCACCACGGCGAAGTTAGGGTTGGCTCAGGTAGAATCGTTAGCTAGTTCAATATAGCTAACAACCGTTAAGGATGATCAACTATGTCCAATCCGACGAATAACCCGTACGACTCGGGCAACAACCCTAATCAATACGGGGATCAGCCTTATAGCGATTCACATGGCGGCTCCCTGCCCAGCTATGGCGAATCCACCCACGGGGCGGGGCAAGGCGCAGGATATCCAGGCGCAGGTTCTGGGCCCGGAGCAGCATACAATGAGCAAGGCTCAGGATATGGCGGATACCAGCAGTATCAGAGCTATGATGCAGGACAACCAGGCGGGGCACCGGAGAAGAAGTCGACTCTAGCAGTAGCTGCTTTTGTCCTCGGCATTATTTCCTTGTTGGTAGCCGTGACTGGATTCGCGATTGTTCCCGGCGTCATTGGCGTGATTTTGGCGATCATCGCTTTTGTCCGCAACCGCAAGAAGGCAAAAGAAGCTCGCCGTACGTGGATGTCAGTGCTGGGACTCATCTTCTCGATCATCGGCATCGTCGCGTCCATCATTATTTTTGGAGTGATCTTGCTGGCCTTTACGGATCCAGTCGTGCAAGAGTGCATGAATACCGCTGCCAACACAGAAGAACTTCAAGCTTGCTTGGAGTCTTCACTTTAGTAACCTCAATCACGCGGTGCGTGGTTTAAATTGCGTCATGCAATAATGCAGGGTAAAGCTAGATACTAGGAAATTAAGCTTGCCCGGTATCGCCGAAGCGCTTAGCGCAGAATCAACCAAAAGATTCTGCGCTAAGCGCTTGTTCTGTTAGTGAATTGCCGGGGCTTCAATGGTGCTTAAATAATTCAATAAACAACTCTAAGAAGGATAAGGGGATAAATCAGCAGTGGATGACCTTCAAGGCCCAGCGCAAAAGAAGTTGACGTTGTCGGATTGGTGGACCGCCTTTATCGCCATTAATTCCACGGCCACGCGGTGGGCAGGCCCCTTGCGTGCAGCCTTAGCAATCCTTATCCCGGGCAGCATCGCTATGCTTACTGGCCATAAGGATGCGATTTTGCTGATTTGTGCTGGTGCTTTCACGGTCATCTACGGCGAAGGCATCGTGTACCGCAAGCGCTGGAAAGTCATGTTGACTGCCGGTGCACTGTTGTGGACAGGTTCCACAGTAGGCGCGTTGGTGGGTGCTTTGGTCTTTGCCCCCGGCCACGGCCACGCGTGGTTATTGCTGACTGCGGTATATGTCGCAGTACTAGGGGCAGGCATTGTCTTTGTTCAAAATGCACTGCGGCTTCCGCCCCCAGGTGGCTTTTTCATCGTCATGGTCACTGGTGGCTCAACTATGTTGGCACGTTCGGGTACGGATCCTTTAGAAGCAGCCTTTTGGCCGTTGACAGCTATTGTTACGGGCTTGATTTTGGGAATGCTTCCGGCGTTGCGTGATCCGCATGGCCCAGAGCGGGCAACCGTTGCCACGCTAGAACGCGCGACCAAGGCTTTCCAAAACGCGAAAGATGATGAAATTGCTCGGCACCACCAAGCTCAGACGGCGTTGACCGCGGCGTGGACAGCGCTTGCAGATGCAGGCATCGTTAACGCAGGCCGTAGTGTTATGCCTTCTCAGCAAGAGCTCGTTGAGCGCACTCTGAACGCCCAAGAAGCGATCGTAAAACGCAATCAAGCGGGGTCGGGAGCAGATGCTGAAGCTTTCTTTGAAACGGTCAACCTCATTGACCCTGAGCGCACGACTATGCCGCACGCACGGCCTACCGCACGCTATCGCATTTACCGCTCCTTAACGGCAGATAGCCACGCGATGGTTACGGCCAAGAAAGTGCTGATTGCAGCACTCGCCACGGGGGTAGTGGGCATTGCCTTAGGTCTTAATCGCCCCGACTGGGGTGTCATCTCGGCCTTGCTGATTTTGCAAAATGGCCCCGAGAAAGTCCCTGGCACCATTCGTGGTACCCACCGTGTTTTGGGTTCGATTTTAGGACTTGTGGTCTTCTCGATGTTTTACTTCTTCGGAGTTGAAGGCTGGTCATTGCTTGCTGCACTAGCGTTGTGTCAGTTCTTTGCTGAAGTGATGGTGGTGAAGAACTACGCGCTGTGTGTGATTTTCTCGACGCCATTGGCGCTTTTGATGGGTGGAATTTCCGAACCTTTAGGCAGCCTTATTGTCTCCCGTGGTATGGAAATTGGGCTTTCAGTTGTCTTTGCTTTCATCGTGCTGTGGTTTTTCAGCAATGGCTCCAAAGAACGTGAGAATAAGCGCCTGCAGCAGCGTGCCTACCAATCGATGTCCACCGTCTTGGGCAGTTTGCTCACGGGAACTCCGGATGAGGCTTTGGCTCAGCGCCGCGATCTCCAGTACGAGCTTTTATCTGAGCGTCGGTCTATCCAAAGCTTGGCAATGGATCACCCGGAGCAAGCACAGCAGCAATGGGCTAAACACCGTGCTATCCAGCACGCCGGATATCAAATCCTGGACTATTGCTCACTGAGCCCAAATACCATGATGGAATACGGGGCTTTAGGCACACTTATTGAATCCGTGCGCCAAGTTGCGCCGAAGGACGCTGGCCCGCAGGAACGTCCTCAAAAGTAAGGCACTTAGGGTTGACTTAGATAACTAAGTAAGTCATTACAGCCCTCGCAACGACGCTGTGCAACGATGGTAAACATGCCTGAAACGATTTATCTTGTCGCGCCCGCGGGGCACCCTAATTTCGGTGATGAATTCATTATTTCCGCCTGGTTGCGCGAGCTTTATCGCAGGCGCCCACACGCGCGGGTGATCTTGGACTGCCATAGCCCGGGAATCGCATCCATATTGCACGCTAATGTGCACCCGCACCTAACGGTGACAGATACTTTGTGGCATCTCGGGCTCAAGTGCGCCGACGAAGATGAAGTAGTCGAAGCGCTGAAAGATACTTACTCCAAGCCGCTTCTTACCACCGGGCTAAACCTGGCTAAGACCGCTGATATCGTGCATGTTATCGGTGGTGGCTGGCTCAATGACACCTGGCCACATCACTTGAAGGTTTTGGCCGCCGCCGCGAGCTTAAACGCGACGTATAAAGTGATGACGGGGCAGGGCTTTATCCCTGGCGATGAGATCAAAGACCAGCTGGATAAGTGGCTGCAACACTTCGATCACATGGAGGTGCGCGATGAGCCTTCAGAGGCGCTTTTTGCCAACCTTGCCCACGTGGAGCGTGGTTTAGATGATGCGTGGTTAGCTGCCTCAGATCCGGCGGCAGTGCATGGCCTGGGGTGGGGTAATGCAGATGCGCGTGAGCGCGACTTCGTCGTGATTGCGCAATCCGATCTATTGGGCATTGAAGTTGATGAGCTCGCACGCAGGATTATTCGCCAGCTCAAGCACCTAGGCGCTACCGGCGACGATGTTGCTTATGTGGAATGTATTCCCGAATATGACCACAAGGTTCTAGACCTGTTGCGCGAATTCGATCCAGAGCTAATGGAACACGTACGGGTGGTGGCCTTTGATGAACTGTGGGCTTTTGGTTTGCCGACCAGGGAAGGTCAAACTTGGATTTCCACGCGCTTTCACCCACACCTGGTGGCAGCAGCACGTGGGGTTTCAGGAATCGCGGTATCCGCGCATGCCGGAATGTACTACACGGTCAAGCATGCCTCAGTGGGGTCGGCATGGACGATTACTGACTTATATGAACCGGTAACTCCTGGTGGTCCACTAACCACGCAGCACGTGGAACAAAATTACGAAGACGCACAGCAGGTCGCAGAAAAGATCTACCCGATGACCTCAAGCCAGCAATTCAAGCAAAGCCTCAAGGCCATTGGGCGCTCGGCCAAACGCCGGATTAGGAGTTAGGGGACGCGCTTTGTCCACCCTTCAGTCGCGTATTTCTCGTCCACCAAGGTCTTGGCGGCGTGTAAATCGGAGTCACTGAGTCCTACCTCTTCGGCGCCATAGCGGCTAGAAAATACCGACTTGAGTGTATCGATGAGCTGCTCACGCGAAGCACCGGTTTGCCGGCGCAGTGGGTCCACGCGCTTTTTCGCGCTGCGCAATCCTTTATCGGAGATCTTCACCTTGCCGGTGCGCAGGACTTGCGTCATCATATCGGCGTCAATGTCATAAGACATGGTCACGTGGTGCAAGACGGCACCGCCACGGCGCTTTTGGGCAGCACCACCAATTTTGCCGCCGGTAGAGGTGATGTCATTAATTGGCACATACCACGCATCTACGCCGTGTTCTTTCAATGCTGCCAGCACCCAGCGATCTAGATATTCATAGGATTGTTCGTAGCTTAGCCCGGCTACTAGTGATTCAGGGGCATAGAGGGAGTAGGTGATGCAGTTGCCACCTTCCATAAACATTGCACCGCCGCCAGACATGCGGCGTACCACGGTGACCCCGTGTTCTTCGACTCCTTCGGAGTGTAGTTCGTTGACGTAGGACTGGAAGCTACCGATAACGGTCGCGCGGTCTTGCCAGTCCCAGATGCGCATGGTGGGTTTGCGCTTGCCGCTAGCTACTTGTTCCAAAAGCAATTCATCAAGGGCAACATTGACCGGGGTGGGCAATACGCCCGGGTGCATAATTTCCCACTCAAAATCAATAAAATCCCGGGCACCTGTGACGGCACGACGCACGGCTAGCGCTACATCGCTAGTTTGAAAGCCCTGCAGCTCAGCATGGTTGAATGCTGCAAGAGCAGCGTCCATCTTTGCTTGTAGCCGCTCCGCAGAATCGCTTGTCGACGCCCCCTCCAGCGCCCGGCTCAAAGCAAAAAATGCCTCATCTGGCTCAATGAAGAAATCTCCGGAAATTTTCACGTTTGTGATGGTGTCACCGTCGGTATCGACATCGACAACGACGAGTTTTCCGCCCGGTACTTTTAGTTCAAAATGTTGGCTCATGCTCCCCACACTAGTGAAGTTTGCGGAGCAAGAGAGTTCTTAAAAAGAATCGATGGACGGGAAATCCCAGCCGACATACTGCTGCGCAAGCAACTGGCGCCCAGCATCGGTGGTGACAACAGTCGATAGTTCTGCGAGCCGGCGATTGGTTTGGAACTGGGTAGACATCTGGTCTGCACCTGGCACGGAATGCAGCATCGAAGACATCCAGTAACTAAAATGTTGCGTCTTCCATACACGCGGCAATGCAAGCTTAGAGTAATCATCTAGCGCGGAAGTATCGGATTTCTTCACAGCATGAGCTAGTCGTGGGGCTAGCGCACAAATATCACCCATGGCCAGATTAAGGCCCTTGGCTCCGGTTGGCGGCACTGTGTGTGCTGCATCGCCTGCGGTAAACAGGCGCCCGCGCTGCATCGGGTCGGTGACTGCGGAGCGGAAACGCAACACTGCCTTATCAGTAATCTCGCCTTCAGAGACAGTGACAGCATCAGAATCGGCGCGCAGGTGCAGCTGTTCCCAAATCCGCTCATCCGACCACATATCTGGTGTATCTTCTGGATCGCACTGCAGATAATAGCGCTGGACATGTTCGCTACGCGTGGAAATGAGAGCAAAACCTGCAGGGTGGGTCGCATAAATCAGCTCTGGTGCGGTCTGTGGAGCATTGACCATGATTCCAAACCACGCAAAGGGATACTCATGTTTCATGCGCAGTCCTCCTGCACCGGTGATGAGCTTGCGGGTCAAAGACTTCGAACCATCAGCGCCGATCACAAAATTGGCACTGAGTACTCCAGAAGTGCCATCCGCGGCTTGGTAGTGCACCTTCGGATTATCTGTTTCGTGATCATCGATAGCCGTTACTTCTGTATCGAACCAAATTTCCCCGTCATCGCTTAAACGTTGGGCAATAAGATCAATGAGAACTTCATGCTGTGGATAGACAGCGACTTGTTTGCCGGTGTACTTGGCAAAATCGATGCGATGACTTTCTCCAGCAATAGAAACTGAAATGCCTTCATCGATTTCTGCCTCCCGGTCAAGGCGTTCGCCGACGCCGGTCTTGCGCAACAGGTCGATGGTGCCTTGCTCCAAAATGCCCGCGCGCACTGTCGACTCAACCTCAGAGCGGGATTGCTTTTCCAGTACTACCGATTCAACGCCCTGTAAATGCAGCAAATGCGAAAGCATGAGTCCTGCAGGTCCTGCTCCAACGATTGCTACCGGATTATGAAGGTGATCGGGAGCGGCCTGGGTACGCAATTTCATGCCTCTTTTCAGGATAAGACGATGGGGGATTGTCACTAGGGTAGCAGTAGTGATTGCCTGGCCAACTGCTCCAACGCACAGTGATGCAAGCAATAAAATGATGCTCTAAAATTCCTGCACGTCGTTAAATCCTCGGGCGACACCCAGGGAACTAAAAGATCTAGAAGTCTTAACACGTACCTGAAATGGTTGGCACGGGGAATATGAATATGTCATACTCGTACTTGCCAGCGCGTGGCCCCCGGGACTTCACCCCCGATTGTTCCGGCGCGAGCCCCCTGACACGGAGACGCTAGGCCACCCCCCCGAGCCTGGTGTCTCCACTTATTTATTGCGGAATGTTTCGGCCAAAAGGTCTCAAATCAAAAACGAGAACAATGGGGTTGTTTCACCGAAATGGAAACAACCCCATTGCTAAGCCATAAGCTTGAGATCTAGTCTAGGTAATCCCGTAGCACCTGAGAGCGCGATGGGTGGCGCAGCTTAGACATCGTCTTCGACTCAATCTGGCGAATACGTTCGCGAGTAACACCGTAGACTTGACCGATTTCGTCTAAAGTACGCGGCATGCCGTCGGTAAGGCCGAAGCGCAGTCGAACCACGCCAGCTTCACGCTCAGACAACGTGGTCAAGACATCCTGCAGCTGGTCTTGCAGCAGAGTAAAGGAAACGGCATCGACTGCGATGACTGCCTCGGAGTCTTCAATGAAGTCACCGAGCTGTGAGTCACCTTCGTCACCAATGGTCTGGTCCAAAGAGATTGGCTCACGAGCATATTGCTGGATTTCCAGCACCTTCTCCTCGGTGATATCCATTTCCTTAGCCAACTCCTGAGGAGTGGGCTCGC
This sequence comes from Corynebacterium stationis, assembly GCF_001941345.1. NCBI lineage: Bacteria > Bacillati > Actinomycetota > Actinomycetes > Mycobacteriales > Corynebacteriaceae > Corynebacterium > Corynebacterium stationis. The sequence continues at coordinate 1,259,103 of NZ_CP009251.1, forward strand.
GACCCAGATCTTGCAGCAGCTCACGCTGGATACGGCCGAGCTTGTTGATGACTTCGACCATGTGTACTGGAATACGAATGGTACGAGCCTGGTCAGCCATAGCGCGGGTAATAGCCTGGCGGATCCACCAAGTAGCGTAAGTAGAGAACTTGTAGCCCTTGGTGTAGTCAAACTTCTCAACCGCACGGATAAGGCCCAAGTTGCCTTCTTGGATCAGGTCCAAGAACGCCATGCCGCGGCCGGTGTAGCGCTTCGCCAAGGAAACAACCAAACGCAGGTTGGCTTCCAAGAGGTGATTTTTAGCCTTGCGGCCATCACGAGCGATCCAGCGTAGGTCACGCTTTTGAGCAGGAGACAACTTCGCGGCAGCGTCACCTTCTGCGATCAGACGTTCCATTTCGTCTAAACGGTGCTGCGCATAGAGGCCGGCCTCGATGCGCTCAGCAAGAGAAACCTCTTGCTCTGCGTTTAGCAGCGCAACCTTACCGATTTGCTTGAGGTAAGCACGAACAGAGTCAGCGGAAGCGGTGAGCTGTGCGTCCTTGCGCGCTTGGCGCAGGGTAGCGGACTCATCCTCATCCCAGACGCTGGCGCCAGCATCCTCTTCTTCCTCTTCGTCCTCGTCTTCTTCGAGGTCTTCGGCGGGCTCGCCGAATTCATCCTCATCCGCTGCATTCGGATCGAAGTCGACTTCAGCCTGATCTTCGTCCTCGGTAGCGTCGACGTCCTGGTCTTCTAATGCTTCCTCGTCGTTAGATTCTGCAGAAGCCTCAGCAGGGGAAGTCGCCTTTTTAGCAGCAGACTTCCGGACAGTCTTTTTCGCTGCTGTTTTCTTAGCGGTTTTCTTCGCCGTCTTCTTAGCGGTCTTTTTGGCCGTTTTCTTCGCCGTCTTCTTAGCGGTCTTTTTGGCCGTTTTCTTCGCGGTCTTTTTGGCAGGGGCCTTTACTGCAGGAGTCTCCTCTGCGCCCTCGCCGAAAGCCTGGTCTGAAGATTCAGTGGCTGCCACGTACGCCCTTTCGCCTAGACATGATTTGTTTGAAACTTAACACGCATCAGTAATAAAACCTGGATACATTCCCTCAAGGTGCTGATGGTAATTAAAACGTCACGGTGCGCGCATTAATTTCATCTGCTATAAGAGGGCGTTGCAGCACTAACTGCTCATCCACCACGTGCATAGTTGCTCCATATTGAACGGTCGACCTACCAGTGTAGATGATTATGGATCATCACCGCCAGACCGGGTCGTTATTGTGACCATTATAGGCAGCTTTTATTATTTTTGTTTTTAACACTCACAGGTAAGACTTCGAATTTATGGAGAAATCTCCCGGGTGACTGCCATTGCCGCACCGATGATTCCTGCTTTATTACGCAGGCCAGCGGGTATAACTTCGGTCTTCGTGGTGAGATGCTTTCCCCACTTGTCAAAGCGGCGGGAGATGCCACCGCCGACGATGAACAAGTCTGGATTGAACAACGCCTCATACTCATGAAGTACGCGATCGACGCGTTTAGCCCACTTTTTGAATGAGAGGTCAAGGGCATCTTTCACCGCTGAGGATGCTTGGTGCTCAGCCTCGAAGCCGTCGACAGCAAGGTGCCCAATCTCAGTATTAGTCCAGAGTCGCCCGTCCATCAAAAAGGCTGAACCAATCCCGGTGCCGATGGTTAAGAAAATTACCTGGCCGGTTTTTGCTTTCTCCTCGCCAAAGGCCACTTCCGCTAAGCCAGCTGCATCAGCATCGTTGAGGATAGAGATATGCCTATCCGCGCCCAGGTGCCGGTGAAAGAGATCATAGGCGTCAATCCCAATCCAGGATTTATCAATATTTGCAGCAGAGAGCACCATTTGGCCTTTGACAATGGACGGAACAGTGATGCCGATAGGACCATCCCACTGCGCTTGATCCACGATTTCTTTAACCGTGGCGGCTACCGCCTCTGGTGTGGCGGGCTGCGGGGTCGCAATCTTTATCCGGACGCCCATAAATTGCCCCGTGTCTAAATCAACGACAGCACCTTTAATGCCGGAGCCGCCCACGTCAATACCGAAGGAAGTGTTCATGCGCACAATCTTATAGAAGTGCACAATGGTTGGTATGACTGAATTCGATGTATGTAAGTTACGGGACTATGCCGCAGACCTAGCACAGCAGGCGGCATCCCTGATCTCGACAAAGCGCTCGGAGATTACCGCGACGGGGGATATTCGGGCGCACAGCCAGACTAAGACGTCTGCTGTGGATCCCGTAACCGAAGTTGATACTGCTGCCGAAGAATTCATAGTGGGAAGCATTCGCAAAGACCGTCCCGATGATGGAATCATCGGAGAAGAAGGCGCCAATGTGCCGTCTCAGTCCGGTGTTTCCTGGATTATTGACCCCATCGATGGAACCGTGAACTTTATGTATGGACTCGGGGAGTACGCGGTATCCCTAGGCGCCATGGTTGATGGACAGTACGTTGCCGGTGCAGTAATCAATGTGGTCAAAGGAACGTTATATTCCGCAGCGGTAGGCCATGGGGCAACCGTGACATACCGCGACGGTACGAGCACTCAGTTGCGGTGTCGCCAAGAAACAGATCCTCGCCTTTCCTTGATTGCAACAGGTTTTGGTTACACCGAGACCCGCCGTGCAGGACAAGCAAAGATTCTCCAGGAACTGCTTCCGCAGGTTCGTGATATTCGACGTATGGGCTCTGCGGCGCTGGATTTGTGCCGCGTCGCCGAGGGCACGGTAGACGCCTATTACGAGCACGGAGTCAAGGTGTGGGACGTTGCCGCCGGGATTGTCATCGCCCGTGAATCTGGAGCGCAAGTCCATGTTCCACATTCTTGGACATCCGATGACCGAGGATCATTGGTCTGGGCTGCCTCTGCTCAATTAGCGCCGGCTTTTGAACGACTTTTGGCTTCTGCGGGGGCCAAGGAAGTCATTGACTAAGGGCCTGGGATTTTTTCTATTGTGAGACTCCGCGAATCGTCCGTCGCACAGCTTAAATAGGGGTAAAATCACACCAGTGTTCGCTGCTGGAGAAATTGCTGGTAGTGGCGTTAAAACAGCTCTAAACATACGTGGCGGGGGTAGTAATCGGGCTTTTTCAAAGCAGCGAGAATGACAGATGGCAAAATGTGGCTTAGTATGCGCGATCGACGAAACGTAAACCGCATGTTTAACCCTATTTAAGGACACATCTATGGCAACCGATTACGACGCACCCCGTCGCCGAGTTGAAGACGAGCTAGAGACTGACTCCCTAGAAGGTCTCAAGGCTGCTGAAGGCGAAAATAACGGCATGGACGACGACGGCGAAATTGTAGAGCCGTTCGAGCCACCAACAGTGGATCTCACTGGTGAAGAACTCAACGTCACCGTTGTTCCACGCCGTGAGGATGAATTTACTTGCTCGTCCTGCTTTATCGTGCAGTCCAACAAGCGCCTTTCCCACATGGAAGATGGTCAGCCAATCTGCCTCGATTGCGCTTAATTTCTCCTTGTGACAAAGCAATGGCGGCCGCCCGCAACTGGGGCGACCGCCATTGCTTTATGTTTTAGCGTTCAGGAACGTATTTCCTTAAGCGTTCAGGTCCTTGATGGCTTGTTCTGCTTGCTCGGGAACAAAAGCGCGAAGAAGTGCCTCGGGGTCCTTGGAGCTGACCAACCAATAAGGCGTGGGATCTTCTGGGTCATCGAGTACTAACATCACAAGCTCATCGACCCACTGGTGACTGACCAAGAATGCGGCTGGGTCTAACTGCGGCCCTAGGGCACTGCGGCGCGCGGACTTTGGAACCGCTAGGCTGCGCGCGACTACATCGCTAGGCAGCTGAGCGCCTTTAACCAATATCCAGCGAGTATTATCGGGATCTTTTTCCACCGTAATAACGGTCTTAGACATGGACACTAGCGCCCACGCCAGCAAGACGAAGACGATAAAGAACGTAATCACCGGCCAGAAATCGTGGCGGTTTAGGCCTACTGTCGCAGCCGTTAACGCAGCTACGAAAGCTGCTCCGAGCCACCAGTACCAAGGCACCCACTGACGCTCACGGTATAAAACCTCAGCGGTTGTATTGGCAGAGGGGCCATTGGAGCCGGCTTGGTTAGAAGAAGGAGTGCTGCTGGGGGAGGAATTAGCTGATGAAGTCACAAAACATAAGTGTACTTGTACCAATATTTTTCGCGAACCACCTCGGTCCTGTTACTGCGCTAGCGTTGCGTTAAGCGTCCTTGAAAGAAACGGGAAGAGCTAAGCGCGGTAGGGTGTGGAGCGTGAATACGAACGAAAATATCAATGACAATCAACACTCTGGTCTAGAATCCGCAGCCGGCGATGAGCTGTTGGGCAATGTTGCTATTAAGCGCTTGGATAAGGAATTGCCGCTTCCACAACGTGCCCACCGTGGTGATGCTGGCGCGGACCTTTATGCAGCGGAATCAGTAACCTTGCAGCCTGGGGAACGTGCCTTAGTGGGCACTGGCATTGCTATTGCTTTGCCACTGGGCACAGTAGGCCTCATCCATCCTCGTTCGGGTCTAGCTGCCAAGCACGGTCTCAGCGTCGTAAATACCCCAGGCACAGTCGATGCTGACTACCGCGGGGAGATCAAGGTGTGTCTGATTAATCACGACCGCCAGGAGCCCATTGAAATTTCGCGTGGTATGCGAATTGCGCAGCTGGTCATTCAACGCGTGGAACTAGTTGATTTCGTTGAGGTCGAAGAGCTCGACAGCACTGTTCGTGGAGACGGTGGATACGGATCGACGGGCGTTTAAAACTTTCGTCAAAAGGCTGAAATCCATTTGGCCACCTTAAAAAATCCTTCAGCTTCGTTAGGCTGGAAGGAAATACTTTTAATTTCTGAAAACCTTTAGCCCGCAAATTGTCTCACGTGGTTGGGCAAACGGAACTTAAAAAATAGAAGAATTCGACTCATAAATTCGTCCGAAGGGATGATGAAACACCATGGCACTTTGGCCTTTTGGCAAAAACAAGAAGAAGAACAACGCAGAGCAACCTGCGCAGCAAGAGGAAACTTTTGCCTCAGGAGCTAATTCTCCTGAGCGCACGGATGCTGCGGAGAATCCAACTGCGTCTGAACAGCCTTTAAGCGCAGATGCTCCTGCTCCCGCAGACACACCGGGGGACTCCGCAGCTGCGCAGGGAATACACGTCACTGTTAATCGCCACGATGCCATCAATGGGGATATGGGCCCATTTGATGGGGACTCTGTCGACATTGAAACTTTCGACTTCTCGGAATTCTCCACGGGAATTTTGGACTTGAAGTCAATGAAAATTCCGCTGCCTAAGCGCTCGCAAGTACAGGTCGAAATGGGCGCGCAGGGCCCGAAGATGTTGCACATCATCACGGAGTTTGGCCGTATTACGCCTGTGGCTTTTGCAGCCCCACGCTCGACTGGGCAATGGGAATCTTCCGTCAATGAGTTGGTAGAAAATATCCAGCGCGACGGCATGCCTACGCAATTAGAAGAAGGCCCGTGGGGAACTGAGATTGCTGCCCAAAACGCCAATGGCATGATTCGCATCATCGGAATTGAAGGCCCACGGTGGTTGCTGCGACTTACGCTCGCTGCGCCAACCGGCAAGGAAGAAGGCTTAACTGAACTGGCGCGCGAGGTTGCGTCGCGTGTCTTTGTTTACCGCGGCGATGATCCGATTCTGGCGGGTAATTCTCTTCCAGTGACCATGCCTCCGCAGTTGGTCAAGCAGGTGCAAGATGAGATGGAGCGCCGCAAGCAGGAACAAAATAAGCCTCAGGAGCAATCCCAGCAGGATACGAGCGCTGCTAATAAAGCCGCCCAGGAAGCAGCTGCGCGTCAGCTCTTCCAGATGCTTGGAGGAAACGCAGCAGCGCAGGCGGCGAAAAATTCTGAGCACCACCCTGAAAATGATCCAGAGGATTCTGATACATCCGCCGAATCAGATGACACCAGCGGTGATGACTCGGAAGGAAATGGCGACTCCAAGTAGAGTAAAGCTATTGATTGCACCCAAGCCAGCTAAATACCTGCGTGCCTTGGGTGCTTTAATTTTCAGCACGATGTCGAAGGCAAATATTTAACGGTGAATAACCCAGTAGGAAATGGCGAGCGCGCTAAAACCAAAGTCGCCAAAAAGCCCATCGAAGAGCAAACTTTGCTCGAACAGATGGGAGGCTGGCAAGGGCTCGTGTCGACCACCTTGCCGATTGTGGTGCTCGTGCCAGTAAACAGTCGGTGGGGGCTTGGCCCAGCTCTTGTCGCGGCTCTTTCTGTCGCATTAGTGATTTTGGTGTGGCGAATTGCTCGTAAAGAGACAATTCAGCCTGCTATTTCAGGTTTCATCGGTGTGGCCTTTTGCGCGGCTATTGCCTGGTACACGGGCGATGCCAAGGGGTATTTCCTCTATGGAATTTGGGCATCGCTCGTATTCGCCGTTATTGCGTTGATCTCCGTGTTATTTAAATGGCCAGTCGTTGGTGTTATATGGAAAGGCATCAATGGCGAGGATATGGCGTGGCAGAAGGTAACTCCTGCGCGTCGTGCATATGCCATTGCAACACTTGGTTGGGTTGTTATTTTTATTGCCCGATTTATCGTCCAAAATAACCTTTATAACTCTTCCGACACAACGACCTTAGGCATTGTGCGAATCCTGATGGGCTGGCCTTTGACCGGTGTTGTCACTGTACTGACGATTTGGATGGTACGTCGCGCCAATAAGGCCGTCGAAGCAGCGGTTGAGCGCGGCGAAATCACCCTCACGCCGAAAGTATCTTCAGGCGGTCCAGCGAAAGACGCGCAGGCGGATGGCGATCAGGCAGATAACGACCAGTTTGACGATGCAAGCAATATTGATACAACACAGACAGCAAATAAAGAGGATGAGCGATGAGCGCAGAAGATAGTTCGAAACAGCAAGGCTTGCTTAAAGCAGAAGATAGCTTGGAGCTCACTGTTGACCGCATGGCTCATGGTGGCGAAGGCATCGGCAATGCCCCCGATGGCCGCGTGGTATTCGTCCAGGGCGGATTTCCTGGAGATGTAGTTCAAGCTCGCGTGACCAAGGCCAAGAAGTCTTTTGCACATGCGCAGCTAGAAAGCGTGGTGCAGGCAGGTCCTCATCGGGTTTCATCAGCGTGCCCTGCTGCTGAGCTTGGTGCTGGCTGCTGCGATTTCGCTGAGCTGAATCCGGCTTCGGAAGTAGCGATTAAGCTCGACGTGCTCTCTGACCAGCTGCGCCGTGTAGCTAAGCTTTCAGAGATCCCTGATGTTGAGACCATCAATCTCAATCCACAGCGTGGCTGGCGCACCCGCGTGCGCCTTGGGGTTGATAGCCAAGGCCGAGCTGGTGGGCGTAAGCGTAACTCCAATGAGATCGTGCACGAAGTAGCGTGTTCACAATTAGCGCCAGGGCTTGTCGATGGCCTCGTAGGCCCCGATGCACGTCGCTTCACCCCAGGCTCTGAAGTTATTGCAGTCTTAGACAGCAAGGGCAACCGCCACGTGGTGGAAACCTCGAAGGCGCCACGTGGGCGTCGGGTGGAGAAAGTGACCACCGTTATCGAGGGCACCGGCGATGTGGAAGAACTGGCTGACGGGCACCACTTTCACTTTCCGGCCACCGCTTTTTGGCAGGCACACGCGAAAGCCCCAGATACTTATGCGGAAGTAATCCGTACCTACCTCAAAGACTGCCCACAAGCACCTGGTCGTCAGCCTTTAGGCTGGGACCTCTACGGCGGTGTCGGTGTATTTGTTCCGGCAATTGCGGGCAGCCTTGGCACACCGCAGGAGCCAGCACGGGTGATTTCCGTGGATTATTCACCGGCTGCTACCGCACTGAACCAGGCAGATCTTGAACAGTATGACGTGGATGTGGTCTCTGAGCGCGTTGAAAAAGTCGCTGCGCAGCTACCAGGTCCAACGGCAGTAGTCATGGATCCGCCCCGCACTGGTGCCGGGCTAGATGTGGTTTCTACGGTTGCTTCAGTATCGCCGCAGCGCGTCGTGCATGTCGGCTGTGACCCCGCAACTTTCGCGCGTGATATCGGATATTGGAATGAACACGGATTCCAGGTCGCACACCTGACTTTGGTCAATGCTTTCCCTGGAACACACCACTTTGAGGTCATCGCGCTTTTAGAGCCAGGTGTCGTGGAAGAAAATGAGGACATTGAAGAAGCTGCTGCGCTTTAGGGTGTAGCACAAAGTTGGTCAGACGCAGGATTTGTCGGGTGCGTATTCACGTTTTCTAAAGTGCGCGGGGTACGGTAGATCCTAAAAGATCGCGCCCGTGCGTCTGGCTGAAATACTGCCTCATTTCCAACAATACGGCGCGATGAACGTGATATTTTCACATTCATATTCAATTAGCCCCGTCGTTAGCAAAGGAATTCTAAACACTCCATGGGAATTCTTAATAAGGTGAAATCACCGCAAGATCTGAAAAAACTCTCCGTTGACAAAGTAGAAGAGCTGGCTGCAGAAATTCGCCAGTTTCTTATCGACAAGGTTTCAGTTACGGGCGGGCATTTAGGTCCCAACCTCGGTGTCGTTGAGTTGACCATTGCGCTGCACCGCGTTTTTGATTCTCCGCGGGACCCCATTGTCTTTGATACTTCGCACCAGTCTTATGTGCACAAGATCTTGACTGGACGTGCAGACCAATTCGATACCCTGCGTCAAAAAGATGGGCTTTCTGGATACACGGACCGTGGGGAATCAGAACATGACTGGACTGAATCCTCCCATGCTTCCGCGGCTATATCGGTGATCGACGGGTTGAGTAAAGCCTTTTGTATCAAGGGAGAATCGCGCCGAAATGCAGTAGCGGTTGTCGGTGATGGCGCTCTAACCGGCGGCATGTGCTGGGAAGCACTCAATAATATTTCTGCGGATAAAGAACGCAATGCCGTAATCGTGGTCAACGATAATGGCCGCAGCTATTCACCAACTATCGGTGGCTTATCGGAAAACCTCAGCCGAATTCGCACACAGCACGGTTATGACGAGCTTATGGAGCACGGCAAGAAGACCCTCAAGTCACTCGGCTGGGTCGGCAATCGGACTTTTGATGCACTGCGTGCGGTCAAAGAAGGCGTGAAGTCTTCTATTCTGCCTACTGAGATGTTCCCTGAACTCGGCATGAAATACATTGGCCCCATCAATGGCCATGATTTGGATGCACTTGATCATGCGCTGAGCTACGCGCGTGATTATGAGGGACCCATCATCGTGCACGTGGTCACTGAAAAAGGCCACGGATTTGCGCCAGCGGTTAATGAACCACAGGACCAAATGCACTCCACTGGTGCAATTGACCCTGTTACTGGTGTGCCTAAAGGCAAGAGCCAACCGGGTTGGACCGCGGTCTTTTCTGAAGAGCTGATTGAGGCTGCGAAAAAGCGCGATGACATCGTAGCAATTACAGCAGCCATGGCAGGACCAACTGGGCTTATTCCATTCGCAGAGCAGTTCCCGAACCGCTTCTTCGACGTGGGCATCGCTGAGCAACATGCGATGGCTTCGGCTTCCGGCCTCGCACTCGGTGGTTTGCACCCAGTGGTTGCAATCTATTCCACCTTCCTCAACCGCGCATTTGATCAGCTGTTGATGGATATTGCTTTGCTGAAACAACCCGTAACCATTGTTTTAGACCGCGCAGGCGTCACCGGCTCTGACGGGGCCAGCCACAACGGCGTATGGGATATGGCGTTGACGACGATTATCCCTGGTATTCATGTTGCTGCTCCGCGTGATGGGCAGCGTCTGCGTGAGCTTTTCCAAGAATCCCTAGAGATTAAATCTGGACCTTCAGTCGTGCGTTTCCCGAAGGGTAATCTGCTGGAGGATATGGATGCAGTCGCAACGACCGAAGATGGCGTCGATATCATCTTTGAGTCTGAGCAGGAGCGTTTTGCTGATGCTGAGGCAAAGAAGGTCTTGGTCATTTCTATCGGCGCGATGGCAGCTCGTTCGCTCGGCGCCGCACAGATTTTGGAAGATAAGGGCATGGCAGTCACAGTGGTTGACCCACGGTGGCTGTGCCCAGTCGCACCGTCCTTGATTGAAATGGCCGATGAGCACGATATTGTCGTGGTTGCAGAAGACGGCATGATGCGCGCAGGCGTGGGCTCGCTATTCGATGAAGCCTTCTCGGCTGCCGAAGTAGATACCCCGCTTCGCCGTGTGGCATTTCCTAGCATTTTCCCGAAGCATGGCTCTCGGGGTGAAGTGCTAGAAGAAGTTGGCATGGATGCCGATGGCATCGCAGCTGCCGTGACCGAATGGGTCGATGACCTGCACTAACGCAGCTGCGTTAGAGCAGCCTAGGGGCAAGCACAGGCTGTAGCTGCTGAATTTGCCAGTTGCGCAGCCCTTGCGTTTGCCAAAACTCTCTGAGCTCAAACGTTGTGGAAACAATCTGCGCGTGATCGCCAAAATGCGGATTAGCACTGTCACCGTGGATAGCCCACACGGTATTGCGCAGGGTTGAGACGCTGACGAGGGAGTCAGACACAACCGCGATCTCCTCGGCTAATTCATCGCGGCGCTCACGAGCCATATTCGTGAGTTCAAGAAGTTCAGGGTTATTATTTTTCAAGAATTGCTTATTAGGAAAGTCGTGGTGATTTTCCGGCAATACCGGCCACGTGCGTGGATCAGAATCCGCAGCGGTTCTAATAATGTTCGCCCAGGCGTTGAGCTCCACCGCGGAACGCCGACGCATCTGGGGAATGCGTCGCAGCTGATTGATAGAACGCGGAATCTGCTTAGCAATATCTGTTAGGGCGGCATTGGAAATGATCTGCCCCGGAGCTACATCAGTTTTTTGAGCTTGGTATTCGCGTTCTTCCCATACGGCTTTGGCCACGGCCAGACTCATCGGATCTGAAAGGCCACGCAGACTTCGTGATTGGTGCCAGTGGCGGGGAGCAGGCGCGGTAATGTCTGCAAATTGTTCGCGGATCACGCGAAATTCTTCTAGTGCCCAACGCGTCTTATGATCTTGTTCGAGTTCATAGGACATTTCATCGGCAAGCTCAAGCAAAGACTCTACATCCAATGCGGCGTAGGCAAGCTGGGCTTTAGATAAAGGGAAGCGAGACCAGTCCGTGGCACCGTATCCCTTGTCGAGAGTGATTCCGAGGAATTCTTCGGTGACAAAGGCTAAATTCGGATTTTGGATACCGAGCAAACGCCCAGCTACCTCGGTATCAAAAAGGGCGCCTGGATAAAGCCCGAGCCACGCCAAACTGGTGAGGTCTGTTGCAGCTGCGTGCACGACCCACTCCAGCCCATTGATGACCGGCGCCAAACACTCCCGGACTGCTTCACGAACGCCTTCAGGCGCGATGAGGATAATCGGGGTATCAGCCCTGCGAAGCTGGATGAGAAAGGCTCGGTCGTCGTAGCGAAAAGAAGACGCACGCTCAGTGTCGATAGCGATAGGGCCCGAACCTTGCGCAAGGATGCGCGCGGCTTTAGCAATTCCAGCACGCGTGTGAAATACGGTGGGGATCCCACCTTCGGGAACGCTGCGCGCTGAACTCATAGCTTCAAAGAGTAGTCCAAGGTTGAAGCAAACCTGTGCATTTGGCCTGCCTGTTGGCGAACTACTTTGCCAACAGGCATCGATGCCGCCGAATTCTAACGCGAAAGTTCAGTAATGCCCTCAGGTGGAAGACCGGCGACATTCGCTAATACGCGGGAGAATGCTTCCACGTGCTTGGTCAGATCAATCTCGCTGGCGGTCCAGGATGCACGCATCTCTATTTGGTGCGCGCGGGGAGGGCCGCCGATTTCTCCGAAACGAACAGATGCCGTTGCTGTAACGGTGCCCCCCAAATTGGTGTGGCTTGCTCCGAGTTCATCCAAAGACTCCGTTAGCCATTCCCACGCCACGTCAGGAAGCATTGGATCTCCGGTGACATCGGAGTCCATGTCCGCTTGGATATAGGCAACAAGGCGCATTGCTCCTTCCCAAGCCTCTTCCGCTCCTGGATCGTGGAGGAGGATGAGTCGACCGAATGCATCGCCATCGGTATCGACCGGGACGATATCGTCAGCGCTATGGTTACCCACTTCGAGTCCAACCGCGTGACTAAACGGAGCTAGCTTTTGTGGCGGTCGAATTGTTCCCAAGGTGATCTCTGGACGTAGCTGTGCTGCGTGCATGGATTCAACAGCTTGAGAAAATGCTGGTGGGGTCATCTTTTCTGATTCTCCGGCCGTGTTTTGGGTGCCGTTGCCATCGCCGAAAATCGGCGTGGGGGCGCCAAATGTGTGCTGGGTAGGTGCGTCGGAAATGCTCACGAGTCTCAACCTATAGTTCAAAGTTCGTCATTGCGTTTAGGCGCGCCGTGTCACATTTAGTGCAATTCATCATTATCCAACTTATGATGGATAAAGTATCTATTCGTATTGATGAAAGGGCAGGGCAATTCCCATGGCAAAGCTCGATTATAAGGCGCTGAATTCTAAGCAGCAGTACTCACAGCACGCGGTATTTAAGGTGCCGGCTGGTGCTCTGGGGACTGAGCGCGCGGACATCATCGCTGAGGCTCAACGGTTTTTTAAGTCCGTTGAAGAAGCGGGCACTGTCATCATCCGCGGCATCTACGATCTCACTGCGATGCGCGACAGCGCAGATTTCATGATCTGGTGGCATGCTGAGGAATTTTCAGACATCCAGAAAGCCTTTGCGGATTTCCGCCGTACCACTGTCCTTGGACAGCTCTCTGAGGTGACCTGGATTGGCAATGCACTGCACCGTCCAGCGGAGTTCAATAAATCCCACTTGCCTTCTTTCATTATGGGTGAAGAGCCAGCGGAGTGGATCGCGGTCTACCCGTTCGTGCGTTCCTATGATTGGTACCTTCTGGAGGAAGAGAAGCGTCGCACGATTTTGGCAGAGCATGGCATGTCAGCTCGTGAATACGCGGATGTTCGCGCCAACACGGTTCCTGCCTTTGCATTGGGCGACTACGAGTGGGTCCTCGCTTTCGAGGCGCCAAAGCTCGACCGCATCGTTGACCTGATGTATGTCATGCGCTACACCGAAGCCCGTCTCTATGTCCGTGATGAAATTCCTTTCCACACCGGACGTCGTGTTCAGGATGTTTCCGAGCTAATTGAGATTCTGCCGTAATTTCACTTCCATGGCCCCCTCGAGCCAATCGAGGGAATAACTACATACCTGCATAAGTACATAAATGTCGGTGGGGAATTAGTAACCCAGAAGCGGTGGCGCGAGCAAAGTAGAAGACTTGCTCGCGCCACCGCTTTGTGGTCTCCGTAGTTGACTCGTGCCCTGAAATGGACACGAATAAGTTACTTGTCGGAATCTGCGCTTTCGAAACTCATCGAAATTGAGTTAATGCAGTAACGAAGGTCGGTTGGGGTGTCGTATCCTTCGCCGGCGAAAACGTGGCCTAAGTGGGAATTGCAATTCGCGCACAATACTTCTGTGCGAACCATGCCTAAAGAGCGATCTTCGCGCTCAATAATGTTGTCACCCGCGAGTGGGGAGAAAAAGGACGGCCAGCCACAATCGGAGGCGAACTTCTCCGTCGAGCGAAATAGCTCGGCATTGCACGCACGGCAGCGGTAGACACCTTCCGCAGTGGTATTGGTGTATTCACCAATGTGAGGGCGCTCAGTGCCGGCCTGGCGCAAAACCTGGTACTCGTCAGGGTTAAGGCGCTCACGCCACTGTTCATCGGTGAGTGACTTGAAGTCGATATTGTCCTCGGTAGAGGAGGATGGCGATACAAAATTGTTGCTCATAGTCTAAAGTCTACGCCGGATTTTTCACTTGTAAACGCCACCACCCCACGGCGGTTGCAAGGGTTACAACGATGAGTAAAACCCACCCTAAAGTTCCGATGTAGGTGCCAATCCACCTGCCGAAATTCGGCCAAAGTGAGGAAGTCCAGCTATTAGGAATCAAGAATAAAACAGCTGCTAGCCATGCCGGCCACGAGTGAAACACGCTGCGAGACAAAAAGACAGTAAACACCATAGGAAACAGCCACATGGAGTAGTACTGCTGGCCTAGCGATGACAATGTGAAAACCCCGACCAACAAGAGCCCACTCGAGGTCAAAGACCATAGCAAGATATCGGTTACGCGCCATCTCAGGAGCACCAGCATGCCGATAGCTACGGCGGCGGCAACAAGAAGCCACACAGGCAAATAAAGGGCATTAGAGATATCGAAATATGCCTGCCATCCCGCAAGGGAGGAGTTTGCATAGTCACGTGTTTGACCGAGGTAGGGGACGAGCTTGGTGAGGTAGTCAGAAGCTCCCGGGATAAGTCGCCACGCGATGACGTTGAGTACGACAGGAGCAGCGATACCGCCGGTGATGGTGCGCCAATCCAGCCGCATAAGGGGAAGGAATAATAACGGCGCGAACTGCGGCTTAATAACAATCGCTAGCCCGATCGCAATTCCAGCGATATATCGAAGCGCGTGTGGGCTGAGACTTCGGCCCCTGCTGGCCTCCGTGTTTACGACAGGGCTAAAAGAGCGCACGAAGCAGAAAAGGAAGACGGAAAGCAGCAGCAATAAGATGCCATTGATATTCGAGAAAGTCAGCGTGTTGATGACTGATTCCGTCGAAAAGCCAATGGCGATTGCAACCGGCCATACTGGCCCACGCAATGACTGACCCACCAACCAGGTAAGCAGTGCGAGAGCAAGAATAATGGCCAAGCTATTGACGATAATGAAGGCGTAGCGAACCGCGTCGAAGTTATCCACCAGCCCCATCGGCAGCAGCAATAAAGTAGCGCCTGGGTTATATAAATAGAGCGGATCAACGTGGTGGTACGCCTGGTCATAGACGGGCAAACCCGTTAGTGCCCGTGAAAGTGCGTTATAAACGGTCGTAAAATCATCCGTGGCGGTGCCATTGAATGCCGTGATAACAGTACGGTGCAGCGCTAAGACTACGGCCAGTGGCCACGCTGCTGCAGTAAGAATCTGGAAAATGCGCGAGGTGCCAGATGGGTCCTGCACATTTTCGGGTTGCTTCACTGAACCCTCCACCATGGATGTTAGTGGCGTAGAGGCAGAGCCCCAGGAATTAAAACGATTCTCAAATGCAGCTGTCACATCGGCCGATATTACGGGTTGCTGGGCACTGCATAACGTAGAAACACCGTTGAATCGCTATCTACCACTACCTGCTCCAAGCTGAGCTGGAGGTTGCTGTTGTGTGAAATACCAATGCTGGAGGCAGCTTTAGCGGAAACGAGGTTCTTTTCCACATCCGTAGTCAGCGTTGGATCGAGCGTGAGATACAGCTGATCGAGCATCTTGTCGGCAATGAACAGTCCAAAAATGCCTGGGCCGCCCTCACATACGATCCGATTAAGACCACGTGCGCTTAAAGCCTGCACGATTTCGGTGGCGGTGCCGTTGCCGCTGTTGACCAATTCGACGCCGGCGCGCTGTAGCACTTCGCGCTGATCAGCTAGCTCAGGGTCAGCAAACGCTTTGTCGTTTGCGATAACCAGCGGTGGGGTAATGGCTTCTTGGACGAACTTAGAGGCGACATCCACATTGAAAGAGTTGGTGATCACCGCAATCGGGGCAGGATTGGGACGGTCCTTTGAAGGCTGAGCTCCGCCGTAATCTTCTGCAAACACAGTGCGGCTGCCGACAACGATGACATCGGCGCGCTCTCGAAGACCCAGCAGCACAGCGGTGTCGAGCTCATTGCCTAGTTCGCTGCTACTGCCATGCAGGCTGGCGGAACCTGACAAGGTGGAGATTTCAACAAAGCGCACGTGCGGATGCGAAAGGTCAGGATCGGGGCCAATTACGTCTTCGACCTTCGGGGCGGAAGTAGGAAGGGAGATAAACGATGAGTCAGTCATAAGCCCAACCTAGTCCTATACTGGCCACCATGACCTCGCCTTGGGTTGGTTCGTGGCTTGGTGGGAATTACACGGTCGTAATTTAAGTGGCAGATTTTTCACGATTCGAGGGTGACTAAAGCGCGATTGAGCGGGGGATTTGGAAACTGGAGCCGCAAAGGATAAAGTTTCATATCGCAAGCCACCGCGAGCGTTTTAATCTGAGCTCGTCTCAGAATGAATTTTCAAGCGGTTAAAGCATTGCGGATGTAGCGCAGTTGGTAGCGCATCACCTTGCCAAGGTGAGGGTCGCGAGTTCGAGTCTCGTCATCCGCTCAAAGTTTCACTACCATGGAACTTTCGTTAGCGCGATTAGCTCAGCGGTAGAGCACTACCTCGACACGGTAGGGGTCACTGGTTCAATCCCAGTATCGCGCACCAAGGGTAAAACCTTGAAAATGCGGATGTAGCGCAGTTGGTAGCGCATCACCTTGCCAAGGTGAGGGTCGCGAGTTCGAGTCTCGTCATCCGCTCTGGTTCTTTTACGGTTAGCCGTCAAAGTGCCTGAGGCGGTTCGCCACGGTGGAATGGCCGAGTGGTGAGGCAACGGTCTGCAAAACCGTGCACACGGGTTCGATTCCCGTTTCCACCTCAATTTGTGCTGTCCTAGGGGCAGGTACAAGCGCGATTAGCTCAGCGGTAGAGCACTACCTCGACACGGTAGGGGTCACTGGTTCAATCCCAGTATCGCGCACACGGATAACCACTTCGGTGGCAAATCCTAGAAACCGGGCCTGGTTTCGTTTGCGGATGTAGCGCAGTTGGTAGCGCATCACCTTGCCAAGGTGAGGGTCGCGAGTTCGAGTCTCGTCATCCGCTCCACTTAAAAGGTGGGTCATTTCTAAGAAAGAATGACCCACCTTTTCTCGTGCCCAAATGCCTTTCGGACAGCGTCAACGACGCTACCCGCTGTGTTTGACATCACCAGTGCGGCACACGAAAGCCGGGAAGAATTACTAAAGGCAATGGTGAGAATAAGTTCGCGCCGGCACGGTAGTGTGCCGTCAGCTTTCCCAAAGTACACCAAAGGAACTATTCTCAGCGGTGATACGACTAAATCCTTAGTACGCATTGAGTAAGCGTACTTTGTCTAACACGTGGGCTCACGACAGGAATTTCTTCCTGGAGCCAAGGAGTGAAAAATGATTCGATCATCGATCCATCTGGGACGGACCTTAACTGCCGGTGCACTTGTTGCGGGCCTGGGTTTGTCATCTGCCTTGTTGGCACCCGTTGCGTCGGCGCATGACACCGCCATCGGTGGCAGCATCACTGAAGGCGACGTACTGGATGAATTCCCAGAAGAGATCACGATTGAGTTCTCTGCAATTCCGCGCGACGGATTCAATAACTTCGCAGTCACCGATCAAGCCACCGGCGAAGTGCTATTTTCTGAAGAACCAGAAATTAACGAGCGCGAGCTGACCATCACTACGCCAGAGGATCAAGACCCAGGCGATGGCGACTACATGCTCGGATTCCAAATTACTTCCTCCGATGGGCATGCCACTCGCGGCGGTATCTCTTTCAGCGTTGAATCCGGTGAAGAAACCGCCAGTGCTTCAGAAACCGCCAACGGTGCGGCAGTTGACTCTGAAGGGGCCGAAACTCCTGCGGAAGCAGCAGAAGAAGCCGAAGGCATGAGCACCTGGATGAAGTGGGCACTTGCCGGAGTTGGTGTGCTGGCTGTCATCGCAGTCCTAGCGGTGATGCTGGCTAAGCGCCGCGGATACGACGCAGAGTAGTTTTCTTTCACAGAAGCTCGATTCATTTTTAACCTTTACGCTGCCTTAATGAAGGCGGAGAAAGTTTTATCGCAATGTTAAAGCACCCTCGTATTTTCGTGTCCATCGTTGCTGCCTCAGCCTTGGCATTGGCAGGTTGTAGCAATTCTGAGCAGGACTCCACGCAAAATGATTCTGCGTCACAAACCGCTGCGAATGCCTCTGCTGAATCAGACGATGATGACGCGGACGATGCTGATGATGCCTTGGATTTTGAGGACGCAGTAGTGCGTGCGATGGCTGAAGATGCCGATATGACGGCGATTTTTGGCACCCTGGTTAACGAATCCAATGAAGATATTGAGATTGTGGCTTTTAGCTCCAGCGTGGATGCTGGCATCAATGAGATCCACGAAACCGTAGACGGTCAGATGCAGGAAATGGAAGAGCCACTAATTATTCCAGCCGGTGAATCCGTGGCCCTGGAACCAGGTGGGGCACACTTTATGCTCATGGACGTCAAGGAACCAGTCATGGCTGGCGATGAAGTCACCGTGACCGTTGAGCTGGCTGATGGCTCCACCGAGGAATTTGATGACATCCCAGTTCGTACCATTGGCGCCGGCGATGAAAACTACGGCGATCTAGGTCATGACCACGGTGATCACGGCGACCACGGTGATCATGCTGATGAGGATCACGACGACCACGAGGATAACGACGAACAGCACGATCACTAATCTGTTCAGCTTTTAAGGTTTCGGTTTTGTGCCTTAAGCAGGCACAGTGTTCAAGAAGGTGAATATTTCCATGGTTGAGCTCGACCGACGAGCACTTCTAGTTCGCGGCGGCCTAGCCAGCGGTCTTGCTGCGACCGGCGCAATTATTGCGGGGTGCACCACACCCGAAGTAAAGAACGCCGCTGCAGCAAATACCGCGTCCACTGAGCAGGCAGATACAGAGACTTTCCTCAAAGACGCGATGGTTCCGTTTGATGGCAAACATCAACACGGCGTCACCGCGAGCTCTCACGCCGTGTTGAACCTTTTAGGTTTCAATCTCAAAGACACCGTGGGGAAGAAGGAATTCACCAATTTGATGCGGTTATGGACCGCAGACGCCAGGGCACTGTGTACATCGGAAACTCCGGTCGGCTCGCTTGAACCAGAGATGGCAGATACTCCCGCTAATCTCACGATTACTTGTGGGCTCGGGGAGCGGGTCTTTGACGTCATTGGTGCCTCAAAACTCAGGCCGAAGTGGCTGCGTGATGTTGAAGCATTTGACCGCGATAAGTTAGATCCTGCGTGGGGGCAAACCGATATCGTCTTGCAGATTTGCTGTGATGACCCGGTCACAGCAGGCCATGCCATGCGCCATATGATTCGCGCTGGCCAAGATTATGCGCAGGTGAAGTGGCTTCAGCAAGGCTATGGCCACGCCTACGGTGCCGGCGGTAAGGGCGATACCCCGCGCAATCACTTTGGACAATTAGACGGCACCGTCAACCCACGCGGTGACGAAGAAATGGACCAGCAGGTGTGGATCGATGAAGGTCCGCAGTGGGCGCGCGGTGGTACCTCGATGGTGGTACGCCGTATCCGCATGAATCTTGACACCTGGGAGAAACTTGACCGTAAATCGCGGGAGAATTCAATCGGGCGCAAGCTTGATAACGGTGCGCCGTTAACTGGTGAAGAAGAATTCGATAAGCCGGATTTTGACGCGGTGGATAAATACGGTCTTCCCACCATCGACCGCAATTCGCACATCGCGCGTGCCCAAGCGCCAGATGGCAAGCCTCAGGAGCGCATGCTGCGCCGTGCTTTTAACTACGATATGCAACCGGACTACGCGCCGATCTCAGAAACCGGCTTCGTTAATGACGAGGAAGAGCTCTCGGGTACCGACGTGCAGCTATCGAATTCCGGACTGGTCTTTATTTGTTTCCAGAAAGACATGACCAAGGTTTTTGAACCGATGCAAAGGCGCATGGATGAAGTGGATCTGCTCAATGAGTGGATCACACATATCGGCTCTGCCGTGTATTTTGTCCCACCAGGAGTGCAATCCGGTGGAACCACGGGGACCTTTTGGGCGGAAACCTTAATAGACGCGGTAGGATAACCGGGTTAGAACTTGTACATCAGGGTGGCGGCCAGGTAAGCCGTTTTTCCCATTAGCGCAAAGGAGCGCAGCATGTCAGAAGCAATCGCCGCAACTACGGTCAATTATGAGCCGTTTACCTGCCCTGCAGGCACAGCAGTCGGTACTGCGATGAGGGAGCTGGGTCTGCCCAATAAAGGACCTGAGGCGGTTGTCGTCGTTCGTGATGCAGAAGGTCAACTGAAAGATCTCGCTCACGTCCCTGCTGAAGACGGCGTATTTACCCCCGTCGCAGCTTCTGAAGAAGACGGCCGCGCTGTCATTCGCCACTCGTGCGCGCACGTTTTGGCGCAGGCTGTCCAAGCTGAATTTCCGGGTACCAAGTTGGGGATTGGCCCGGCAATTGAAAATGGCTTTTATTACGATTTTCAGACTGAGGAGCCATTTACTCCAGAAGATCTGAAGACTATCGAAAAGCGGATGAAGAAGATCATCAAAACTGGCCAGCGCTTTGAGCGTGGCGTGTTTGCTTCCAATGAAGAAGCCGCACAAGCCTTGCGTGATGAGCCCTTCAAGCTGGAACTCATTGAGGATAAGGGTAATGTTGACCCGAATTCCGATGAAGCAACTGAAGTTGGCGCCGGCGAGCTGACCTACTATGACAACGTCAATCCACGCACCAGTGAGGTGGAGTGGTCTGACTTGTGCCGTGGTCCGCACCTTCCGACCACCAAGTACATTCCTGCCTTTACCTTGACGCGATCTTCTGCTGCCTACTGGCGCGGTGACCAAGATAATGCTGGCCTGCAGCGTATTTACGGCACCGCTTGGGAATCCAAGGAATCCCTTGAGGCCTACCAGCACAT
Organism: Corynebacterium stationis; assembly: GCF_001941345.1. NCBI lineage: Bacteria > Bacillati > Actinomycetota > Actinomycetes > Mycobacteriales > Corynebacteriaceae > Corynebacterium > Corynebacterium stationis. Next base: position 1,279,737 of record NZ_CP009251.1, read on the forward strand.
GATGGAAGAGGCTGAAAAGCGTGACCACCGCCGTCTGGGCGCAGAGCTAGATCTCTTTAGCTTCCCCGATGACTTGGGCTCTGGTCTGCCCGTATTCCACCCAAATGGCGGCATCGTTCGCACGGAGATGGAAGAGCATTCACGTCGTCGTCACATCGAGGCCGGCTACTCTTTCGTGAACACTCCGCACATCACCAAGCAGGACCTCTTTGAGCGTTCCGGCCACCTTGGTTTCTACAAAGACGGTATGTTCCCACCGATGCACGTCGATGCTGAATATGACGAAGAGGGCAATGAGACCAAGCCTGGGCAGGACTACTACCTCAAGCCCATGAACTGTCCGATGCACAACCTCATTTTCGATACCCGTGGTCGTTCCTACCGTGAACTTCCACTGCGTATTTTTGAGTTCGGCACCGTATACCGCTATGAAAAGTCCGGTGTTATTCATGGTCTGACCCGTGCGCGTGGCTTTACCCAAGATGATGCGCACATCTACTGCACCGATGATCAGTTGGAAGATGAGCTGACGTCGGTTCTGGACTTCGTTATTTCCTTGCTCAAGGACTACGGTCTGGATGATTTCTACCTCGAGCTGTCTACCCGCGATCCAAAGAAGTCCGTGGGCTCTGATGAAATCTGGGAGCGTTCAACGGAAATCCTTGCACGTGTTGCTGAAAAGTCTGGTCTGGATCTAGTTCCAGACCCAGAAGGCGCTGCCTTCTACGGCCCTAAGATCTCTGTTCAGGCACGTGACGCGATTGGCCGTACCTGGCAGATGTCTACCGTACAGTTGGACTTCAACATGCCAGAGCGCTTCAATTTGGAGTACACCGCTTCTGATGGTTCCAAGAAGCAGCCAATTATGATCCACCGCGCGCTCTTTGGCTCGATTGAGCGCTTCTTCGGCGTGCTGCTGGAACACTACGCTGGCGCTTTCCCAGCATGGCTGGCACCACACCAGGTCGTAGGCATTCCAGTGTCCGAGGACAACGTCGAGCACCTCAAGCAGGTTATTGCGAAGCTGCGCAAGAAGGGCATCCGCGCTGAGGTCGATACCTCGGATGACCGCATGCAGAAAAAGATTCGCAACCACACCACGGGCAAGGTGCCGTTCATGTTGCTCGCTGGTGCACGCGATGCTGAAGCGGATGCAGTATCCTTCCGCTTCCTCGATGGTTCCCAAGCCAACGGCATCCAGGTTGATGAAGCAGTCGAGCTCATTGCCAACTGGATCGCAGAGCGTGAGAACACCCAGCCGAACCAAGAAAATATCGAGGCTCGTCGCAGCCAAGATGCCTAAGCTAGCGGTTTAGGTATTTTACCCGCCCCAGATAACCTTGCACAGACCTCGACGAATGATAGCGGCGAGAAGAAAGGACACGTTTGCCGTCATGGCTAATTCTTCCAAATCCTATGAACACACAGGACAAGAGGAAGTTGACGTGTATGTGGACTCTGGGGTGGGGCAGCCAGACCGTTTAGAGCGGATCTGGGCGCCGTTTCGTATGGCGTATATCAAAAAGCGAACACAAGACCCGTTTGTAGAAGCGCCAAAGAAAACAGATGAAGACGCATTAATCATCGCGCGCGGCGAAGAGGTCTATGCACTTTTAAATCTCTTTCCCTATAACGCGGGCCATCTCATGGTGGTGCCTTATCGCAAGGTTGCTAACTTCGAGGACCTTACTGACTCCGAAACCATGGAGCTTATGGCTTTTGTGAAAAAGTCGATCCGAGTGCTCAAGAAGATCTCGAATCCAGAAGGAATTAACGTCGGATTTAACTTAGGTAAAGCCTCTGGCGGGTCGGTGGGAGACCATCTTCACATGCATGTCGTGCCGCGCTGGTCTGGGGACAGCAACTTTATGACTATCCTTGATGGCACGAAGGTCTTGCCGCAATTGTTGAAAGAAACGCGGGAAGCCCTTGCCCAAGGCTGGCAGGAAATTGAGTTGGAGGATAGCCAAATGGAGGCTTCAAGAATGGAGAACCCCAGTGCTTAGCGTGCACGGGCGCAAGCCCGCAGCAGTGGTTGTCGAACCAGTCGCCCGCGGATTCCTCAAAGTAGGACTAACGCCTAATGCAGTAACTATCATCGGCACCTTTGTCACTATCGCAATTACCGTGACGCTCATTCCGAGTGGCCATCTTTTTGCCGCGGCAGTATTTTCCGGAATCTTCGCGGCCTTCGACATGGTCGATGGCACTATGGCGCGTTTAACCGGTGGGGCTACAAAATTTGGTGCAACGCTTGATGCTAGTTGTGACCGGATTACCGACGGTGCTCTTTTCGCTGCCATTATCTGGTACCTCATCTACTTCGACAATGCGCATCCCGCAACCATCTTTGCAGCACTTGTGGTCTTGGTGACATCCCAGGTCATCTCCTATGTCAAAGCCCGCGGTGAAGCATCAGGCTTTTCGATGATCGGTGGGCTCATCGAACGTCCGGAGCGCTTGATTCTCGGATTGGTTGGTATTGGCCTCGAAGGACTTGGCGTTCCTTATATTCTTCCGGTGTGCCTGTGGTTGTTGGCTATCGGTTCGATTTTTACCGTTTATCAGCGGTTGATGCAGGCGTATAAGCAAGATAGGCAGGAAAACCCTAAAGCGCCAGGTGCCAAAACAGCTTAAGGGGCTAGATGAAAATTAAGGACGATATTTCTGCCGCCGGCTATTTTGCTGGGTGGAGCCTGGTCAAGCACCTGCCTGTGCCACTAGCCGAATGGCTCTTTAACAAGGTGGCAGATAAGGTCTCGCACGATGGCGCAGGGATGGAACAGCTACGCCGCAATTTGATGCGCATAGTGGGGCCGGAAAACGTAACCCGTGAACTAGTGCGGGATTCCATGCGTTCTTATATGCGCTATTGGATGGAAGCATTTCGCTTGCAGTCCTTATCGCAGGATGCAGATTTGCATCGTCAACTGCTAGCAGGGCTTGAGGGCAAAGAGCTTCTTGATGCCTCCTTGAATTCACCTAAGGGCACCATTCTGGCGCTGACCCACAGTGGGAACTGGGACATGGCTGGCGTATTTTTGGTGGGCTATAATGGCCCTTTCACCACTGTCGCAGAACGTGTCAAGCCGGAAAGCTTGTTTAGAGCCTTCGTGGATTACCGACAGGCGCTTGGTTTTAAGGTCATAGCTCTGACCGGTGGTGAGCAGCCGCCTTATGAGCAGCTGAAGCAAGCGTTAGAAGCAGGGGAAGTGGTGTGTCTGCTTTCCGAGCGCGATTTAACGCGGCATGGCGTGGAGGTAGATTTCTTCGGCGAGCCGTGCAATATGGCCACAGGTCCTGCACGTTTAGCGCAGGAGACAGGTGCTCATCTGCACGCTGTCCATTGCTTTTTTCACGACGACAACGACGATGAGTCTGGTGCATCAGTTGCAGGTGGCAGCCCGCGGTGGGGTATGACGGTCTCGGAACCGATTGAGGTCGACGACATCAAGACAACAACGCAAAGCCTTGCTCGGCACTTCGAAAAATTCCTCCGCCGCCGGCCTCAAGATTGGCACATGCTGCAACCGCAGTGGAATGTCGATATTGAACAACGCCGGCTCAGGCGCGCGGAGCGCGAGAGCCGTGAGGAAAACCAAGCTGCGCGGCAGAAGAAAAAGGGGAGGAAATAGCAGGTGCGAATTGGTTTAGTGTGCCCGTATTCCTTCGACGAACCAGGCGGAGTTCAAGCGCATATGCTTGACCTTGCCACGGTTTTTATTGACCAGGGCCATTTTGTGCAGGTTCTGGGTCCGGCTTCAGCAGAGACCGATGTCCCGGACTTTGTTGTTAAAGGTGGCGGCTCCATCCCGATTTCTTATAACGGGTCTGTCGCGCGGCTTTCTATCGGACCGCAGGTTACTCGCCGCGTAAAAGAATTCATTCGTGATGGCGACTTTGATGTCTTGCATATTCACGAGCCAAATTCCCCGAGCTACTCCATGCGGGCTCTGAGCATCGCTGAGGGGCCGATTGTTGCTACGTATCATGCTTCTGCGGCGAGCTCACGCCTTTTGCAGTTGGCGCGTCCGGTCCTCAGCCCGATGTTGGAAAAAATTCGCGGGGGCATTGCTGTCTCGGAGATGGCGCGGCGTTGGCAGGTCGAACAACTGGGCGGCGATCCGATCTTGATTCCTAATGGCGTGGATACCTCGGTATACGCAGCGGCGCTCCAACATAGCGCCGCTGCGTCTAACAACGCAGGCGACGCTACTCAACGACCCCTGGAGATTGTATTCTTGGGCCGCCTTGATGAATCACGCAAGGGGCTTGATGTTCTCTTGGATGCGCTTGAGCACATCGATCGTCCCATCCGCGTAACTGTGATGGGGGGAGGCCATGCCCGGTCGCGCTCTGGCGTGGATTTTGTCGGGCGTGTTTCCGATCTAGATAAAGCTCGGATTCTGGGCCGCGCGGATATCTACGTGGCGCCGAATCGCGGTGGCGAGTCCTTTGGCATTGTCCTGGTTGAGGCGATGGCCGCGGGGTGCGCTGTAGTTGCCAGTGATTTAGAAGCGTTTGCGGCAGTGTGCAATGTGGAGGCTGAACAGCCTGCCGGCTTGCTGTTTAAAAATGGCGATGCCCGCGACTTGGCTGCAAAGATTACGCGGCTTATCGATGATGAGCACGAACGCCGTGCCCTGATCTCCGCAGGTATCCAGCGTGCCGAGCAATATGACTGGGACCATGTCGCAGCCGCGGTGATGCAGGTCTATGAAACTGTCCAAGACGGAACTAAAGTTCGGGTCGGCTAAGGAGCAGCGCTTTTCATGAATACGATTATGCTCATCGTCATCACGGTGATCATCACAGTTATTGCGCTGTGGGCATATTTCACCGCACAGCGGCTTAATACCTTGCACATCCGCACAGATGCCGCCTTGGCTCAGCTGCAAGCGATGCTGGACCGACGCGCAGCCGTTATCGGTGTGTTGGTCCCGGTTCTCGCGCCGATTGCCCTGCAAGCAGAAGGCGTTGCGCTCCGCCACGGGAAATTTGATGAGCGCTCACAACGTGAACGGGAGCTGAATGTGGAAATCCACAAGTTCTTTGACGTTGATGAGCAATTAGCTGCCAGTGTATCGGCGAATCCGCAGTTGGTGGATGCGGAAACACGCGTTCAATTAGCGCACCGTTTTTATAATGAAGCAGTATCCGATACCCGGGCTTTACGTTTGCGTCCAACAGTACGTGTGCTGCGTTTGGGTGGCACGGCTCCGCTGCCAGAATTTTTTGAATACTCTTTTAGTCTCGAGCGTCCATAGCAACTGGCGCTTCCGCCAGATGCTGCTGCGCAGCAGAATGTTTGGATTGTGCACGAGCTTCGCACCATGTTTCGAGCGCGAGCCAGCATAGCGCAAGCGCAGCCATAATAACGATGAGAAGATTGCGCAGCGCGAGTGCTGCCACAGGTGCGAACTCGACACCCACCTGGGCCCAAATAAAGTTGTAGTTGCTGGGATAGACGTAACTGCCTAAAGCGGCAGTTACGAGCGTTAGTACAGCTAAGGACACCATGAGGATGGAAATTGCCCGGTGAGTTCTAGGATGTTTGAGCTGGTGCTCAGACATCTGCGGCTGGCGTAGTGCAACTGCGAGCAGCGGCGCGAACCAAACAATGTACTGCGGGGAAAAGACTTTATTGGTGATAATCAGCAGTAAAATCATCACGCCGAAAAAGGCGATGGTGCTCCGTGGATTCCAACCACCAGCCAGAAAACGCCACAGTGCCCAGGCCAAAGCGAAAGCTATAACGGCGGACATGGAATAAGTGGACCAAGCAATGGCTTGATCGACGCCGGGGCCGGAGATTTCAAAACTTTTTGATTCGGCATAGCCCATTTCCCACCGCGTTGGCTCATAAAAGGCCTGGTAAACAAAAGGCGTGGCGAATACGGATTCAATCTGCAAACCGCGATCGCTTTGATAGGTCAAGGGGCTTAAAAGACGCTGCCACCCGCTGGTTACAACCGTGATGGCGCACAACGCGACAAGCGCGGTGAAAAAGCTCAACAACCTCAACCATGACTTGCGGTTGCTAAAGCGCCCGACGAGACCGGCAGCTAGAACGCCTGGCCAGAGCTTCATCGTGGTCGCAAAAGCCAGCAGCGCTGAAGCAATATTAGGCCACCTCACCAAGCACGCCGCAGCAGCCGCGACCGTAAGGGCTGGGAAAATATCGAGCCGCATGTAGAAGACTTGGCCGGTCAAGGTGCCAAAGAAGATCCAGAACCAGCCAGCAATCCATACCCGTGGGTTTGCGTGGTGATTGCTTAGGACAAGAGCGAGGAATAGGGCATCGACAAGCATGCACATCAGAACAAAAGCGATGTAGAAAGCATCGATATGATCGCCGATGAGTGCAGTGAGAACCTCCACTGGCCAAGTACCCGCATGCGGGTACTCAGTCATCATGGAGGGATCATTGCCCAAGATGCCATAGAAGTAATAAGCAACATCTCCGCGCGGGGAATGATCGCGGAAAATGATAAAGCCCAACATGATGCGGGCTATTACCCACGCGGTCCAAATCACTGGAATGGTAGCGAATAGACGCCTTAGAACTGGCATGCTCTTATGGCCTTTGTGTAGTTGTCAGTGGTTTGCAGAGTGCACGAAAGATGCACTCTAGTTGGCTTGACCCTCGATAGCGGACTCCACATCAACCGGTGGGCCCAAGTACAACAAAATACTGAAGACGATGATGACGATAACCAGCACGATCAAAATGGAGCGAACAGGGTGGCGTACCACCTGCGCTAGAACATTGTCGAAAAGTCCCTGCGGCTTTTCATCGCGATTATGAAAGCGCCAGCCACCTTCCAACAGACCCTTGCGATCCGCCCAGATAGCAAAAGGCAGCGCTGCCCACGGAATGACGGAGACAACAAGGCCCACAATGCCAATTCCCACAGGCCAGCGATTATTGATCCAGACCAAGGTCGTGATGAAAATAAAGCACAGGAAGCCGAAACCATGGATTCCTCCGGCTACAGGAACAACAGCTTCTGTCACGCCTGAGTATTTGAGGATCATTCCCACAATCAGGAAGGTCCAGGTAAACATTTCCAGATAGGCGACTACTCGATGTAGTTTCTTCGGCATCATATCCAACATGGTAACTAACAGCTGGCGAAATTGACGTACTGGACGGGCATGCAACGCATTGGTATTGCTCACATATGATTGAGAGATTACCCCTTGAGAAGTTAAGAGAAATCTACTAAGGAGAACAAAGTGACCACTAGCGACTCAACGTCTGCACCAAAAGAGCAGTCTGTTCACGACGTCTTGGATATGAAGCCTTTAGGCGATAGAAAATTCTTAGGTCCTTCGGTTCCCTCTGCTTTTACCCGAACTTTCGGCGGACAGGTTGTGGCACAGGCACTTCGCGCAGCACAACTGACTGTCGAGGGCAAGCGTGCGCACTCTTTGCATAGCTACTTCTTAGAAGGCGGCATTGCGGCGCAGCCTATCGAGTTTGAAGTTGAACATGTACGTGATGGACGTACTTTTTCCTGCCGCCGAGTGGAAGGCTTCCAAAACGGCAAACGCATGATGATTATGACCGTCAATTTCCACCACGATAAAGACCGCGGACCAGAACATGCCACCGCCATGCCCCAGGTGCCAGGGCCTGAGGAAGCTATTGACCATTTAGAGATTCGTCCGCGCTCTGCACAAAAACGCAAGCTGGATTGGATGGATTGGGATATCCGCGCGGTTGAAGAATCAAAGCTGACCGAGGAACAACTACACCCTGCAGGCCAGGGCACCCACCAGTACCTTTGGTTTAAAAACACTGGTGTGATGGGCGATGATCAGGATGTGCATCAAGCTGCGCTTACTTATTTATCCGATATGACTTTGCTGTATACGGCGCTACTGGATCACCCAGAGCAAGAATTGCAGGTAGCTAGCCTCGATCATGCCATGTGGTTCTTGCGCCCAGTGCGTGTTGATGAATGGCTACTAGTAGATCAGTATTCGCCCTCAGCTGGTGGTGGAGTGGGCCTGACCAAGGGCAATGTGTTTAATCAGCAAGGTGAATTAGTAGCTGTGTTGTCCCAAGAAGGGCTCATGCGCGAGCCTAACTAGCGTGCTTTTTCTTGTTCGCAGCCGCATTTTCTCGTGCTCGGTGCGCGGGGGATAGTATTGATAACTGCAGAAGAACGTATAGTTGATGGCAAGCTAATTTTTAACGTACGAAAGGTAACTTGATGGCAGGCCACTCAAAGTGGGCAACTACGAAGCATAAAAAGGCCGCGAATGACGCCAAGCGCGGCAAAGAATTCGCAAAGATGGTCAAAAACATCGAAGTTGCAGCGCGTACCGGTGGCGGTGACCCGGCGGCCAACCCAACCCTGGACGACATGATCAAAAAGGCCAAGAAGGCCTCCGTCCCCAACGACAATATCGAGCGCGCGCGCAAGCGTGGCTCCGGCGAAGAAGCTGGCGGTGCGGACTGGGAAAACATCATGTACGAAGGCTATGGCCCCAATGGTGTTGCCATGCTGATTGAGTGTTTGACTGATAACCGCAACCGCGCGGCTACCGAGGTACGTACCGCGATGTCTCGCAACGGTGGCAACCTCGGTGAATCCGGCTCGGTCGCGTACATGTTTACCCGCACCGGTGTGGTTTTGGTGAAAAAGGGCGAACTAGAAGTCGATGACGTTCTCATGGCTGTCCTGGAAGCAGGCGCTGAGGATGTCCATGACTTGGGTGAGTTCTTTGAGGTTACCTGCCAGCCCACCGATATCTCTGCTGTGAAGGAAGCTTTGGAAGCAGCTGAGATTGAAGTGGAAGATTCCGACCAGGACTTCCGCGCTTCGGTTGAAGTAGCGCTCGGTGTGGATGATGCTAAGAAGATCATGCGCCTAATTGACGCTCTGGAAGAATCTGATGATGTACAAAACGTGTACACCAACATGGATCTTTCAGAAGACGTGCTTGCTGCCTTGGACGAAGACTAAGGTTTGAGAGCATTATCGTGGCTTTAGTCCACTGATTCGAAACGCTAAGAGTGCACCTAGGTTCCACACTGTGGGCATAGGTGCACTTCTTTGTCACCTACATATGGTAGAACATATGTGTGAGGGTATCTGATGCCTGAGGCCTAACTTAGCGCATCGACAGGGATATAGAGCCGATGAAATCAGCGGCAAAAGGACGGTATAGCCAATGAACCTTGAGGGTTTGCGCGTCATGGGTATTGACCCTGGCTTAACCCGCTGTGGTCTTTCCGTAGTACAAGCTGGTCGCGGTCGCGCAGTCATCCCCATCTCTGTGGGTGTTGCGCGCACCCCACCAGAGGAAGAATTGGCACAACGCTTGCTTCGTCTTTCCAGTGCGGTGGAGGAATGGATGGATGATTACCAACCAGACGTGGTCGCGATTGAAAGACTTTTTGAGCGCGGCAATGTCTCCACGGTGTTGCACACAGCCCATGGTGTTGGCGTGTTGATGCTGGCTGCAGCCAAGCGTGATATACCGGTTTATATGTACACTCCTTCGGAAGTGAAAAAGGCTATCTCTGGCAATGGTCGTGCTGATAAGAAGCAGATGACCACTATGATTACCCGTATCCTCGGATTGAGTGAAGCGCCGAAGCCGGCGGATGCTGCCGATGCTTTGGCACTCGCGGTCTGCCACTGTTGGCGAGCCCCAGTTATCCAACGTGCAGAGATGGCGCAACAGCAGATGAAAAAGCTGGAGGAAGAACGCCGCAAGCAAGCAGCGAATAAGTAATGGGCACGCGTAAATCCGATAGCGGTCAAATATTGGGAACCAATGCGTTGCGTGCTGCGTCAGAAACAGCAACAAGAGTTATTGCACAAGAAGAAATGGAGCTAGAAAACCTGTGATTGCCTCTTTGAGCGGTGAGGTCTTATCCATCGCCCTTGATCACGCTGTTATTGAATGTGGCGGGGTTGGCTACCAATTCTTAGCTACGCCCCGGACCTTAGGCACTTTGGTGCGTGGTGAGCATGCGCGAGTGATGACGTCCTTGGCGGTCAAGGAAGACGCCATGACCTTGTATGGATTTACCGCCGATGAAGACCGTGCGATGTTTCATCAACTCCAAGTAGTGTCCGGTCTGGGCCCCAAGCTTGCGCTGGCATGTTTATCGGTGCTCGAGCCAGGCGAAATTGCCACTGCCATTAATAACGGGGATGCGAAGAAGCTGCAGACCATCCCAGGGGTTGGCAAGCGTATGTCGGAGCGCATGGCATTGGAGCTGAAGGACAAGGTTAAAGGCTTTATTGCGCAACCTGCTGGGGATGATGCGTCGGCTGCTTCCCAAAGCAGCCTGCCTGTCGGCAGCGGGGCAATGGTAGATACCGTTGTCGAAGCATTGGTCGGGCTTGGCTTTACCGAAAAAGCGGCGCGTCCTGTGGTTGAAGCCTTCGTGGCAGAATCAGAAGATGTGGAAACCCTTGAAACTGCTACCGTCTTGCGTGCATCGCTTGCAGCACTGAGCGGTAAGAAATAGAAGTTCTTCAACAATGAATGAATCACCGGAGATTGAGGACACGACATGTCGGATGTAGAGCGCACTGAATTTCAGCTTCCCAATGACGCTGCGCGCCCTGAGCCTTTGCAGCGTAATGAGAATATTGCCGCTGAAATGCAGCTGGGCGAACACGACGTGGAGCGTTCGCTGCGTCCGAAAGGCTTGGATGAATTCATCGGCCAGCCGAAGGTCAAAGAACAGCTGTCGCTAGTTCTCACCGGTGCCAAAAATCGTGGTGTTGTTCCAGACCACGTGTTGCTCTCGGGCCCGCCAGGTCTTGGTAAGACCACCATGGCGATGATCATTGCCCAGGAAATGGGCACGAGTCTGCGCATGACCTCGGGCCCAGCGCTGGAACGAGCTGGTGACTTGGCCGCGATGTTATCGAACTTGATGGAAGGTGACATCCTTTTCATCGATGAAATTCACCGTATCGCGCGTCCTGCCGAGGAAATGTTGTACATGGCGATGGAAGACTTCCGCATCGACGTCATTGTGGGCAAAGGGCCTGGTGCAACATCCATTCCGTTGGAAATTCCCCCTTTTACCCTTGTTGGTGCAACCACTCGCGCGGGCATGCTCACCGGTCCTTTGCGTGATCGTTTCGGCTTTACGGCGCAAATGGAGTACTACAACGACGCCGATCTAGAACATGTGGTTACTCGTGCGGCGCGAATCTTGGGCGTGGACATTGACAAAGATGCAGCGATAGAAATTGGGTCGCGCTCGCGTGGCACCCCGCGTATCGCAAACCGGCTTTTGCGCCGTGTGCGTGACTTTGCTGAAGTCAATGGCGATGGGCACGTTGACATGGCAGCAGCGCAAGGTGCGTTGGAAGTCTTCGACGTTGACCACAAAGGTCTAGACCGCCTGGACAGGGCAGTGCTTAGCGCATTGATTAAGGGCCACGGCGGCGGGCCGGTTGGCGTGAGTACTCTTGCCATTGCTGTTGGTGAAGAACCTTCCACCGTTGAGGAAGTGTGCGAGCCATATCTTGTGCGCGCTGGCATGATTGCGCGCTCTGCCCGCGGGCGCGTGGCAACTCGTGCGGCGTGGGAACATTTGGGACTTACTCCTCCTGATACCGCCGCGGGGCTTTTCTAACGCGTAGCGACTTTGTTCGCGTGTAGAGAACAAGCGGGCTTGGGCAAGGAATTTCGGCGATATTCTGGCAGTATGGAAATACTATGGAATTAATATTTATCGCAATAATCCTTGTCCTCTTCCTCCTTCCGAGCATCCTGATTGGTCGCAAGCAGCGTCAGCGTCAGCGCGAGATCCAGCAGTTCCAGCACGACTTGGTTCCGGGTCAGCGAGTAATCACGGCCGGCGGCATTGTTGGCACCGTGGTTTCCACCGACAGCAATACCGTCAACTTAGAACTATCGCCTAATGTCGTCGTTACTTTTGAGCGCATGGGCATTATCCGCAGCGCGGATGCGATCAGCCCGGCCGGTGGTGCCGCACTAGAAAACCAGCAGCCAAGCTCCCCGGCGACTGAGCAACCAGAAGCTTTCGAGGATCGCGGAAGCCACCCCGAAAATTACTCCAGCAACTTTGAGTCTGGAAACTATGACGCACCAGAGTCTAACGATGATGACTTTGGCAGCTCACCTGAGTCAAAGAACTAAAGTTAGATTTTTAGAAAGCACCCGTGTGCACCCAATTGAGGGAGCATGCGGGTGCTTTTCGCGTGCCAGAGCTGCAATTTAACTAGTTAATTCACAGCAGGGGCAACGATATGAAAAGGCGTATTACTTCTCACATGCTCGGAGAAATGCCAAGGTCGGGTGCTGCACAGTTGTATATATGACGTACGATAATGGTTTGTGTTTGGTCAACCTAACGTGTGGTGTATTTTACTGCGCGCGGGGGCCGCAAAATTTAAATAGTCAATAAAGTCAACCAGTGGGAGATTAGCCTTGTCCGCTCCTAATCGCGGCGCGATCAGCAAAAGCAATCGCACCTGGCCCAAACGCGCTCTAGCATTGTTTGGGCTCATAGTGATCCTTCTCTACGCATTAATTCTTTTTACCGGGGAGCGTTCACTTAGCCCCAAGCTTGGTATCGACCTGCAAGGTGGTACGCGAGTCACGCTAGTTCCACAGGGTGAAGAGCCAACCCAGGACCAGTTGGCGCAAGCTCGCACGATTTTGGAGCAGCGTGTCAACGGCATGGGTGTCTCTGGCGCTGAGGTAGTAACCAACGGTAATACCTTGGTTATCACCGTTCCGGGTGAAGACACCACTCAGGCTCAAGCTGTTGGTGCGACATCGCAGCTGCTATTTCGTCCTGTAGCTGAACAGCCGAATCCGGATCCAGCAGCGCTGGGTGAGACCATCGAAGAAATGGCTAACCGGTGGGTAGAATTCGACCTCATTTCTGTCGATGGGGCGAATCAGGTTCTTAAGCAGGTTCATGATGCCATTAACCCAACTACGGATGACGAAGGCGACGCTGCCGACGATGGAGATTCAGATGCGCCAACCGTAACTGCGGAGCCACGACCGGAGCCTGAGAACTCTTTAGAGGCTGCTGATCGCCGCGATGAAATGACTGAGATGCTGTTGAAGGACCGCCAGTCTGAAGACCCAACGGTTCAGGCCGCAGCACTGTCTTTGATGCAGTGCGATGCCGCAACTGACCCATTAGCAGGTGCAGATGACCCAGCACTGCCTTTCGTCACCTGTGATTATGACAATCAGGCTCCTTATCTCTTGGAACCTGTACCGTTGCTCGCGGGTATCGAGGACCCAGAAGGCACTCGTCTGACCGGTAATGAGATTGATACGAATTCACCAATCAATGGCGGTTTGAACTCTCAATCCGGACAGATGGAAATTAGCTTCTCCTTCCAGACCGGTGATGGCCCAACTGGTTCCGACACCTGGGCCAAGTTGACCGACGAGTACCTGCAGAAGCAAATCGCTATCACACTGGACTCTGCGGTTATCTCTGCTCCCGTGATTCAGGGCGTAACCCCATATGGTTCCGCGACCTCCATTACCGGACAGTTCACTCAGGAGCAAGCACAAAGTCTTGCCAACAACCTACGTTATGGCGCGCTGCCATTGTCCTTTACCGGTGAAGACGGTGAATCGGGCGGCACCACGGAAATCGTTCCACCATCACTGGGTAAGACTGCGCTGGAAGCGGGCCTAATCGCTGGTGTTGTAGGTCTGCTTTTGGTCGCGGCTTACTCCATTTACTACTTCCGCGCTTTGGCTGGTGTTTCCCTCATTACGCTGGTGGCCGCAGCAATCTTGACCTATGGCTCCATCGTCTTGCTGGGCCGCTGGATCGGCTACTCGCTGGACCTGTCCGGTATCGCTGGTTTGGTCATCGGTATTGGTGCCACCGCGGACTCCTTTGTTGTCTACTTCGAGCGCATCAAGGATGAGCTGCTTGAAGGACGTACATTTAGGTCCGCAGCCACCAAGGCCTGGGAGCGCGCACGGGCGACCATCATTACGGGAAACGTCGTGACCTTGATCGGCGCTGTCGTGGTCTACATGCTGGCTGTCGGTGAAGTCAAGGGCTTCGCATTCACGCTGGGTCTGACCACCGTATTCGATATCGTTGTTTCCTTCCTCGTGATGGCACCACTGATGCAGATCGCGGCACGTCGTCCAGCATTTGCTAAGCCATCGATGAACGGCCTGGGCGGTATGTTTGCTTTGGTCGAAGAACGCCGTGAACAGGGTTTCTACGCGCCAGGCCGCAACCACAGGGCAGCAGCTTCCACTGATTCTGAAGCCGAAGGCAAGGAAGAGCCAGTAAACCAGCTTCGAAGCGTTGTTGGGCCAACATCATCAGCATCATCAACTTCTGAAGCACCCGAAAGATCAGAAAGCGGGGATGACCCCTCCGCGAAGCCTTCGGATCAGGACTCCCAGGAGGAGAAATAATCATGGCTGCCAATAAATCTAAAATCTCTCGCATGGATCGCCTCTACCTCGATGAGGGCGGCTTTGATTTCATCAAGCGATCAAAGACCTGGTATTCCATCACCATTGGTCTTTTGGTGGTTGCAATCGCTGCAATCGCCATTCGCGGATTCAGCCTCTCGCTGGACTTTGAAGGCGGAACCAAAATCAACCTTCCAGCCAAAGGCCTGGAAGAAACCGCAGTTTCCGAGGTATTCCAAGAAGCTACTGGCATTGAACCTGAACAGGTCCAAATTGTTGGTAGTGGTGAGAGCGCGACGCTCGAAGTAAACTCCGAGCGCTTAACTGAGGAACAGGCGGATTCGGCACGACTGGCAATCTATGAAGAATTTCAGCCAGTAAACGCAGCTGGGGAAGCCACCCCTGATGCGGTGGGCGTATCCACCGTGTCGGAGTCCTGGGGCTCAACTATTACCAAACGCATGATCATCGCGATGATTGTGTTCCTGGTTATTGCGACGGCATATGTTGCTTTCCGCCTGCAGCGCACCATGGCACTTGCTGCCATCTTGGCGCTGATTGCTGACGGCATTATCATCGCTGGCCTGTACGCGCTGTTTGGTTTGGAAGTATCCCCAGCAGTCATCATTGGTCTGCTGACGGTCTTGACCTTCTCCATCTATGACTCCGTAATTGTCTTCGACAAGGTCAATGAAAATACAGAGGGGATTACTGGACAAAGAAATCGAACGTATGCTGAGCAAACCAACTTGGCAATTAATCAGACCGTGATGCGTTCGATCTCCACCTCGGTTATTTCTGCACTGCCGATCATTGCGCTATTTGTCGTCGCCGTATGGATGATGGGTATTGGTACCCTGCGCGATCTTGCGCTCATTCAGCTCATCGGTGTTATCGAAGGTATTTTCTCCTCGATTTTCTTGGCTTCACCTTTGGTAGTCACCCTGGCTAACCGTAGTAAGAAGATTAAGGAACACAACAAGCAAGTAGCTGAATATCGTGCCAGTGCCGAATTTAGCGAGGGTGAACAGGACGCAGGTAGCAAGCAAGCAAACTCCAAGCGCCAGGTCGTCTCACCAACCGCACAACAGCCGACGAACCTAGAAGGCACACAAGTCTCGCAGACTGGCTCTTCATGGCGTCCACGGCGTTAAGACTGACTCTTAACCGCTGAAGAATTTTAACAGCACCGCTTTCTACATGCGGTGCTGTTTTCTTTCTCTTTGTTTACCTATCCTCAAGCTTTTTCATTGGTTATTAAGTAGATAGGGTAGTAAAGTTTCGGGTTTGTGAAGGAGACACGTGGCATGAACCAAAAAGTGGTAAAAACAGTGGATAACCAAAGCACGCCACCAGCACCGATGCGTGGGTGGCGAAAGCATGCCCGACACTTGCGTGCTGGTCTCGTACTTCTTGCCGCATCCTCTCTTGTGCTGACTGCTTGCTCAACTGGCGGAGATCAAAGCGGCGAGCAGGAAATTGGCCCTGAAGAAAAGAAAAGCTCTGAGTATCCGGGATACTTGGCTAACTCTGAGCTAACTACGGTCAATGCTGGTTCAGCATTTGGTACTGCGTCAGTAGCATCGCAGCTTTCGGGCCGCCTATATCCAGGTGCTTTTGTCTCCGGCCCAACTGGACAGTTGGTGCCGAACTCGGATTTGGTTACGACCCATGAGTGGATGGATGGCGACCAGCGCAACGTTCTGTATACGGTGACTGAGGACGCAACTTATTCCGATGGCACTCCTGTTACCTGTGATGATTTCTTGCTGGCTTATACCGCAGGCCAGATGCAAGAGATGTTTGGGTCAAATATGCCTTTGATGGATCAAGTTGAATCCGTTGCCTGCGCGCCTGAGAACAAGAAATTCTTGGTCAAGTTCCAGCCAGGACAAGGTGGACAGTGGCGTTCAATGTTTGGCCCGGGCACTGTCATGCCGGCTCATAAGATCGCCGAACGTGCTGAGATGAGCAGGGAAGAGCTGGTTAACGCCCTCTATTCGCAAGACCCTAATCAATTAGGGCGCGTCGCAGAGATTTGGCGCTTTGCCTTTGGCCTTGATCATTTCATCCCAGAAATGCATGTCTCCTATGGTCCATTTGCCCTGGATAGCGTGGGCGAGCAGGGTGAGGTCCTGCTCAAGCGCAATGACAACTACTACGGCGATCCAGCTTTGATGGACAATCTTGTGATCTGGCCGATCCACTCGGATGTCTCAGAAGTAACCCAGCAGGATAACCTCCTGGTTGCTGACGCAGCTGTTTCTGAACCCAAGTGGTTCGATAAGGAAACCATGGGCGATAACTTCGAGATCGAGGATGTCGTCGGCGACCTCACGGACTCACTGATTTTCTCCGACTCAGGTGTCTTTGAGCAGCAGTGGGCGCGCCAGGCTTTTGCCTCTTGTATTGACCAAGAGGAAATCGCCAAGGTGAGCTCCGAGGCTTCTGGGGTAGAAGTTCCAGCCGTTTATACCCATGCGGTCAATCACAATGATCCTTTGGCACGAACCCTTGCTTCAGTTACCAAGGAACATCAGGAAACGGATATGGACAAGGCTGGACAGCTGGCCGGTATGACCATCCGCATTGGATACCTTGGTGAAGATGAGCGTTTGCAGGCGATGGTGGACTCTATCCGCCAGCAGTGCGAGCCAGCCGGGATTACGGTTGAAGAAGTAACCGGTGGCAATGTTTCTGCAGCCTTTTTGGAAATGGATCCAGAGACCTGGTTGCCGAGCATCGACGCTTTCTTAGGCCCCATTAATTCGCGTTCACAGTATGGAGTGAACGCTCCAAGCTTGGCGCGTGTCGATGAACTCCGTGACGAAGAGCGCCAATTGTGGGAAGATCTTCCCGGTTTGCCGCTGTCTGCGGAACCGCATACCTTCTTTATTTCACCGCAGCTGGCTAATGCCGTGCCGTACACCGGAAGCACCGGTATTGGGTGGAATATGGACCGCTGGTACGTCCAAGATGCGCCAGAGTCCGCAGAGTCTTCCACATCTGAGGGGTGAGAGCTCTGAAACTTCCTCTAACAGTTGGTAATCTACTTGTGCACTACTAAGCCTCTGGAGACAATCCACGAGGCTTCTTGCTTTTACTCTCGCCGCGTCTATCCCCGTTTTCCACTAACCACGAATAGGTCCTAAGGTTTAATACCGTGAACTCAAAGTATTCCAATGCCCGTGAAGCCATCAAGGATAAAATCCGCTATGTACAGGATTTTCCAGAAGACGGTGTGCTTTTTGAAGACTTGACTCCGGTATTAGCTGATGCCGATGCCTTTTCGGTTGTCATCGATGGGCTTGCTGATGAATGTGAAAAACTGGGCGCGGATCTTATCGCAGGTCTGGATGCACGTGGCTTTTTGCTTGGCTCAGCCGCAGCGTACAAGCTGGGCACCGGTGTCCTAGCTGTGCGCAAGGCTGGCAAGCTTCCTCCTCCAGTGCTGCACCAGGAGTACTCGCTGGAATACGGCTCCGCGGCGTTGGAGATTCCTGCGGATGGGGCAGTGATTACAGGCGCCAAGATTGCGCTTGTCGATGACGTCCTTGCCACCGGCGGTACCCTTGCCGGCGCTCGTCAGCTACTGGAGTCTGCTGGCGCAGAAGTCGTTGGTGCTGTTGTGGTTTTGGAAGTTGAAGGTTTAGGGGGACGTGAAAAGTTTGGAAATCTCCCTATTAGTGTGCTGAATGCCACAACTGAATAAGACGCGCTAAACTAGGTTCATTAAGGATTCGGTTTGGGTCTTTAAACCAGTAAATATTTGGATCCACCGAGTAGGTAGTGAGTGAAAGGGCGCACATGACGAACAATAGGTCAACGAAACGCCCAGCCAGCAGTGGAGTTCGCAGTATGTCGGCCCGCCTCGCGCGTTCGCTGACTGGGGGTCGCGTCAAGGTCAATCCAGTCCTTGATCCATTGCTGTCTATCCACCGGCAGTTTCATCCTCGCGCTGACGTGGAATTGTTAAACAATGCCTATTCGACTGCGGAGATGCTGCACGAAGGGGTGTTTCGCAAGTCGGGTGAACCTTATATCACCCACCCATTGGCGGTAGCGACGATTACTGCGGAAATTGGCATGGACACCACTACTGTGGTGGCGGCGTTGCTGCATGACACGGTTGAAGACACCGATTATTCGCTGGATGACTTAACCGCTGATTTCGGCCCTGAAGTCGCTCGTCTAGTTGATGGAGTGACCAAACTGGACAAGGTAGCCCTTGGTGCGGCTGCTGAAGCAGAGACCATCCGCAAGATGATTGTGGCGATGGCTCATGACCCACGCGTGCTGGTGATTAAAGTTGCTGACCGCTTGCACAATATGCGCACCATGCGCTTTTTGCCGCCGGAAAAGCAGGCGAAGAAGGCACGCCAAACCCTTGATGTGATTGCACCGCTTGCGCACCGCTTGGGTATGGCGAACGTGAAGTGGGAGCTAGAGGATCTAGCTTTTGCGATCTTGTACCCGAAAAAGTACGACGAGATTGTCCGCATGGTTGCAGACCGTGCGCCTTCCCGTGACCGGGCGCTGGCAGAAATCAAGGAGCAGGTAAGCGGTGCGCTGAAAGAAAATGGCATTGACGCTGAAGTCATGGGTAGGCCGAAGCACTACTGGTCGATCTACCAAAAGATGATCGTGCGTGGTCGCGACTTTGCGGAGATCTTTGACCTCGTCGGCATCCGTATCTTGGTTGATGACGTTAATAATTGCTACGCCGCCATTGGTGTTGTGCATTCACTCTTCCAGGCGCTGCCAGGCAGGTTCAAGGACTATATTTCTGCGCCTCGTTTTGGCGTGTATCAGTCGCTGCACACCACCGTGATTGCTGGGGAATCCACCCTAGAAGTGCAGGTGCGTACGCACGAGATGCACTACAACGCGGAATTCGGCGTTGCTGCGCACTGGCGCTACAAGGAGATGAAGGGAAAGAACTCCGGCAACAGCGAAGAAGTCGATCAGATGGCGTGGATGCGCCAGCTTCTGGATTGGCAAAAAGAAGCTGCTGACCCGAATGAGTTCTTAGACTCTCTACGCTATGACTTAACCTCGCAGCAGATCTTTGCGTTTACGCCTAAGGGCGATGTGGTGACGCTGCCTGCAGGTTCGACCCCGGTCGACTTTGCTTATGCCGTACACACGGAGGTAGGCCACCGTTGTATCGGTGCGAAGGTCAACGGCAAACTGGTTGCCTTAGAATCGGAGCTAAAGTCCGGTGACAAGGTAGAAATCTTTACCTCCAAAGATGCTAACGCAGGTCCATCGCGGGACTGGCAGGAATTTCTTGTCTCACCGCGTGCTAAGGCTAAGGTACGGCAGTGGTTTGCCAAAGAACGCCGAGAAGAGCACCTGGAAAATGGTCGTGATGCACTAGCTACTGAGGTGCAACGCGGTGGTTTGCCAATGCACCGGTTGTTTACTGCTACGTCGATGAAGCAGGTAGCAGAGCAGCTGCACTTCGATGATGTCGATGCTCTCTACACAGCCATTGGCGCAGGCCACGTTTCTGCGCAACATGTTGCTAACCAGCTCATGGCTTTGTTTGGCGATCGCGATGATGCAGTGGATGCGCTTGCCTCGCGCACGCCTTTGTCGGAATTGGAAAGCTCACGCGCGAAGCAGCGCACGCAGACGGAGGATTCCAAAGCCGGTGCCGGCATCTTGGTGGAAGGAAGCCCCGATGTGTTGGCGAAGCTTGCCAAGTGTTGTCAGCCGGTTCCTGGAGACGAAATCTTTGGCTTCGTAACCCGCGGCGGGGGAGTCTCGGTTCACCGTGCAGACTGTACCAACGCGGATAAGCTCAAGAGCGAACCAGAGCGCATGGTGCAGGTTGAGTGGGAACAAGGAAAGTCGTCTTCCGGTGCTTTCGCTGCGACCTTGCAGCTAGAAGCGCTGGATAGACAAGGCTTGCTCTTTGAGGTCACCAAGGTATTTACCGAAGCGAAGCTGAACGTACTATCCATGCGCTCGGTTCGAGGTGAAGACCATATTGCGACCCTGCAGTTTACTTTCTCGGTCTCAGATACCAAGCAGCTTGGGTCTTTGATGACAACGTTGCGCAATACTGAAGGCGTATTCGACGTCTATCGCGTGACTGCTTAGCTACCCCTTCTGCGGGGTAGCTAAGCCACCAGCAGGTGGCGTGAAGTTAAAGCTGTGATGAATTATTTTCATCGGCTCGGTAAATGCGCAGGTGGTGCAGAAGTGTTGCGCTGCTTAGATAATTTAAAGGCGATATAAAGACTCTTGTAAGTAATTTCTCATTATTCTCACAGGAGAACCCGTGTCTAAGTTTCGCCGTTTTGGACGTCTGCTGGCTGCAACCACCGTATCCGCCACCATCGTAGTTGGCGCGCCCGTAGCCTTTGCTCAAGAAGATAATATTGTTGATTTCTCAGTCACCAATATCACTGACTTCCATGGCCACCTTTCTACGCAGGAAACTAACGCTCCTGATGCCAACTCAGAGATGGGTGCGGCCAAGCTCAAGGCACTGATTGAGTACGTTAATCAGGACCAGGAATACATCATGACTACCTCCGGCGATAACGTCGGCGGCAACGCATTTGTCTCGGCAATCGCTGATGATGAGCCAACCCTCGACGTACTCAACATACTCGGCGTTGACGTCTCTGCGGTAGGTAACCATGAATTCGACCGCGGCTATGACGATTTGCTCGGTCGTATTGTCGAAAAGTCCGACTACCCATTGCTGGGCGCGAACGTCACTTTAAACGGTGAACCGATGCTGGATGCTTCCTACGTTCAAGAAATCGACGGCGTTAAGGTTGGCTTCGTTGGTACCGTAACCACTTTGACCAAGAACAAGGTCGCACCATCCGCAGTTGAAGGTGTGGAGTTTTCCGACCCCGTCGAGGCTACGAATAAGGAAGCAGACCGACTGAAGGAATCCGGCGAAGCAGACGTTGTTGTAGCGCTCATGCACGAGGATGCGCAGCAGTACGCTGCTGGCTTTAACAACAACGTGGATATTCTCTTCGGGGGCGACTCTCACCAGCGCTCCCAGGGCATCATCGAACGTGATGGTGCGCAGCCACTGCACTGGGCGCAGGGCCATGAATACGGCAAGGTTCTCCAAGATGCCGATATTTCCTTTAACAAGGACACCGGCGAAATTGAGTCTGTCGAAATTACCCAGTACGACCGTTCGATGCCTGAGGTTGAAGCATTAGCCCCGGATGCAGAAGTTGCGGCCCGCGTAGCAGCCGCTGAGGCGCAAGCTGAAGAGCTTGGAGCTAAAGTTGTCGGCCAGATGGACCGCGCTACTTTCCGTGGTCAAGATGAGGGTGCAGGAGCGGGGAGCAACCGCGGTGTTGAATCTACGTTGAACTCGCTAATTGCTGATGCCAACCGCGCATCAGTTGCTAAGGCGACTGGCGTTGACGTGGATTTGGGCATTATGAATGCTGGTGGCGTACGTGCTGACCTTCCTAAAGGCGATGTCACTTACCAAGATGTGCTTACTGTGCAGCCTTTCGGCAACTCGATTGCATATGGCACTTTGACCGGCCAAGATATTTTGGATGCTTTGGAGGCTCAGTGGCAGTCCGGATCGTCTCGACCACGCTTGGCACTGGGTCTGTCTGCTGGATTTGAGTACGCCTACGACCCAACTGCAGAGCAAGGCCAGCGCGTTATCTCCGCGACCTTGGATGGCGAAGAAATTGACCCATCAGCGGAATACACTGTTGCAACTTCCACGTTCCTCTTCGATGGTGGCGACAACTTCGCATCTCTGGCCAATGTCCAAAACCTCACTGACGTGGGCTACATGGACTACTCAGTTCTCAATGACTACATCAAAGATGGCGCAGAGGTACAGGAAGGCCAGTCTGATATCGGTATCAGCACCGAAGGCACCCTGGCAGCTGGTGAAGAAGTTACTTTTAACCTCACCTCGCTTAACTACACTATGGAAGAAGATCCACAAGCCACCACAGCGACCGTCACCGTGGGCGACGTGCAAGAGACCGCCGATATCGACGCTCAGTGGAATACTGAAGAAGATGTGCAGAAGAATGAATTTGGCCGGGCAAGCGTAACGCTGACCCTGCCAGAAGACATCGAGGCAACCAACCTGGTTACCGTGACCACCGATGCTGGCACCAAGATTTCTGTGCCGCTGAGCGCCTTGGGCGCCGACGAGGGCGCGGACGACGGCTCCAAGCCTGGCAGCAGCGCACCTGGCACAGGTAAGGGCTCTTCCCAGGGTGCTTCGGCTGCTGTAGGAATCGCTGGAGTATTGGCAGCAATTGCGGGCATCGCCGCGTTCATCGGTTTGAATGGACAGTTTGACCAGTTCATCCCAGCTAACATGCAGCGCGCTCTTGGTGACCTGCGCCGTCAGCTCAACGAGGTTAGCCACATTAAATTCTAGCCTGACGTCTTAACTAGCGGGCGGTCTTTCTCGATGTGATGATAAACCGCCTGCTATGCATTACTGAGCCCCAAGTAGGGTAGAAGTTATGACTTGGATCGATGTGCTCGTAGAACACGCCCAGGACCAAATCTATATCGTTCCTTACCGCATTCCCATAGTTATTTTCTCTGCGGTGGCGATCTATTTTGTGTTCCTGCTGCTGATGAAGATTTTCGGATCACGTGTACTAGCGTCGATGTCGGCATCAGATGCTGTTGTGATCATCATGTTTGGAGCAGTTGCCGGTCGCGTCATTCTAGGCCACCCTCCAACACTTGCCACCGGCATCATCGGCCTAGCAACCTTGATGGCGATGCAGGCCCTTTTCGGGATTTTGAGAGCAAAGACGGGAATTGGACGCATCCTTGACCGTGAGCCCATCCTATTAATGTTCGACGGCGTTGTAGTCCGTAATGGTTTGCAAAAATCGCACTTTACCTATGGCGATGTGCGAACGTCGCTTCGTAATGCGGGCATCGGTGCCTTTGCAGAGGTCCAAGCGATGATCTTGGAACCTTCCGGTGAGGTTTCTATTATCCGTGCGGACGTAAATCTCGATCCGAAGATGTTAGAGGACGTACGTGGCGCGGAAGAGCTAATTGCGGCACCCAAGCAAGAACCTCGCGCTTGAATTTGAGTGACGACTTATTAAATAACAAAGGCTGCCGGGGAGGTATCCGCGGCAGCCTTTTTAAAGCAGTCAGAGTTGACTATTAGAGCTTAAATCCGAGGTGCTTGGAAGCGAATGCGAAGAGAGCGCCCAATGCACCGATGACTGCGCTGAATACAGAGATCCAAGCGCTGATGTTCTCCGGATCAATGTCGGAAGAACCGTTTTTTTCCTTAGGCTTTTCGTTGCCGTCACCGTTGCCTTCGCCGTTGCCGTCACCGTTGCCTTCGCCGTTGCCTTCGCCGTCGCCTTCGCCGTCGCCTTCGCCGTTGCCATTGTCTTCGGTCGAGTCTGCGTCGTTCTTCGAATCGGGAGAAGAGGAGCCGCCGAAGATGTCCGAGACGCTGGAGCCGCCGGTGTTGGTTTCTTCAGCGGTGGCAGTGGAGGTGCCTGCGAATGCTACTGCGACTGCGGTTGCGCCGGCAACAAGTGCCTTGCGGGAGAAAAGCTTCATAGTGAAATCCTTTGAAGAGCGATAGGTGTATAGACGCCATGATATTAACCCGATTTTCAGGGTTCTGCAACAAAACTCAAAGCTTTTTGCATAAATGTGTCATTGCACACACAGGGTGGCCTTAGCTGAAAGAGACTGCTGGTCATGTTGGGGTTTGTGTGACTATTGTGGTCAAATCTGGGGTCAAATCGAAGCTCCGCTGACGTTATGCCAGCGGAGCTTCCTTTATTTTCGTTGCGAATATTTCAGTTTTCTTTAAGCGACAGAGGCAGATTCGATACGAACCTCTTCGGCAGGGGCGCCGTCGGCAGCGCCGCCTTCGACCCCCTTTTCAGCGATGCCGTCGAGGGTTGCGAGTCCTTCTTCAGTCACGTTGCCGAAGTAAGTGTAGTTCGGAGCCAGAGTGGAGTCCGCGTAGTTGAGGAAGAACTGCGAACCATTGGTGTCAGCACCAGCGTTTGCCATGGCGATAGAACCACGTGGGTAGATGGTCTGAACATTGGTGTCGTCCATCTCATCGGTGGGGTACTCGTTGGCGAACTGGAAGCCAGGACCGCCTGAGCCAGAACCGGTTGGGTCACCACACTGCAAGACCGCAAGACCGCCAGTGGTCATGCGGTGGCAGATGGTGTCGTTGTAGTAGCCTTGGTCCACTAAATCGGTAATCGCGTTGACTGTACAAGGTGCCAGCGCGCGGTCGAGCTCCATAGGGATTTCACCCTGGTTGGTGGTGAAGTTAACGGTGACGGTGCCTTCGGTGGAAATATCGTCGCCATTGGGAACGGTGGCGTCGTTGGCAGCTTCGCCGCTTTCGTTGTACTCACACTGGACGGTTGGCTCGAGTGCGGTTTCGCGCTGGCCAGTCAGTGTGATTTCTGCCTGCTCTTCGGGAGTAGCGCCGTTTTCTTCAGCTTCTTCGGCAACGATGTCTTCCTCGCCGCCTTGGGTTGCGAAGTAGGTGATGCCTCCGCCGATAACCAAGATGGCCAGTACAGAGGCAATAACTACGCCAAACGGGCGTGCCTTTTCTTTACGGTCGCGAGCTTTAATTTCACGCTCGAGATGATTCAGGGCTTCTTCGCCGCGCTTTTTATTACTACTAGTCACCGAGTGGTCCTTATAGTGTTTGAACAGGTCCAATTGACGCAGCCGCACAACGAAAACAACCAGCGTTGTGCTGCACAGACATCCAGAGAAGTCATCTGCGTCAAGATTTATGCCCTGATTCTAGCGTGAAGCAAACCCAGGTGCTTTCAACACCCCGGCGCATCCTTTAGAGGTTTTACTAGTCCATTGGGGGTGAGAGGAAAAATAGTTCATGGCGAGGAAGTAAAAACGGAAGTATCGTCGTAGTCATGGCTAATGTAACTTTTCAATCCAATCCAGCACAGACCGCAGGCGAGCTTCCAGCAGTAGGCGAAGCTCTTCCAGACTTCACCGTTGTCGGCACGGACCTGTCCGACATCACCCCAGCAGACTACGCAGGCAAGCGCCTAGTTCTTTCCCTGTTCCCATCCATCGACACCGGTGTATGCCAGGCACAGGCCCGCAGCTTCAACGAGAAGGCAAACTCCCTGGACAACACCGTTGTGCTGTCCATCTCTAAGGACCTGCCTTTCGCACTGGACCGTTTCTGCGCAGCAGAGGGTCTGGAAAATGTTGTTGCAGGCTCAGCTTTCCGTTCTTCCTTCGGTGAGGACTTCGGCGCAACTTTGCAAGATTCACCACTCGCGGGCCTTTTGGCACGTGGTGTCATCGTTACCGATGCTGACCACAAGGTCGTCTACGCGAAGTTCGTAGACGAGGTCACTGACGAGCCAAACTACGGTGAGGCTTTGGCTGCTCTGCAGTAAAAATTTAACTTCCCATTCCGGCTATCTCGCATTCCGCGGGGTAGCCGGATTTTCTTATTATCGCCAATGCGCAGCAACGCGATATGGTAGTCATCATGCAAATTCTGGGTTTCGGTGCAGGTCCATACAAAACGAACACGTATATCGTTGAGCACAACAGTCGTGCGTTTGTCGTGGACCCAGGTATGCACACGATGGGTCGCATTATTGAATTGAGCAGTGAGCACGACTTTGCCATTGAAGCCATCGTGCTCACCCACGGGCATTTGGACCACACTCGTGAAGCTGGTGATTTAGCTAAGCGCTTTGATATCCCTGCGTATATTCACCCTGCTGATGAATTTATGCTCCACACCGGCGAGGGCGGGTCGCCGCAATCGCAGTTGCTTTTTGATGCCTCCTCGATGCTTCCGATTAAAGATATCCGTCATCTACATGATGGGCGGCAGCTGAAACTAATTGATCTGGAATTCGATGTCTATCACTGCCCGGGGCATTCACCAGGATCCACGGTGATTGTTGCAGAAGATTTCGCGTTAACCGGAGATGTGCTTTTCAAGGGCTCGATTGGTCGTTCTGACTTTGAAAACTCAGATGCAGAAGCCATGGATAATTCACTGCGGAAGCTGTTAAAAGTTCTCGATGACAAGTTGACTCTATTGCCTGGGCATGGCCCCACAACCACCATGCGTGCAGAAAGAAAGACCAATGGGTTTCTTCTACAACTAGGGGAGGTAATCTAGAACCCGTGAGTGATAAAAAGCAGTTTCAAGCCCTGCAGGCACCTAAGGGCGTGCCTGATTACGTTCCGCCGCAGTCCGCTACTTTTGACGCTGTGCGCACGACCCTCGTGGGACAAGCATATCTTGCGGGTTATTCGCATATTGAGCTGCCGGTGTTTGAAGACACCACGGTCTTTGCTCGCGGTGTCGGTGAGTCCACCGATGTGGTCTCCAAGGAGATGTACACCTTTGCAGATCGCGGTGAGCGCAACGTCACTTTGCGCCCTGAAGGCACCGCTGGTGTCATGCGTGCTGTTATCCAGCACAACTTAGACCGCGGTCAGCTGCCAGTAAAACTTGCTTATTATGGCCCATTCTTCCGCTATGAACGCCCACAGGCAGGCCGCTACCGCCAGCTACAGCAGGTTGGCGTAGAAGCCATTGGCGTCGATGACCCTGCTTTGGATGCCGAGGTCGTAGCTTTGGCAGACCGCGGTTACCGCGCATTAGGACTTACCGAATTCCGCCTCGAGATGACGTCTTTGGGTTGTGGCAACTGCCGTCCTGCTTACCGGGAGAAGCTGCAGGAATTCCTATTCAAACTAGACTTGGACGAGGAAACCCGTCACCGCGCGGAGATAAACCCACTGCGCGTTTTAGATGACAAGCGCCCAGATATCCAAGAAGCTACCGCCGATGCGCCGTTGATGCTCGATCACCTGTGTGAAGAGTGCAGCACGCACTTTGAAACCGTAAAGTCGATGCTCAACGACATGCAGGTGCCTTTTGAAATCAACCCGCGCATGGTGCGTGGATTGGATTACTACACCAAGACCACCTTCGAGTTCGTTCACGACGGACTCGGAGCACAGTCGGGCATCGGTGGCGGTGGCCGCTACGACGGTTTGATGGCGCAGCTGGGCGGCCAGGATCTCTCCGGTATTGGATTTGGTCTCGGCGTTGACCGCACCGTGCTTGCCTTGGAAGCAGAAGGCAAGACGATCCCAGGCGTGGAAGAACGCGCATCCGTATTCGGCGTTGCTTTGGGTGAAGAAGCCAAGAAAGAAATGGTTCTCATCATCAACAAGCTGCGCCAGGCCGGCATTAGCTCTGATATGTCTTATGGCGACCGGGGACTCAAGGGAGCGATGAAAGGCGCAGACCGTGCTGGCGCACGTTTTGCGTTGGTACTGGGCGATCAAGAACTCGCTAACGGCACCGTAGCCTTGAAGGATCTTGCAGCGCACGAGCAAGAAGATGTTGCTTTGGTCGATATCGTTGAGGTCTTGGCTAAGAAGCTACACGGCTAAGACAGCACAAAGGCGCCCTGCTGGTAAATATTTACCCTGCAGAGCGCCCTTTTTAATGCTGAGTGTTCACTTTAATGTCGAATGCTCTTAGTTATATGGAGTGCGTAGCGTGCTTAGCACTCCACCTGGGAGACAGATAGTCCCAGGGTCTTAGCCAAGCCACCGATCGAAGTCTCTTTGTACTTGGTGAGCATGTCTCGGCCGGTCTCGGCCATTGTCTGCACAGCATTATCGAGAGTGACGTAATGCGTGCCTTCACCCATGCGGGCAAGGCGTGCGGAGTTAATAGACTTTACTGCGCCAATCGCATTGCGCTCGATGCACGGAATCTGCACCAAGCCGCCGACCGGATCGCAGGTTAGACCGAGATTGTGCTCGAGTGCTATTTCTGCCGCATTTTCGATCTGCGCTGGGCTCGAGCCTAAAATCTCCGCCAATCCGGCAGCAGCCATTGACGATGCCGAGCCGACTTCTCCTTGGCAGCCGACCTCAGCGCCAGAGATAGAAGCATTCTGCTTGATGATCATGCCAATAGCGCCAGCGGTGAGCAGAAAACGCCGGGCTGTCTCACGAGTGAAATCGGGGAGGAAATCACGCGCATAGTGCAAGACCGCGGGAATGATTCCGCAGGCACCGTTAGTTGGAGCAGTGACCACGCGGCCACCGGCAGCATTTTGCTCGTTGACGGCTAGTGCATAGAGGTTAACCCACTCCATGGCAGAAAAGCCTGACGCAGTATCATCTTGGTGTTCAAGCAATTGACTATAAAGTTGCGGAGCACGACGATTAACCTGCAGACCGCCGGGTAAAGTCCCCTTGGTCGCAATGCCATCGGTAACGCACTCGCGCATGACATCCCACACCAGATCTAGGTGCGCGTTGACCTTTGCTAGCCCGCCATCTTCACGGTGAATAACTGCTTCATTAGCAGCGACAATTTCCCAGATCGTCATGTCGTACTCATCGCACAACTCGAGGAGCTGATCACCGGTGCTGAAATCATAGGGGATAGCGTTGTCATTATTTTGTGCAGCCGCCATACCCGCTGGAACTTCGTGGGTGGCTTGCAGCTGTGCATCAAGCTCTGCACGCGAGAGTACAAATCCGCCGCCCACGGAAAAGTACTCCATGTTGCTAGTGATTTCTGCACCGGTTTCATCCCAGGCGCTAAATATCAAACAGTTCGGGTGCTCAGGCACCGGCTTGTTGTTGAACGCAATGGAATACTCCACGCTGCCGGCGGGGCCTTCGACTGTGCCTTCAGACGGGATAAAACTGCCGGCAAGCGGCTTAGCGCCAATAGGTACGGTAAGTGGAGTCCATCCGGCAAGGCCTAAAATAACGGCGCGGTCGGTGGCGTGGCCTTTACCCGTGGCTGAGAGTGAGCCACGCAGCTCAGTATGTACTTTGGCAGGAGCATGCGGCAAAGATTCCATAAAGGTTTTCGCTGCACGCATGGGGCCAACGGTGTGGGAGGACGAAGGCCCCACGCCTACTGAAAAGATGTCAATGACGCTAATGGTCACGAAATGACTCCTTTCTAAAAAGGGGCTTGAAAAATTAGTATGGGGGAGAAAGAAGCGCGAATTAGAAAACGAAAAATGCGCGTATCTGTGTGTCATTCTAACGTCAATGACTTAAATTAATCCGACATTGGCCGAAGATAAAAATTCACAGGGCGTGCGGAGAAAATTCAGCAGAATTTTCTCCGCACGCCCTTAAAATATAAGCCGGTGAGCTGGGGGATTATTCGGTGTTACTTTAGCAAGTCCGACATCGGCACAAAATCATCAGTATCAATTCCCACACCAGATTTGCGTTTTCTACCCGAGTTGTGACTGAAGTCTTTAGACAGTCCTTCAACATGGTCAGGATTAGCAACAATGAAGTTGGCAAGCTCGCCGGCCGCGCGCGTGATGCGCTGATCAATACGCGCGCCCTCGGGCGTACCAAAGTCTTCCGTGGCCTGAAAGACCCCAGTCGGCATGACCATCGCGTGCAGGAAGGTCATCAAGGGACGTAGCGCGAAGTCTAAGACCATGCTGTGCCGCGCAGAACCAGCAGTTGCAGCGATGATAGTGGGCATGTCATTGATGCTTTCGACATCTAAGGAGTCGAAGAACATCTTAAACAGCCCTGAATAGCTACCTTGGAAAATTGGGGAGACCACAATGAGGCCGTCGGCTGCAGAAAGCGTCTTTTTTGCATCGTCAAGCAATGGAGTCTTGGCAGCCGTATTGACCAAAGCCGATGCTAATTCCTCGGCGTAGTCCCGGGCCTCAATGAAATGAACCTCAATGGACTCACCGCGGGAGGTAACGGCACTATCGACCGCAGCAGCAATCTTTTCGCCCAATTGGCGGGTGGATGACGGATTGGACAACCCGGCGGTGACAACGGCCAGAGAACGCATTATCTATTCATCTCTTTCTTTGTGCTCAAGCTATAAGTTTATCCATCCTACCTGCGCGAAGGCAGGTGGGGATTTTTAAGACTCTTCGGCAATCTTGCTCGGGGTGACCTGGAAGTGCGGGTTGGCACGGTTGGCCTTCAGTGAAGCGTGTGACGGCGGATCGGAAGGTACGTGCTCGGGGCGGCGCGCTTCCATGCGACGACGCAGCTCTGGCACGATCTGGGTGCCGAGGATTTCAATCTGGTTGAGGACAACCTCCAGCGGCAATCCGGCGTGATCCATTAAGAAGAGCTGGCGCTGGTAGTCGCCTACCCAGTCGGCAAACTGCATGGTGCGTTCAATAACCTGCTCTACGGTGCCCACGGTCAATGGGGTGAGCTCGGTAAATTCCTCCAGGCTGGGGCCATGGCCATATACCGGTGCGACATCGAAGTAAGGACGGAACTGCTTCTTAGCTGCTTCTTCCGTTTCACCGACGAAAATCTGGCCGCCAAGACCGACGATAGCCTGGTCAGCGCGACCGTGTCCATAAGCCTCGAAGCGGTTGCGGTACATGCCCACCATCTGCGCGACGTGTTCTTTATTCCAGAAAATATTGTTGTGGAAGTAGCCGTCGCCGTAGAAAGCTGCTTGCTCTGCAATCTGTGGGGAGCGGATGGAACCGTGCCACACAAAAGGTGGAACATCATCGAGCGGGAATGGGGTAGAGGTATAACCCTGCAGTGGGGTGCGGAACTTTCCTTCCCAGGAAATATTCTTCTCGCGCCAAAGACGTCGCAGCAGATGGTAATTTTCAATGGAAAGCGGGATACCTTCGCGGATGTCCTTGCCAAACCATGGGTAGACCGGTCCGGTATTACCGCGGCCCATCATCAAATCCACGCGGCCGCCGGAAAGGTGCTGCAAAAAGGCAAAGTCTTCAGCAATCTTGAGCGGATCATTGGTGGTAATCAAGGTAGTGGAAGTCGACAGAATCAGATTTTCTGTCTGCGCGGCGATATAGCCTAAGTGCGTGGTCGGCGAAGAAGGCACGAAAGGTGGGTTGTGGTGCTCGCCGGTGGCAAAGACATCTAGGCCGACTTCCTCTGCCTTGAGCGCAATTTCCGTCATGGAGTTGATGCGCTCATGCTCAGTTGGGGTCTTGCCGGTGGTGGGGTCCTCGGTGACGTCGCCGATGGTCATGATTCCGAATTGCATTGTCGTGCCCTCGCTAAGAATTCGAGAAAGTATTTAACTTCAATGTTTAAGTGTTTCCAGAAAGAAGAATAGCACATATGTGACATGTCAACAAGCGGGTGTTGGTGCTTCACCTTCCGTTTAAGGCCTCAATCAATACTGCGAGGTCAGAAGAGGTAATAATTCTCAATGGCCGCTCGTTGCGTTTGCCAGTCTCGGTGACGATGGCGGCGTAGGGAAGACGTCCGTTCTTATCTGGGTTGATGAGTGCATCGACAGCTTCTTGCGCCGTGATATCTCGCGACAAGAACACGGCATCATCGATCTTTTTGACCATTTCTAAAACGTCGCCGATGGTGCGGGCGTCAAGGACGTTATTGTCAGCGAGATCTTTTGCCACCCAGCGTGAGATGGTGTTGGTGGTTAATAGTTGGATGAACTTGTGGTCTTCGTAAATCGGTATCTGGGCGAAGCCTTGAAGACGAATCACGCGCAGTGCTTTGGATACTTCAGACGCGGGCGTTAGCGTCACCACTTCCGTGGATTCCAAGATGGATAAAGCGCGGGGTGGATCCATTAAAATTCCGCGCAGCATTTCAATATCTTCTATAACCGCAGGATGTGGCTCGGCTATAGGTTCGCCCTCGTGGTAACGGCCATGAGAAATGGCATTGCGCAGGTTTCCATAGTCTTTTAAGACTTCTCCTTGCTGGCGTGAGAGCAAGTGTTTATCCACTGCCCGGTCGACCATCCACCAAAAAGAGTCGGAACGTTTGGCATCTAAAGCGATGCGCAGATGAGTTTCGATGTCATTGAAAGCGGCGAGGAAAGGGATGGCGCGGCTTTGGTAGCTAGAGGCATCACTATTTGAGGACGTCATGCTTTTCTAGCGTACCGAGATTGCCCATTTGGACATCGCCAAATTGTGGCCTAAATCCCTGCAGGGTGCGAGTTTTAGGCAGTGCAGGTTCAAGGCGGCGTGGGTTTAAGACGTGTAAACGCCGCGCTCGAGGTAGTCACAGGTTGCCATGGTGCCTTCTCGGTAGCCGGCGAGAAAAGCTTCCTGGCGCTGTTCGGAGGTTCCGTGGGTAAAGGTATCTGGGCGCACCTCGCCTGAGCTGCGTTCTTGGATATTGTCATCGCCAACCGCGCGTGCAGTCTCGACTGCCGCCGCTACCTGTTCCCGAGTGATTGGCTCTAAGAGTGCATCCTCACCTTTGTCGGCATAAGAAGCCCAAATGCCCGCGTAGCAGTCGGCCTGCAGCTCGATCTTCACAGCGTTGGATTCTGCACCCGGCTCGTTATAGTTCGACAGCCCCAATGTGCCTTCGAGCTGCTGAACATGGTGTCCGAATTCGTGGGCGACGATATACATCTGTGCCAGCGGGCCGTCAGAGCCGCCAAGGCTTTCTAGCTGTTCGAAGAAAGAGACATCGAAATAGGCAGTTTGATCAGTGGGGCAGTAAAACGGGCCGGTGGCTGCCGAAGCCATACCGCAGCCTGACTGCGTGGTCTGCTGGAAGATAACGCGGCCTGGTTCTGTGTATTCAATACCGGCTTGCTGTGGCAAAAGTTCTGCCCAGACATCATCAACCGAAATGCCGGTATAGTCCACGCGGCAATCGGCATAAGTATTGCCGTCTTCAAGAGTCTGGCAATGTGCCAAAGGTTCATTGGCATCTTCGCCGCTTTCAATAGCCGGCTGGGCTTGCTCCTGGCCGCCGACCAACTCGCCCAGCTGCCCCGGGCTTCCACCCAGAAGTAGAAATAATCCCACCAGCAAGAGAGAACCAAAGCCACCGCCGGCAGCAATCATGCCGCCACGCCCGCCACGACCCGAGGATGCACGGCGGCCTTGCGGAACAGAACCCTTTTTGAATGTCATGCACTGATCATGCCATAGCCAAGACAAGAAAATGGGTGGAGAGTAGAAAATTTCCGATAACCGCGCAACGCCCTTGATGCAGAATACGGAATATTTAGATGACTAAGATTGACCCCTTTAGAGAAGGGCGCGATAAAGACGAGTAGACTTGGGCCGTTCATGTCTTCTTCCTCCTTGTCGCGCGCGCTGTCTACGCAAGGCGATGGTCGAAGAAGTGGCTGCAAACTTGAAAGGAATGAACACAAACGTGTTGCGTACACACCTAGCGGGCGAACTCCGCAAAGAGCTAACCGGAGAAACCGTCACCTTAACCGGTTGGGTTTCCCGACGTCGTGACCACGGCGGCGTTATCTTCATTGACCTGCGCGACCGTTCCGGTCTCGCACAGGCTGTCTTCCGCGAGTCTGAGGTTGCTGAGCAAGCTCACGAACTGCGCTCGGAATTCGTCGTGAAGGTAACCGGCGTTGTTGAAGCTCGCCCAGAAGGTTCAGAGAACCCAAACCTGGCATCTGGCGAGATTGAACTTAACGTCACCGAGCTCGAGGTGTTGAATAAGTCTGCAGCACTGCCATTCCAAATCGATGACCCATCGTCTTCCGGTGAAGTAGGCGAAGAAGCACGTCTTCGCTACCGCTACCTAGATTTGCGTCGCAAGACCCAAGGCGACGCACTGCGTCTGCGCTCGGCTGCTAACCGCGCTGCTCGCCGCGTTCTGGACCGCCACGAGTTTACCGAGATTGAAACCCCAACTCTGACCCGCTCTACGCCAGAGGGCGCGCGTGACTTCCTGGTCCCAGCACGTCTGAAGCCAGGTTCCTGGTACGCACTGCCGCAGTCCCCACAGCTGTTCAAGCAGTTGCTGATGGTTGCTGGCATGGAGCGTTACTACCAGTTGGCACGTTGCTACCGCGACGAAGACTTCCGTGCAGACCGCCAGCCAGAATTTACTCAGCTGGACGTTGAGATGTCCTTCGTTGACCAAGAAGACGTCATCGCCTTGGGCGAAGAGATCATTGCTGAGCTGTGGAAGCTTATCGGATACGAGATCACCACTCCGATCCCACGCATGACCTACGCGGATGCCATGAAGTACTACGGCACCGATAAGCCAGACCTGCGCTTTGATATCAAGCTCGTAGAGTGCACCGACTTCTTCAAGGACACCACCTTCCGCGTATTCCAGAACGAATACGTCGGCGCGGTCGTCATGGAAGGTGGCGCATCTCAGCCACGTCGCCAGTTCGACGCTTGGCAGGAATGGGCAAAGCAGCGCGGCGCTAAGGGTCTTGCTTACATCACAGTTGCCGAAGATGGAACCTTGGGTGGCCCAGTTGCGAAGAACATTACCGCCGCTGAGCGCGAAGGCATTGCAGAGCACGTCGGCGCTAAGCCTGGCGATGCGATCTTCTTCGCTGCTGGTGATACGAAGTCTTCCCGTGCACTGTTAGGTGCTGCACGTGGAGAGATCGCTCGCAAGAACGACCTCATCAAGGAAGGCGACTGGGCATTTACCTGGGTTGTTGACGCTCCAATGTTTGAGCCAGCAGCTGAGGCCACCGCATCCGGTGACGTTGCTTTGGGTAACTCCTCATGGACCGCTGTGCACCACGCCTTTACCTCTCCTAAGCCAGAGTGGATGGATTCTTTTGATGAGAATCCAGGTGAGGCTACGGCTTACGCTTATGACATTGTCTGCAACGGCAATGAAATCGGCGGCGGCTCCATCCGTATCCACAACGCTGATGTGCAAAAGCGCGTCTTCAACGTCATGGGTATCGGCGAAGAAGAAGCACAGGAGAAGTTCGGCTTCCTCTTGGATGCCTTCCAGTACGGTGCGCCACCACACGGCGGCATCGCTTTAGGCTGGGACCGTATCGTCTCGCTGCTCGGCGGCTTCGACTCCATCCGCGACGTCATCGCATTCCCGAAGTCCGGTGGCGGAGTAGACCCACTCACCGATGCGCCAGCACCAATTCCTGCGCAGCAGCGTAAGGAAACTGGCGTTGATTTCAAGCCAGAAAAAGCTAAGGCACAGGCAGACGCTAAGCCTGCTGACCAGGCTGAAGCTTAATACGAATTCTCCCGCGCATATCGATAAAAGACCTGTGTGCGGGAGCAGAAGCTAGTAAATGGAACCACTAGTTTCTGCCGCGAAAACTCTTCCGTGGTATTTGTGGTTCCAGACTCAAGGAGAAGACCGTGAACCTAGAACAACAACAAGTCGTCGACATCGCTCAAGACTTGCTGTCGCGGCGGTTTGGCGGTCAACAAAAGCTCTCCGAAGTAGAAGAACTCTCTGGTTCTGGCCATGCAGTCGTCCTGCGCGCACGGGTTGCATCCTCACCATTTCTGCAACAGCGCACGGTAGTGCTTAAGCACAACCCGCCAACGGGGCAGGCTTTGGATGATGTGGCCTTCATCAGTGAGGTAGTGGCGTATCAATTCACCACCTCGCTATCCGAAGACACCAGGCCAGGACCCGTGCTTTTAGCGCACGATATTGATGAGCGTATTTTGGTGCTCACTGACTTAGGCGACTCCAATACTTTGTCGGATACCTTGGCAAAAGCTGATGATGAAGAGCGTCTGCAAGTAATCCGCGCACTTGGCACGGAGTTGGGGCAGATGCATGCCGATACTGCTGGCCGCGAGCCTGACTTCGAAGCGCTTGCTAACCGTGTAATCCGCAATCAACCGGATATCATCAACTATCAATTGCGTGCGGAAGCATTGCACAATTCGATTTATCTCGGCTTGGAAATTCTCCAGCGCGCAGGACTGACCCCGCCGGAGGCTGTTTCTAGCTACGCGAACGCGTCCGCTGCGACACTGCTAAGCGGTAACGAGCGAGCATTTACTCCTTTCGACTTGTCGCCAGACAACATTATTGTTTCCCAGAAGATTTCCTTCTTGGATTATGAATGGGCAGGCTTTAGAAACGTTGGCTTTGACGTGGCGTGCGTTATTGCAGGCTTCCCACAGTTCCTGTTCGCTCGCCCGATCTCAGATGAAGAAGGAGATGTCTTCATCCATGCGTGGGCTCGCGAGGTAGTAGAAACTTGGCCACGCTTTGGCGAAAGTGAAGAACTTAACCGCTTGATTGTGCGTTCACTCATTGGATGGGCACTTTCCAGCGTTGCCACCATGTACGCCGGTGGTGTGGAAGAGCTAGCAGCATTTTCTTCTGAAGACCGCGAGATCGATGACGTTTTTGCTAATTCCCTATTGCGCGGAAGCAACCAGGCTCCCTTTAGCGACGATGAGCTTTTGATTCGCCGCGACCTTTATGAGACATTCGAATCGCTCCACAGGTTTGCAGGACGTCGCGGACGTGGCTCTTATGCTGAGGAATATAAGTCCATTGAGGAATTTAGCCAGCAGGTTGCCGACCGGCTGCGGGAGCCACGCCCGATCAATTATCGCTAGCCTAGGCATCTCCTTGGCCGCCTCACTGGGGCTATCCAAGAGACTGTTCAAGGCTTAGGGCTTTTCAAATGGTGAGAAGGTAGTCATGACCCAAGATTCGTTATTTCCAACCGGTCCGTCTGCCGAATCGGAAGGGGATTCTGCTTCAGGCATAGCTGGACGTGGTGGGGCGATGTTTGCTGCGCACACGGGTTCTCCATTGGCTGCTCGCATGCGTCCGCAGCACCTGGATGAAGTCTTAGGCCAAGACCATCTTCTGGCACCGGGAAAGCCATTGCGCCGGTTAGTAGAAGGCTCTGGTGAAGCCTCAGTCATTTTGTACGGACCTCCCGGCACCGGCAAAACCACGATTGCCTCTCTGATCGCTGCAACTATGGGACAGAATTTCGTTGGCTTGTCCGCGCTCGACTCCGGGGTCAAACAAGTTCGAGAAGTAATCACCCACGCCCGCCAAGAGGCTATCCGCGGGGTACGCACAGTACTTTTCATCGACGAGGTACACCGCTTTTCCAAAACTCAGCAGGATGCGTTGCTCGCGGCTGTTGAAAACCGCACGGTACTCCTGGTGGCAGCAACCACGGAAAACCCGTCTTTCTCGGTGGTTTCGCCGTTGCTTTCTCGCTCA
Source organism: Corynebacterium stationis (assembly GCF_001941345.1). Taxonomy (NCBI): domain Bacteria; kingdom Bacillati; phylum Actinomycetota; class Actinomycetes; order Mycobacteriales; family Corynebacteriaceae; genus Corynebacterium; species Corynebacterium stationis. The sequence continues at coordinate 1,317,144 of NZ_CP009251.1, forward strand.
CTGTTGTTGCAGCTAAACTCCCTGGAACCTGCCGACATTGCGAAGTTAATCGATCGCGCTATCGAGTCACACCGCGGACTGCAAGGTCGCATCAAGATAACAGATGAAGCCAAAGAGCAGTTGACGATGCTCGCCGGTGGCGATGCACGCAGAGTGTTGACCTATCTCGAAGCAGCTGCCGAAACCGCTGAGGACGTGTACTCAAAAACCACTGAAAGTGAGTCGGACGGGGAAGGCGCTGCACAGCCGGTTTTAACCACGGAGGTGCTCAACGCCAGCGTAAACCGCGCAGTGGTGCGCTATGACCGTGACGGCGATCAGCATTACGACGTGGTGTCAGCTTTTATTAAATCCATTCGTGGATCAGACGTGGATGCTGCCTTGCACTACCTAGCGCGCATGATCGAGGCAGGGGAGGACCCACGGTTTATCGCGAGGCGCTTGATCGTGCACGCTTCTGAAGACATTGGCATGGCAGATCCCACAGCACTGCCTACCGCGGTGGCAGCAGCTGAAGCCGCGCAATTGATCGGTCTTCCGGAAGCCCGCATCCCGCTGGCACAGGCGGTTATCCACTTAGCTACTGCACCGAAATCCAACTCGGTGATGCAAGCTATTGCAGCGGCACAAGAAGATATCGCCCGCGGCAAGATTGGGCATGTGCCGCCGCATTTGCGCGATGGACATTATGAAGGTGCAAAGCGTTTGGGAAGTGCAGTCGGATATAAATTTCCACACGATGATCCACGCGGTGTCGTCGCCCAGCAATATCTGCCGCAGGAACTGGCGGATGCCCGGTACTACCAACCCACCAACCACGGTGCGGAGAAGCGAATTTATGAATATCTCCCACGGTTGCGCGGGATCGTGCGGGATGAGAAAAACGCCGGCGGAAGTAAATAAAATCTCGAGTTAGAGAAATTCCTGCCCCGTATTCCGAACCAACGCCCAAGACGGGTAAAGTCTTGTGGTGTTGAGTCCGCGCTTTAACAAGGTATTGCCCAAGCGCGGCAAAAAGATTTAGCCCAGTAGTAGTTATTATGGCTTGTGATTTTAACTACCGATAGATGCAAAAGGACACTGCACAGTGAAGACTCATGAGATTCGCGAACGGTTTACGCAACACTTCGTCAATAGCGGACATGAAGCGGTACCGAGCGCCTCATTGATTCTGGACGACCCGAACCTGCTGTTCGTCAACGCTGGCATGGTTCCGTTCAAGCCCTACTTCTTAGGTCAGCAAAACCCGCCATTTCCTAATGGCTTGGCCACCTCGATCCAAAAGTGCGTCCGCACCTTGGACATTGAAGAAGTAGGCATTACTACCCGTCACAACACTTTCTTCCAGATGGCAGGCAACTTCTCCTTTGGCCAGTACTTCAAAGAGGGTGCAATCGAAAATGCATGGGCACTGCTTACCAACTCCGTCGACGAAGGCGGCTTTGGCTTAGACCCTGATCGCTTGTGGGTTACCGTCTACCTCAACGATGACGAGGCAGCAAAAATCTGGAACGAAAAGATTGGCGTTCCTAAGGAACGTATTCAGCGCATGGGCATGGAAGACAACTATTGGTCCATGGGCGTGCCTGGCCCTTGTGGTCCATGTTCTGAGATCTACTACGACCGCGGCCCGGAATACGGCGTCGAGGGCGGCCCAGAAGCCGATGACAACCGCTACATGGAAATCTGGAACCTCGTGTTCATGCAGAACATCCGTGGTGAAGGCAACGGCAAGGGAGACTTTGAACTACTTGGTGAGCTGCCGAAGAAAAACATTGATACCGGCCTCGGCATCGAGCGCGTAGCTTGTATTCTGCAGGGCGTAGACAATGTCTATGAGACTGACCTTTTGGCACCGGTTATCGCTGAGGCTGAAAAGGTCACCGGCGCTACCTATGAAGATCCAGAAGATGAGCGCATCAATGATGTGCGTTTCCGCGTGATTGCTGACCACTCGCGCACCGCGATGATGCTGATTTTGGATGGTGTAACGCCATCTAATGAAGGTCGCGGTTACATCCTGCGCCGTTTGGTACGCCGCATTATCCGTTCAGCACGTCTGTTGGGTGCGCAGGCAGAAGTTCTTGAGCGTTTCATGAACACCATCATGGACACCATGGAACTGTCCTACCCAGAGATCGCGCAAAACCGCGAGCGTATCCTGCGCGTTGCCCTGAACGAAGAAAAGTCCTTCCTCAAGACCTTGGAGTCCGGCACGCACCGCTTCGATGAGGTCGCAGCGGCTGCCAAGACTGAAGGTAAGACCGTGGTGCGGGGCCAGGAAGCTTTCGAGTTGCACGATACTTATGGTTTCCCCATCGACTTGACTTTGGAAATGGCTGCAGAGGCTGGCCTAGAAGTTGATATGGATTCCTTTAACGCTGCGATGACCGAGCAACGTGAGCGCGCGAAGGCAGATAACCGTGCAAAGAAGCACGGGCATGCGGATGAGTCGCTATACCGTGAGTGGGTTGATAATCAGCCAACTGTCTTTACCGGTTATGAAGAGCTTGCTTCAGACGCAAAGGTTATCGGCCTTGTGCGCGATGGTGAGAAAGTCACCTCAGCTGGTGCAGGCGAGCAAGTCGAAGTCATCTTGGACCACAGCCCGCTGTACGCGGAATCAGGTGGACAGATGGCAGACCGCGGTCGCATCTTTACCGGTGATACCGTTCTGAATGTTCAAGACGTGCAGAAGATCGGTAAGAAACTGTGGGTGCACAAGGCAACCGTTGCATCGGGTGGTCTAGATTTGGGCTCCCAGGTCACCGCTGAGGTTGATCAGAAGTGGCGTCACGGCGCAACACAGGCGCACACTGCAACCCACCTCATTCACGCAGCTTTGCGTGAGGTTCTAGGTCCAACAGCTGTGCAGGCAGGTTCTTTGAACCGTCCAGGTTACTTGCGCTTTGACTTCAACTTCACCGAACAGCTGTCTGATGCACAGCTGGAAGAGATTGCATTGATTGCTAACCAGGCAGTGGATGCGGACTTTGCCGTCAACACCATTGAGACTTCGTTGGAAGAAGCCAAGGCAATGGGTGCGATGGCACTCTTTGGTGAAAACTACGGTCACGATGTGCGCGTGGTTGAAATTGGTGGACCATTTTCCATTGAGCTCTGCGGTGGTACGCACGTCAGCCACTCATCGCAGATTGGCCCAATATCTGTATTGGGTGAGTCTTCCGTGGGCTCTGGTGCACGTCGTATTGAGGCTTACTCGGGTATGGATGCTTTCCGTTATTACTCTAAGGAAGCAGCGCTTATCGATGCTGTCTCGAAGGACCTCAAGGTTCCTTCCGATGACCTACCAGGCCGTATTGCTTCGCTGACAGAGAAGCTCAAGCAGGCTGAAAAGGAAATCGCCAAGCTGCACCAGGCACAACTGCAGGCTAAGTCTGCTGAGTTTGTAGCTCAGGCACAGGACATCAATGGATTTAAGGTGCTTACCTTGAACCTGCCTAATGGTGTTGCGGCTAATGACCTGCGTACCTTAGCTACTGATTTGCGTAACCGTTTGAGCAATGACGACGCGATTGTCGTCTTGGCTTCCGAAAATGATGGCAAGCTGCCGTTTATTGCTGCGGCAACCAAGTCGGCTGTAGCGCGCGGCGTGAAGTCCGGCGATGTAGTCAAGCTCTTTGGTGGCTACGTTGATGGTCGCGGTGGCGGCAAGCCAGATATGGCGCAGGGTGCTGGCAGCAATGCTGGTGGCATCGAGCAGGGCTTTGCTGCTGTCCGCGATTTTGCAGAAACTCTTTAAGTCCAGGCGTAATTAAACATGGCAAAAGTTTCCCCAGACACTCCCGGAGTAGACGACCCAGGCCTTGGGCGTCGGCTCGGTTTAGATGTTGGCACGGTGCGCATTGGCGTGGCGGTCTCTGACCGCGATGCACGTCTTGCCACACCAGTTGCGACCGTGCCTCGGGAAACCGGGTTAAAAGACCCTGATAAGGGTGACATCGATAGGCTGCTGTCTATCATTGCCGAATACGGCATCGTGGAAATCGTTGTCGGTCTACCACGTGACCTCCAAGGCAATGGCTCTGCGAGTGTCAAGCACGCCAAAGAGATCGCCTTTCGTTTGAAGCGCCGTTTGAATAAGCCTTTTGCTACAGATCCCACGCCCCCTTCTCCGGCACCTGTGGTGCGCATGGGGGATGAGCGCCTTACCACCGTCGTCGCAACTACCGCATTGCGCGCATCGGGGGTAAGCGATAAGAAGGGACGCTTCGTCATCGACCAGGCTGCTGCAGTAGAGATTTTGCAGTCCTGGCTCGACGGACGTGCAGCTGCTTTAGGCGGCTAAACTAGCTTGAATATAACGTGCTGGGGGCAAAGATATCTCAAAAAGGTAACGATCTATCGGTATGCCTGCTCGCTTAACTAACACGGAGCGACTAATGTGGTGGCGTTAATACTTGTAGATGGCAACATTGTGACGCTTTCGGGCATTCGCAATGAAAACGACCCCAAGGAGCCGAAACCTTCGTGAGCCACAAAGAACCTCGACTGGCCAAGTCCGGCAAGTCAGCTAATCCCGCCAGGTCAATGGCCCCCGTCCATGTAAAGCGTCGTCAGCGTGGACTAGCGGTATTGATCGCTTCTTTCGTGTTGATTATCGGTGCCGTAGTGTACATCGCCATGCGCGTGCTTAGCGGCAGTGGCGGGGAATCTGAAGGCAATGACTACCAGGGCGAGGGCAACGGCTCAGTAGAGCTCGTGCAAATCCCTGAAGGCTCTTCTATTTCTGAGCTTGGCCCCGAGCTGGAAGAACGCGACATTGTTAAATCCAATGCCGCGTTCCAAGCCGCAGCAGCGAGCAACACCAATGCAGGCAATATTCAGCCGGGCTTTTACCGCTTGCAGGGTCAGATGAGCGGCAATGCGGCAGTGGAGGCACTGCTCAATGAAGAAAACCGCGTGGACATGCTGGCCGTCCACGGTGGTTCAACCTTGATGGACATTAACGTCTTAGGCGGCGATACTCGCTACGGCATTTACTCACTGATTGAGGTCGTAACCTGTAATGATGGCCAATGCGTTAATAAGCAAGAGCTAGAAGACACGGCAGCTTCCGTTGATCCTGCAGAGTTGGGCGCACCGGAGTGGGCACTTGAGGATATTCGTGCTCGCGGAAACGATCCGAAGCGTATCGAGGGCCTGATTGCACCGGGTGAATACGTCTTGGACCCAAATATGAACGCCCAGGAGATCTTGACCGATCTCATTACCCGTTCCACCAAGCGGTATAACGAGACAGGCATTGAAGAGCGTGCCCGCGCCATCGGCATTACTCCGTATGAGCTATTGACGTCTGCTTCTTTGGTAGAACGTGAAGCTCCAGCTGGAGAGTTCGATAAGGTTGCTCGCGTTATTCTCAACCGCCTTGATGAGCCGATGCGCTTAGAGTTCGACTCGACGGTCAACTACGGCTTGGAAGATGTGGAGTTGGCTACAACTGACGAGGACCGCGGGAAAGTTACCCCGTGGAATACCTACGCGATGGATGGCTTGCCAGAGACCCCGATTGCTTCTCCATCTGAAGAAGCAATCCAAGCCATGGAAAACCCAGCGGAAGGTCAGTGGCTCTTCTTCGTGACTATCGACGATCAGGGCACCACGGTCTTTACCGATACCTTCGAAGAGCATCTGGAACAAGTAGATCGCGCCATCGAATCTGGCATCTTGGATACCCAACGTCAGTAGACTAAACAATGCGTGCTGTTTATCATCGCGCATTGTCTTTTTCCCTAATTACTTCCTATTACCTTCTCGGCGTTTCAGCGAAAGTTTCCGGCGCCGGCACACAAGGAGCTTTGAGAGTATATGCCACGCGCAGCGGTCTTAGGCCAGCCCATTGCCCATTCCATGTCCCCAATCTTGCATACCGCGGGCTATAAGGCGTTGGGCCTTGATGATTGGTCATATACCCGGATTGAGGCGAATGCCGAGACACTACCGGGCATCGTGAGCGGATCAGAAGAAGACTACCGCGGCTTTTCGGTGACCATGCCGGGTAAATTCGCAGCATTTTCTCTAGCATGTGAAATTACCGACCGCGCGCGACTGATGGGCTCTGCCAATACCTTGGTGCGTATTGAAGGCGGCTGGCGCGCAGATAATACCGACACCGAAGGCGTTGAAGGGGCGTTGACCGAGCTGCTTGGCCGTGCTGATAACTTGCGGGTGCGTGATTCTTCAACCACGCAACAAAGGGCATTGCTCATTGGCTCTGGCGGAACCGCACGCCCAGCTCTGTGGGCGCTGGCGCAGCGTGGTATTAAGAACATTGATCTCTTAAACCGCACTGACCGCCGCAGTGAGCTGCAACATCTGACGGAATCTCTTGGTCAAAATATTACGCCGGTGACCTATTCCGATGACATCGAAAAGATTGCGCAGCGCGCAGAAGTTATTATCTCCACGGTGCCATCACCCGCGCTAGAAGGTCATGAAGAGACGCTGGCGCACGCTCCAATCTTGGACGTTATCTACGACCCATGGCCAACTCCGCTCACCGTGCACGCGGCTTCCGATGGCTACCCGACAGTCGGCGGGCATCGCATGCTGGCTTATCAAGCGTTTAGTCAATTTGAGCAGTTCACTGGCCAGGAAGCGCCACGCGAAGCCATGTTTGAAGCTTTGAAGGTTTACATGCGTGACAAGAACGTCAACCGCCTGTACTAAGTAAAACGCCGGTACGCTGAGATGTAGACGTCTTATGACCGGAAGTGAAGCATACTTGGGGGAGTGTGTTGATGCAGAATTTAATAGCACAGGCTGTGCCCATCGTGGGGCTCGGGGGCGCAGCTGTGTGGGCAGTAGCGCTAATAATTTATGATGTTCGGCAGCGCCGCTTGCCGGACTTTCTCACTTTGCCGGCAGCAGCCTTGGCACTTGGGTGGATTGGATTTACCCTGCAGTGGCATGCGCTGTGGGGGCTTTTATGGTCAGCTCTTTATTTGTTGCTGGCCCTAGCCAGCAACGGACAGGGCATGGGTGGGGGCGACATAAAGCTGGCGGTGTCGCTCGGGGTTGTCATGGTGAAGCACTCTGGAGTCTTTGCACTTTTGGTAGCAATCGGGCTGACAGCGGTGATAGCGCTGATATGGGGCCTGATTTTGCGGGGGAGAGCTAGGCAGCGCGGCATTGATCGTGCAGATCCACCCAACGGGCCAGCCATGCTTTTTGCGACTGCGATAGTAGTTTTTACACCTTGGTAGGGGGAGTGCTGAATCAAACGGGGAGCCAAATGGTTCATTAAGGTTTGCCACATGTGATAATGGTTTGCATGCTTCGTTGGACTACTGCAGGAGAATCCCACGGCCAGGCGCTCATCGCGATGCTTGAGCACATGCCGGCCGGGGTACCCGTTGACCGTGATGAAATTTCATTCCAGCTTGCTCGTCGTCGCCTTGGCTATGGCCGCGGTGCACGCATGAAGTTTGAAGCTGATGAACTAACTTTGCTCACTGGCATTCGGCATGGATATACCTTGGGCAGCCCAATCTCCATCATGATTGGTAACACTGAGTGGCCAAAGTGGACCACGATCATGTCCGCAGAAAAGCTGGACATGGAAGATCCAGAAAACGTCAAGGCCATGGAATCGGGCCGTGGCGCACCACTTACCCGCCCGCGCCCAGGTCATGCGGACTTTGCCGGCATGATTAAGTACGGACACTCCGAAGCGCGCCCAATTTTGGAGCGTTCTTCGGCACGTGAGACCGCAGCGCGTGTTGCAGCGGCAACCGTGGCACGTAGCTTCCTGCGTGAAACCCTTGGCGTCGAGGTGCTTTCACACGTGATTTCCATTGGACCTTCTGAAAAGTACGAAGGCCCAGCACCGAGTTTTGATGACCTTAGTGCGATTGATGAATCTCCAGTGCGCTCTTTTGACAAGGCCGCTGAAGAATCCATGATTTCAGAGATTGAAAAAGCGAAGAAGCAAGGCGATACCCTCGGCGGCATCGTTGAGGTTGTTGTCGATGGCCTTCCGATCGGCCTAGGCTCGCACATCTCCGGTGATGACCGCTTGGATGCGCAACTGGCTGCGGCACTGATGGGCATCCAGGCCATCAAGGGTGTGGAAGTTGGCGATGGCTTTGAAGAAGCTCGCCGCCCAGGCTCACAGGCCCACGATGAAATGGTGCGCACTGAAGACGGCGTTGACCGTCTCACTAACCGCGCTGGCGGCCTAGAAGGCGGCATGACCAATGGTCAGCAGCTGCGCGTGCGCGCTGCCATGAAGCCAATTTCCACCGTGCCACGCGCGCTGAAGACCGTGGATATGGCGACCGGTAAGGCAGCAACTGGTATCCACCAACGCTCTGATGTGTGTGCTGTTCCTGCTGCCGGTGTCGTAGCCGAGGCCATGGTGGCTTTGGTGCTGGCACGCGCGGTCCTAGATAAATTCGGTGGCGATAGCGTCGAGGAAACCAAGCGTAATATCGCTGCTTACCAAGAATACGTCGCACAGCGTTTGGCTTTTGACCAGGAAAATTAATCATGACTCTTCCCAATATCCCGCCGCAGCCGACTGCGGTTACTCGCCCCCGCGTGGTCTTGGTCGGCCCGCCTGGTGCTGGCAAATCCACCATCGGCAGGCGCTTATCCCGTGCCCTCAACGTTGGTTTAGTGGACTCTGACCAGCTAATTGAAGAAGCAGAAGGTAAGTCTTGCGGCGAAGTATTCTCCGATCTCGGTGAACCCAAATTCCGCGAGATTGAGGCCGAGCACGTTGCTGAAGCTTTGGCATCAGATGGCGTAGTTTCCCTTGGTGGTGGTGCCGTGTTGACGGAAACGACCCGCCAGCTTCTAGAAAACCACACCGTGGTGCTTGTCGATGTCTCCGCGGAAGAAGGCGCACGCCGCACCGCGCGGGAATCTACTCGTCCGGTACTCGCAGCGGATGATCCCGTGGAGCACTACCGCGAACTCATTGAAGCGCGCAAGCAGTTTTACCGCGAGGTAGCCAATTTCCGCGCCCGTACTGATGGCCGCAGCCCGCAGCAAGTAGTTGGGGACATCCTGGGATTCCTCGACACCGTTTGTTTATAAACACTTTGTTCAATCACCTGCTTAAATCCTTGCGTGAAAGCGCAGAAAGGCAATGACAGTGACCACAATCGCCGTGAATGGACCAGCTCCCTACGAGGTGGTCATTGACCAAGGCCTGGATGCGCGCATCGCAGAGCACGCGAAGGCAACAGGTGCCGACAAAGTTATGGTTGTGCACCAGCCCAGCATCGCTGCGCCGGCGGCGCAGTTGGCCGAGCATTTGCAGGCCGAAGGCTTGCAGGTCGTCGTGGAAGAAGTACCTGATGCCGAGGCAGGCAAGCAAGTTGCTAACCCGATTAAGTTGTGGGATCGCCTGGGTGAGGAGAATTTCTCCCGCACCGATGCAATCGTGGGACTTGGCGGTGGAGCAGTAACCGATATGGCCGGTTTCGTTGCCGCGACTTGGATGCGCGGCATCAAGGTCATCCAGGTTCCTACCACCTTGTTAGCGATGGTAGACGCAGCAGTCGGCGGCAAGACAGGAATCAATACCGCGGCGGGTAAAAATCTCGTCGGCGCCTTCCATGAGCCCTCCGCCGTGTTTATCGACTTAGAGCGCCTGCGCACTTTACCTGCCGATGAAATCATTGCCGGCTCGGCTGAAATCATCAAGACGGGCTTTATCCATGACCCGGTCATCATTGAACGTTATGAGCAAGACCCTGCAGCGTGTTTGGATCCAGACGGATTCCTGCCAGAGCTGATCGCGCGCTCCGTAGCGGTTAAGGCCAAGGTCGTTGGTGAAGACCTGAAGGAAGCCGGTCTGCGGGAGACGCTGAACTACGGTCATACTTTCGGCCACGCGGTGGAGTTGCGGGAGAACTACTCCTGGCGCCACGGCAAGGCAGTGGCAGTGGGCTTGATGTTCATCGCACACTTGTCACAAGCTCGCGGGCTTATCGATGCCTCCCTGGTTGCCCAACATGAGCGTATCCTTCACAGTATTGGCCTGCCTACAACTTATGAGCCTGGTCATTTCGACGAGCTGTACCAGGCCATGACGCGCGATAAGAAAAACCGTCACGGCACCATCCGGTTTGTGGCCTTGACTGGTGTGGGGAGCACGACGCGCCTGGAAGGCCCGAGCATCGATGAGCTTCGCGCCGCCTACGACGCGATTTCTCAGTAGCAACCACTGTAGTAACGACAAAGAAGGAAGATTTCCACATGAAGATTGTTGTAGTCAACGGACCAAACTTGAACCGCTTGGGCAAGCGTCAGCCGGAAATCTACGGCACTACTACTTTGGCCGATATTGAAAAACTCGTGCGCGCTCACGCAGACAAGGCAGGCGTGGAATTGGATTTTGTGCAGTCCAACCACGAAGGCGTACTGCTTGATGCTGTGCACGCGGCTGCCGATGACAACGCCGCCGTCATCATCAACCCTGGCGCCTTTACTCACACGTCGGTAGCTTTACGCGACGCGTTGGCCGAAATTGCCGACGGCCAAGGTTATGTGGAAGTACACATCTCTAACGTGCACGCGCGTGAGCCTTTCCGCCGGCACTCCTACCTTTCCGATAAAGCCCGCGGCGTTATCGCTGGTTTGGGTGTGTATGGCTACGTTGCAGCCTTGGGATTTTTCACCCAAGATCTCACCCCAAAGGATGCTTAGGCAGCTAAGCTACAGAAGTATTCGACGCTAATTAAAAATTCATCAGCCTGAGGTGTTTTGCAGGACTAAGAAAGCCTCGGGCGTGAGAGAAAAGGATAGATAGTAATTATGGGTTTGGCAGATACTCGCTTTAGCAATCGCCGCCGGGCATTGGCTGCTACGTTGGCAGCGCAGCGCATCGATGCAATTTTAGTTACTGACTTGACCCATATGCGCTATCTAACCGGCTTTTCCGGATCCAATGGTGCCTTGCTCTTGCGCAAGGATCTCTCTGCTGTCGTGACTACCGATGGCCGCTACACCACTCAGATTGCTGAAGAAGTCCCTGATATCAAGGCAACCATTCAGCGTCGCGTGGGACCGAATCTTTTGGAAGGCCTGGAAGGTCCACAACGCGTGGGCTTCGAAGCGGCCTATGTTTCCGTTGAGGAATTTAAAAAGTTGGAAGAGGCCTGCCCGGAAGATATTACGTTGGTGCCTGTTTCCGGTGTGATTGAAAAGCAGCGTGAGAAAAAGGATTACTACGAGCTCCAGCGCCTCGAAGAGATTGCTTTATTGGCCAATAATGCCCTCGAAGACTTACTGGAGGCAGGGGAGCTGGCTATTGGCCGCACCGAACGTCAAGTTGCAGCGGATCTGGAATACCGCATGCGCAAGGCTGGTGCTGAGCGCGTCAGCTTTGACACCATCGTCGCTTCCGGTCCTAATTCCGCGAAACCACACCACGGTGCTGAAGACCGCGTGATTGCTAATGGTGATTTGGTCACCATCGATTTCGGTGCGCACTTGCATGGGTTTAACTCCGATATGACCCGCACCTTCGTAGCAGGCGAGGTCACGGACTTTGCCAAGGAAATCTACGACGTTGTCTTAGAAGCACAGCTCGCCGGCGTAGCAGCAGCTCGTCCGGGAACCGCTCTTTACGATGTGGATCGCGCGTGCCGCTCCATTATCGAAGATGCTGGCTTTGGTGAATACTTCGTGCACTCCACAGGCCACGGCATTGGTCTTCACGTGCATGAAGGGCCTTCAGCAGCGGTAACCGGTAAGGGTTATTTGGAAGAGAACATGACGCTCACCATCGAACCGGGTATTTATGTCCCCGGTAAAGGCGGCGTCCGCATCGAAGACACCCTGATTATTACTTCTGGGGCGCCGAAGATTATTACCCCGATGTCCAAAGAATTGCGGATCATTTAGTAACGATGAGGACTATGTTGCACGGTTGCTAAAATGACCTTGTTTTAGTCCAGTAACGTGTGGACACCGCAGTGTAGTAGGATAGTAGACCGTACTTTTACACGAACCATCACAGGAGAATCTCGTGGCAGACACCAGCGACTTCAAGAATGGACTTGTTCTCAAAATTGATAACAAGCTTCAGCAGATTATCGAGTTTCAGCACGTTAAGCCGGGCAAGGGCCCAGCTTTCGTACGCAGCAAGCTCAAGGATGTTGTTACCGGCAAGGTAACCGACAAGACTTGGAGTGCCGGCACCAAGGTTGAGACCGCTACGGTTGACCGTCGCGATATGACTTACCTGTACAACGATGGCACCAGCTATGTTGTTATGGACGACACCAACTACGAGCAGGTTGAGTTGCCTGCTGACAAGTTCGGTAACGCAGCGAAGTTCCTGCAGGAAAACATGCGTGTACAGGTTTCCTTCTACGAAGGTGATGCACTTTTCGCAGAGCTTCCTATTTCCGTAGAGCTGAAAATTGAGCACACCGAACCGGGTCTGCAGGGTGACCGTTCTTCCGGTGGCACCAAGCCAGCAACTTTGGAAACCGGAGCTGAGATCCAAGTTCCTTTGTTCATCGAAATCGGCAACGTCGTCCGGATTGATACCCGCACTGGCGAGTACCAGTCCCGTGTGAGCAACTAGTCGTGGCTGAAGAACGTATCAATGACGGGTCTGGTTCTGATAAGGAACCAAACCCACATGTTCTGGACGCAAAGCCTGAGTCTCACCGTGTGCCTAAGCAGCGCCGTCATGGTGCTCGTTACCGCGCGCGTCGTCGTGCTGCCGACATTATGTACGAGGCAGAAAATCGCGACGTCGACCCCGTAGCTATCGTCGAAGACCGCGTGAAGTTGGCTCGTGAAGACGAGCACGGTGTCGCACCTGTTGCTGAATACACCAAGGTGCTAGTCGCCGGCGTTGCTGAAGAATTGGACACAATCGATGCGACCATCGAGCGCTTCTTGGCGCAGGACTGGGAGCTGTACCGCATCCCGGCTGTCGATCGTGCAATTATGCGCGTTGCAGTGTGGGAATTGCTGTTCAACTCGGATGAGATTGACCTGGCTACGGCAGTAACCGAAGGCGTGGAGCTCGCCAGCGAGTACTCGACCGATGCAGCAGCACCGTACATCAACGCAGTGCTTGACGATGTTGCGCATTCCCGCTCCGAGGATAACCCGATGAATATCGAGGCTGAAGAGCCAGAGGCTTCTGAGCAGGAGAGCATTGACTCTGAGTCTGAGTAGTAGTCGCACCGCTTGACCTTGAAGATTTCGCCCTGCCCATAAACCTTTCTTAGGAAAATGGGCAGGGCGAAGGCGTTTCCTTAAGTAAGGTGGGTAAGATGAGTAAATTCAAAGTTAAAGATGCCCGCAAGTTGCGTGTTTCCACGCCCTTTAATTTCGATGATTCTGACCCGAGGGCCACACCCGGTTTTGACGGCAACGCCAAGGCCTTAAAGAAGCAGGCAAAGCGCTTTGATGAGGAATTAAGTGACCTGCAGGAGCTGCTTTTTGCGAATGCTCGTGCGCTTGGAAAAGACGCGCCATCCATCTTGGTTGTGCTGCAGGGCATGGATACCTCGGGCAAGGGCGGCGCAGTAAAATCTGTCTTTTCGGTCTTTGACCCGCAAGGAACTACGACCTTGAGTTTCGGCAAGCCTACTGACGAAGAGCTCAAGCACGACTTTTTGTGGCGCATCCGCAAACACGATCCTCTGCCTGGCCAAGTCGTGGCTTTTGACCGTTCTCATTATGAAGACGTGGTGACACAACGGGTGCACAGCTGGGTCGATGAAGCAGAGATCGACCGGCGGTTTGAAGCTATCCGGGAGTATGAAAAAGAACTTGCCGATGCCAATGTTCGTATCCTCAAGATCTTTTTGCACATCTCGAAAGAGTTCCAAACCGAAAATCTCCTAGAGCGCGTCGAAAATCCAAAGAAGCACTGGAAATATGACGATGGGGACGTTACTGAGCGCGGCTTTTGGCATGAGTATTCGCAGGCTTATGCCGATGCCATCAATCGTACTGACGCAGATCACGCGCCGTGGTATGTCCTGCCTTCAGATAGCAAGCCTTATGCCCGCATGGCGTTGAAATTCCTGATCCTGGATGAGCTTCGCAAGATGGAGCTGGATTGGCCAGAGGCAGATTTTGACCCCGAAGTTGAGCGCCAGCGGATTCTCGACTCCGAATAGCAACCTCAACGTGCACCTTAAAAACGTGCACATTAATAGGCGCCCATCCCTGCATCACATGACGAGGGTGGGCGCTTTATACATTGGCACTAGTCAAACCTAGTGCTAGTTGGAACCGGTTTCTTCTTGGGCGGTTTCAGAACCGAGCTTCGCCATCTCTTCGGCAGCTGCTACGAGTGCGTCCTGGGCGGCCAAGACACCATCGACGGCGACCTTGAGTGACTGCTTCAGCTGCTCATCGTTAAGCCCTGCCAAGTGGGTAAATTCGCGCTCCGTACGAACGATGAGTTGGTCTTCGTGTTCGGTGATGACCGCGCGTGCGCCGAAAGAGACGGTGTTGATCTGGCCTGCAGCCAAGAACAGGCCAGCATCGGCATTAGCAAAGGAAGCATCAGTGCCAACATCGGCGCGGACGATGACCACGGATGGGAGCAAAGCGAACATGATGTTCAGGCCGTTGAGGTTAGCCATCGCAACGGCGTCGGCGCCTTGTGCTTTTTCCAACTTGATATCGAAAGAATCCATGGCTTCGATGATGCGGTCGATGTCAACGGCAGGAAGCGCGTTATCAACCGAGGTTTCGGATGCAGAGTTTTGTGGATTAGTCATGGTTGTGCTCGCTTTCCCAGGTCACAAGGTCAGGGTGCTTCTGTTCGATCCATTCAAAGGAACCCAAGATGGCATCAATGGTGGTCATGACGAACGCATCAAGCTGGTTGCGCGATACGCCAGCGCCAACATGTAGCTCACGGAATGCGGAGACCGCGAGTTCCTCGGCGCTGCTGTCGAAAAAGCGCAAAGTAGGTGCAAAGTTGTCTTGGTTCCACTGATTGGTCAGCATGAGAACCTGTGGGCCCTGGGCGGTAGGAAACGCGCCACGCCACAGTGAGTCAATAACTAAAGTGTTATCGCGGATTTGCATGGCGATGGCTGCGTTAGAAAAGCCTGTGCGCAGGATGGTACCGGGGTCTCCGTCGGGAGTTTCTACATTCTCCAGGCGGTAGACTAATTGCTTGTCGTCAAAGATTTCTGCCACTCGGTCAAGCGTTAGATCTTCAACTGGTGTATCCGGAACGATGGTAGGTTCTTCGGAGCTCACTTGATCAGTCCTTAAGATAAGCGTTGTGTATGTTTTTCGTCTTATCCAGCATAACGGCTTAAAACAAATGCGTCCGTTCGGTAGGGGATTTTTACCTCCGTCCCAGGTTGAAAGCCCATATGCTCATAGAGGTACCAGTTAAGGTTGCCGGTCATGCGTTGTCGGGTCTTCTCATTTGCGCGCAGCCAATAAGACCGCGAGTGCATCAAGGTATGCAATTGCTCGGCTTTTAACGTCTGCTGCCAAAAGTCGTGGTGCACTTCAGAAATAACTAAGGGCTGGTGCACTTCTGGTTTAAAGTCAGGACGCTGAACATCGCCGGAATGCATGATGCGGGTCAGCCGCAGCACCCATGGGTCCGCGTGGACATCAATGGTGTTCCAGACTAATACTGCTTTACCACCAGGGGTTAAGACGCGGTGAAGCTCTAGGCAGGTGGCCTGCGCATCAACCCAGTGCCATGCCTGTGCACAAAATACTGCATCGATGGATCCTGAAGCCACTGCTAAATCCTCAGCGGTGCCACGCCAACAGCTAATGCCGTGGGATTGTAAAACACGCACCATATCGGGGGATGGATCGCAGGCGACAACTAAGTCATGCGGCAAACTAAGGGTAAGCTTACCGGTTCCAGCACCGATATCGAGTGCCCGCTTACCTGATGCTAGCTTGCCGATGAAGCTGGGGTACTCAGGTCGGATTTCATCATAAAGATCAGCTCCAGCATGAAATGCCTTCGCCAATGTTTCTTTATGCTGCGCGGTTGCAAACCTGGGGTTTTGCTTGCGCGAGGGAGGCCGGTAGCTGGGATAGTGTTCTGGGCTAGGCTGAAGAGGTTGATGCATCATATTATTTTTTAAGATTTCGATAGTGGGTGAGGTGTTTTAGTGTCTGCTCTTCCACAGGCAAACGATCCGCGGTGGCTTTTAAAAACCATATTTTCCCGCAAAGAACGTACCATTCCCGCAGCAATTCTAATTTCTTTAACTTTTGTCTGTAATGGCTTGACCCCAGTTGTCGTGGGCCAGGCTATCGACCGGGCAATTGCTGTGGGAAGCATATCCACGTTGTGGGTGTGGGTGGTTATATTACTCGGGATATTTATTGTCAACGCCGCGGCCGGCTGGTTTGGGCGGGCACTATTTCAACGTGCAGGTCTAGAAATCGGGCATGTGTTGCGTATGACGGTCACAGACCGCATTTCTCACCCCAAGGGCATGGCAGGCAAGCAGCGCACCGCAGGTGAGTTGTTGGCGATTGCCTCCTCAGATACGCAGCGTGTGGCAGATGCCGTAATAATGACGGTCTTTCCCTTCGCAGAGATCACATCCATTATCTATGTTGCCGCTATGGTCTCCAGCGTCAATCTTCCCCTAGGTTTGGGTGTGCTGCTTGGCGGGCCTGTGGTCGTGATGATTTCTCTGAAGTCGGCTACTCCGCTGCGCAAACGCTCCGGGGCGCGTCAGCGAGCTTTGGCAGCTGCCTCAGCCACGGCGACCGATGTCGTGCAAGGGCTTCGAATCCTCAAAGGCCTGGGCGCGGTGGATACCGTGCGTTCGCGTTATGAGGTGGTCTCAGACAAGGCTTATGAAAAGACAGTTGCGGCTAATGGGGCGCAGGCGCGCCTGAATGCTGTGACGGAAACCGCTGGGGCTTTCTACGTCATCATCGTCGGTGTCGTCTCCGGTGTCATGGCACTGGCTGAGATGATGACAGTCGGGGAGCTCATCACGGTGGTTGGCTTGACGCAATTTATCATCACCCCGATGACGATGCTGGGTAAGAATATTGCATCGCGGTGGGCAACCGCGCAAGCCTCCGGACGGCGTATTCAAGAGCTTTTGCTTGCCGACGCCTCCTTTAGCACCTCCTATCCGTCCCTACCCGCTCTGCGTCCTGGAATCACCGTGGTCTCGGAAATGCCGCCTGCGGAATTAGTCAATATGCCGCGGGAGAAATACCTGGTGGCACCTCATGATGCCGATATTTTTGAAGGCACCGTGTTGGACAATGTTCACCCGGACCGCGAGCGGGCTATGTGGGCGCTAGAGATAGCCGCAGCGGAAGATATTCCGGGAGGTTTTGACCGCGAGGTCGGTGAAAACGGCGGCCATCTATCCGGTGGTCAGCGCCAGCGTGTGGCGCTGGCGCGCGCTATTGCTGCCGATGCCGAGATTCTGATTCTGCAAGATCCCACCACGGCGGTGGACTCCGTTACTGAGCAGACCATCGCCGAGCGAGTCGCAGCAGCGCGCGCGGACAAGCCGACCATCGTCTATACCAATGCGCCTGCCTGGCAGGCCGTAGAAGTAGGAGCGAAGTAGATATGAGTATGCGTTTTCCTACCGCTACCTGGCCCCAAACCCGCAAGGTCTTAAGCAGGCACTTGCGGGAAGTGCCAAAGGCAACTCAGCAGTTTCTTTTCGCTATTGTGCTGCTTGCTCTTGGCGCGGTGGCCAATATCTGGATTCCAATCCAGCTCGGCCGTATCGTCGATGTGGTCATTTCAGCTAGTAGCACTAGTTTGCTGAGGATTACGGCAGAGCTAGTTATCGCAGCATTTGCTGCCGCTGCTTTTTCTGCTTGGGGCTTTTTCGTGCTCTCGCGATTGACGGAGCGCGTAATCGCTAATTTGCGTGAAGACATGGTGGGTACGGCCTTGGGGCTGCCAGTCCACCGCGTGGAAGATGCTGGCTCCGGCGATTTAGTATCCCGGTCCACCGATGATGTTGCGGAGCTATCGGCGGCAGTGACTGAGACCGTCCCGATTTTGGCAAACTCCGGTTTTGCAATCATCACCACCGCCATCGCCCTCGTTACTCTGGACTGGCAATTCTTGCTCGTCATTGTCGCTGCTGCTCCCATTTATGTCATTGCCGCGCGACGGTATCTGCGTGTTGCCCCTGGACGCTACGCCGCCGAGCGAGCATCGATGGCTGATCGTGCACGCCGGGTGCTTGAAGCTATCCGTGGACGCGCCACCGTGCGTGCTTTTGGCATGGAAAAATCCATGCATGACCGAATCCATACTGCTTCCTGGGACGTAGTCGAGCATGGTTACTCAGCCCGAAAGACCATGCTTATTCTGCAGCTGTGGATGACCTCGGTGGAGTTTGTCATGCTGGGGGCTGGGTTGCTGGTGGGTTATCTCACTGTGCAATCAGGTGCTATGACCGTAGGTGCCGTGACCGGCGCGATGCTCATGCTGATTCGTCTGCGGGGACCACTGATGGGTCTGATGCGCGTGCTGGATACGATCCAATCGGGCTATGCCTCCTTGGCGCGCATCGCCGGCGTGGTGGTCAATCCACCGCAGCCCACCAAGCCAGCTGGTGCTCCGCCAAAAGAAGGCCACGTGGAAGTCCACGATGTCTCATTTTCCTATGGCCAAGGCTGGGCAGTAGAAGATGTCTCACTAAGCATTGACCCTGGGAAAACCGTTGCCGTCGTCGGTGCCTCCGGCGCGGGCAAAACCACCGTCGCGGCTTTGCTCGCCGGTCTGCGGGTGCCAGATTCAGGAACCGTGAAAGTCGATGGGGTAGAAGTAACCTCTTTGTCGGATTCAGAACGCGTTGCCCGCTTAGCGATGGTCTCTCAAGAAGTCCACGTCTTTTCCGGCACCCTGCGCGAGGACTTAAGCCTGGCGCAACCAGAAGCCACCGATGACGAGATGATCGCAGTCCTCGACCGCGTTAACGCGGACTGGTTCCATCAGTTGGCGGATGGCCTCGATACCGTAGTCGGCGCTCAAGGCCTGCAATTGGAACCGGTTGCCGCACAGCAGTTAGCACTTGCACGTGTGATGTTGTTAAATCCACGCGTGGTCGTCATGGACGAAGCCACCGCCGAGGCAGGTTCACAAGGTGCGCAATCGTTGCAGGATGCAGCGGAGGAATTGGCCAAAGACCGTGCCGCACTGGTGGTCGCACACAGGTTGGATCAGGCATCGCGTGCCGATGAAATTTTAGTGATGGACAACGGACGCGTCGTAGAGCGGGGAACCCATGCGCAGTTGTTAGAATTTGATGGCCGTTACCAGCAGCTTTGGACGGCTTGGCAGCGTGGTAGACAATAGGGGCTGACAAAGTCATCAAAGTGATACGCAGATCATCAATAATGAGGAGTTCAGGTGCACACAACCAGCCATTTCGGGCGTGCTGCAGCTAAAAAGATCACCCTTGTTTTGTCTGCGGTAGTGCTGACTGCGACCTTGGCCTCATGCTCGGAGGTGTCATCGCGTGGTGAAACCTCCTCGCTTTCAGGTGAGAGCTCGACGGCTGTTAGCAGCGAATCGGAAGCAAACCCTGGCACTTATGACTTGGGACTTCCTACCTCTGCGCCTTTAGCAGGGCCTGAGCCAGGCTCTTCACAAACCATCAATCTTGCCTCGGGCCGGAAATTTATCCTGCATGTGCCCAGCTCTTATCAACCGGGCAAGAAGTGGCCAGTCGTGCTGGCTTTCCATGGTTGGAAAGAAACCGCTGAGATGATGCAGCGTTATACGGAATTAGATGCTGCCGATGCCATCGTGGCTTATCCCGCGGGTGAAGACCGTGCGTGGGCACCAGCTCCTTATGCCAAAACCACCGGTGCAGAAGATACCCAGTTTGTCCGCGATATCGTGGATTCGCTCCGTGCCACTTACGCAGTCGATGATGAACGCATCTATGCCACTGGCATGTCCAATGGCGGCGGATTTGCTGCCTACCTTGGCTGCCAGATGCCGGATGTTTTCAAATCTGTAGCGACAGTCTCAGCTGCGTATTACCAGGCTATTCACGCCTCCTGTAAGGGTGAACCAGTCGGCCGGCTCGATATGCACGGCACGTTGGACCCAGTCGTGGATTACTACGGCGGAACCCGCCACAAGGAACGCTATGTTTCAGTTCCTGAAGTAGTTTCCATGGATGCCCAGCGCAACCGCTGCGAAGGCAATCTCAACACTGAGCGCCTGGCTAATAATGCGCTCTTGGTGCAGTGGGAGCAATGTCAGTATCCGGTTCAACACATCCGCATCGGTGGCGGCAAACATGTCTGGCCCGGTGGCAACTATGACGATGCCAGCGATGTAGGCTTTGGCTTTGCCACCGATAAGGTCTTGGACTTCTTTTCCATCCCAGGACGTCCCGCTGGTATGGAAGAAGCCCGCACCGTGGAAACCGGAACTATGGAAGATGAAGACTTTAGCGCTAGCTAAGCTCGATTCTTTGTGCCTGCAGTCCAGCAGCGTGCATGCGCGCCCAGCAAATATCGGCGATGGTTTCAAAACCCGCCCGGTGCGCCGCGCTACTTTTTGCGGTCGGCTCTGGCAATTGCATCAGCTGTACTGTCCGGGTGCCGCCGTCAGCCTCATTGAGCTCAGCTACCGCCTGCGCAGTCGTGCCTGAACCCGCGAAGAAATCTAAGACCTTGGCATCTTTGGGCCCGCCAATATCAACAAGATATTTAATCAAGCGAACTGGCTTGGGAAAATCAAAGATGCCCGAAATCCCCAATGCAGATTCGGCATCGCGGCGTCCAGAGCGCGTTACCCCAAAGCGTTCGCCGTCTAAAATACTGCGCGGGCGCGCACCTTGCTTCTGATAGTTTTTCGTATACACAAAGCCGCGGCGAAAGACCAGGTCTTCGTAGTTCTCGGCAACTTTTTCTTTGCTCCAGCGCCAGCGTGCAACCTGCGTTTGCCCGGCTGGTTGATGCGGGAGATACTCTTGACCCTCGGCATCGTGGATAGCAAAATCCAGTGAGGGGACATAGCCCAAGGTTTTAGAATCCAAACGCACCAGGGAGTAAGCGCCTTTGTCATCGTGAAAGTTGTATTTGGTGGTGGTATGGCCTTGTGGATCTGTGTTGAAGCCGGGGGATTCGGCCGAGCGGGCATAGGCCAGAACATATTCGTGTTCGGTGATGGCGAAACGGGAATCGTTTTTACCCGTGCCGCCTTTCTTCCAGATGAATTGGTTGGCGAAATTCGCTTGGCCAAAAAGCTCATCGGCAAGCATGCGAAGGTGAGCTACTTCGTCTTCACCAATGGAGATAAAAATATGGCCAGTCGGAGCGAGCAACTGCCAAGCGAGTATCAGCCGAGGCGTCATCATCGACAGCCACTGTGCATGCCATTGGCCGTGATCCGTCGAACGGTGTTCACGGCGGTTACGGTAATTATCGCGGTATAAAAAGTCCCGGCCGGTGTTATAAGGCGGGTCGATATAGATAACGTCAACGCTGGCAGGCGAGTGCGCGGCCAGAGATTTTAAGGCGTCGAGGTTGTCACCCGCGTATAAAATATTTCCGTCGGGGTGAGAGAGATCTGTTTGGGTTGGCGAAGCCTTGCTCGCCGAAGCCTTGGCAGGAAGAGATGCCTGTTTCAAGGCATCTTCTTTACCTGGCCAAAATAGCCCAAAGCTAGATGTCACAAAAATAGTCCTACGATTGCGGCGGAAATGGTGGCGATGCCCGTGAAAACGACGAATGCAGCAGTCCAGTGATTGCGGAAACGATTAAGCGCTGGGACTTTATACATCGCATACATCGGCATGATGTACAAGATCATAGCAATGAATGGTCCACCGATGGATTCAATGAGCGCCAAAATCGAGGGATTCGCAATCGCTGCGGCCCATGCGGTTAAGAAGATGAAAACATTGACAGCCACGGTCAACGTGGTCATCGACAGCTTGTTGCTAATACTAGGGACAAATTTCTTGACGATGAAACGTGCGCCCTCTGCAGCGCCGAGGGCATGGCCAAAGTAGGAGGAGACAATGGCAAGGATGGCCACGATAGGAGATAGCAATGCCATGATTGGCACGCCGGTGGTGTTAGCGATATAAGACATCACGGGAATGTTTTGCTCACGTGCTTGCGCAAGACCGTCACCGCCGACTGCCAGAGCACATGACCACACGAAGAACATGGTGAAAATCGTGAGCAAGATGCCGGTGATGCCGAGAACCTTCGACGCATTCTTCTCCGCGCCCTTGCCCCAGGTGCGTTGCATTGCCAGGGTGAACTGCGAGATAGCCGGGGAGTGGTTGAAGGAAAAGACTAGCACCGGCAAAATCATGACGACTGCCCAGATCCCGGAGGTAGTGCCTTCCGTTTCATAGAAGCTGGAAAAGTCCCACTGTGGCACGAGATAGAAGGAGACCGCCGCGAGGAAGACGATGAGTGGATAGACGATAATCTGCGTAACAATCAGCATCAAACGCTGGCCGTATGCAAAGACTAAGGTCATGCCTCCGACAAGCAACAGTGACAGCAGCCAGCGCGGAATCGAAGGCCCGCCAAGCTGATTGACGATGAAGCTATCGACGGTGTTGGTAATGGAGACACCGTAGATTAAGACGATGGGGTAGATCGCTAGGAAGTACAGCACAGAAATGACCGCGCCGGCGCCCTGGCCGAAATAACTGGTTACCACCCCAGTGATGTCCACGCCGGGCTTTGGCGACGCGCTCATCATGCGTGAGAGTGCGCGGTGCGAAAGAAATGTCATCGGACCGATGAGCACGGTGGCAATCAGCAATGGCCAAAATCCGAAACCGCCAGCGTTGATCGGCAGGAACAAGATACCTGCACCCACGGCGGTACCGAAGAGGGATATTATCCAGTTGGTGTTTATGGCCTTGGGATGGTGCGGCGGGGTTTCGGTTTGCGTCATGCGGGTGGGACTCCTTGAAGCTTTCTTTCACATCGTGCTTAAAATCCAGCAGCCGAGGACTTATCAACGACCACAGCCGGTGAGAAAGAACCAACCACAGTGAAGATCGGTCATATATTTTAGAAAGATTTCATCGAAATAAATTCGTGATAACCGGCCACTAAATGTGATTATTCGACCCTAACACCGCCCGACGCAAATCCTCGGCATCGATCCACGGCAATGAGCGTTTTTTCGGGGGTAAATTCAGCACGCATAAGAGGCAAGGGATGCGGGTCACAAAGTGGTTAAGAGTGTGTCAGTTAGGTAATTTTGCGCGAATTTTCAGAAGATTTTCATGGCGAGATTCTCCGGATGTGTTTATCGTGGGGAATTGCACGACCTGATGAAGTAATAATTCGACGACAAAGCATTTTGTATTAAGGAGTGTTTCAACAATGGGTATTTTTGACGAGGCAAAGAACAAGGCATCTGAGACTGCTAAGGACGGCAAGCTCGACGAGCACTTGGACAAGGGAGAAGGCTTCGCCAAGGACAAGGTCGGCGAAGAACACGCGGACAAGGTTGATACCGCACGCGACAAGATCGACGATACACTTGGCTCCAACGACGACAAGTAGCGAAGAAATCAGCTACCACATGGATAAGCGTTAAGAACTACGTTCATCCATACCAATAGAAAATACCTTGCTCACCGGCTTAATCCGTGTGAGCGAGGTATTTTCTGTCGGACTAACAGGATTTGAACCTGCGACCCCTACACCCCCAGTGTAGTGCGCTACCAAGCTGCGCCATAGTCCGCCGTTGGTTTAAAATAAACCAACGACTTAGAGATTACATGATTGGCATTTCGAAGGGAAAATAACCCCCGGTTTAGCTGATATCACCGGTGGAATAGACCCATTCACGTGGGAAACCATCGCGTAGCTGCATGCGGTGAAAAGTTGAACGCTCCCGCTGAGAACCTGAGGTGGTGCCTTTGTAATAAGCGTCAAATTCGACGATGCCGGTGTCATCGAGAGGCGAGCCCGCGACCGTGTCGACAATGTCCAAGCGATAGAAACGAACGCCGTGTTCTGCGGCAAAAATTTCCTCGAAGTCAAGCGAATCTGGGCGCGTTGCTGGATCCCAGGTGCGCAGCAAGTATGCTTCGTCACCGGTAACAAAAGCGCTAAAACGTGAACGCATGAGAGTTTCCGCCGTAGGCGCGGGGGTGCCATCGTGGTATTTCTTGCAGCATTCGCCAAAGGTTAAGCCGGTGCCGCACGGGCAGCGCACATCGGCGGGTAAAGGGTTAAGAATGTCCATGGGCTTAAAACACATCCACGATATGAGCAGAAGAAACCAACGAAACAATCTCTGCGTCTTTGCCAGCAGCCAGCAGCGTGGCTTTCTCCGTAGCACTTAATGTGCCGACCAATTCAATGCGGCGTTCAAAGGTGGCTTCGTGAATGTGGGTGACGGTGACATTGACATCGTCAAGCGACATGCCCTTTGCTGCTTCCTTAACAGCCTGTGCTGTGCCAGCGGCCAAAGCGGACATCAAAAGTCCTTCGGCTGTGTGCCCGCGCCCGCGACCGCCGTCGGACTTGGTGCGATCCGTAGAGATGGAGCGATCATTGTTGCGCACCACCACGCCGAATTTGGTGCCATTAGCCAAATGCGAGACCGCAGCGCCAGGGCCTACTTCTTCCGGAATGTAATCCGGTTCTAGGTATTGCTCCGCCCAGGCGCCAATAAGGTCGGCCGCACGCTGCGCGGCACCTTGGCGGGTGAGTAGGTGATCGGCCTTGTCGAGTGCAACCAAAGACTTTGGGTAGCGGGTCACGCGGAAGATGGTCTGGGCATTTTCAATCCCAACGGTCTGATCAATTGGAGAGTGCACCAGCATCAACGGCTTGCGCATCCCGCGCAGGTAATCCTCGGGGTTGGTATCAGCAAGGTCCTCTAAGAACTTTCGGGAAATGGTGAGGCGCCGTCCGCCCAGCACAACTTCGACAGCGCCATATTCGTCGACCGCGCTGATTTTATCGGCGTAGTGCAGCACCGAGTGTGCAGGATCAAAAGGTGCGCCGATGGTCGCCACGGCGTTAATCGAATCGATCAATCCGGCCGCCGCGAGTGCCGCCGCACCGCCGAGAGAGTGACCAATGAGCAGTTGCGGCGCATTGTATTCGGTACTCAGCCAGTTCGCTGCTGCCTGAATGTCAGCGACGTTGTCACTAAATGAGGTATCGGCAAAGTCACCCTCTGACTGGCCCAAGCCTGGAAAATCAAAGCGCAAGCACGCAATTCCAAACTCGGTCAACTGCTTGCTGACGCGTGCTGCACCTGGGGTGTGGCGGTGGCCGGCGAAGCAGTGCGCGAAGATTGCGTACGCTTTAGGCGGAGAATCAGGAAAATCGATGGTGCCGGCGATACGGTGGCCGGCCGCAGACGAAAACGTGACATTCGCGGATTGCATGATTTATAGAATAACGGGCTGGGTTCTTGTGGGGTTAGCTTGCCCTACTAGAGTCAATAGAAATCACACATACCGCTTTAGGGAGATGGAATAACACTCATGGCAGCATTCAATTGGTTTTGGAAGGCAATGGGCTCATCGTCCGAGCGTAACAATAAAAAATCTAAGTCCATTGTGACCGATTCTGAAGGCTTGGTAGAGCAGCTTTCGCTTCTTGATGACGCAGAGCTTGCCGCCCGTGCACGCGTATGCGCTGCGGGGGGAGTGTTAGAAGATAAGTCAACTTTCTTAGCTTGTTTGGCGGTGGCTGCGCAGCGCAAGCTGGGGCTTAAGCCTTATCACGTGCAGTCGCAAGCGGTGCTGCGCCTATTAGAAGGCGACGTTATTCAAATGGCCACGGGTGAGGGTAAGACTTTGGTCGGCGCGATGGCCGCGACAGGCTTTGCTTTGACCGGCAAGCGCGTGCACGTGGTGACGGTCAATAATTACCTGGCCAGCCGCGATGCTGAATGGATGCGGCCGCTGGTTGAAACTTTTGGGCTTAGCGTTGCCAGCGTGACCGAAAAGCTTTCGGCTGATGAGCGCCGGAGTGCCTATCGCAGCGATATTATTTATGCCCCCGTTAACGAATTAGGCTTTGATGTCTTGCGCGATAACCAGATTACCGCGCGTGAGCAGGCGGTTCAGACCCCGGCGGATGTAGCGCTGGTGGATGAGGCGGACTCAGTGCTTGTCGATGAAGCCCTGGTGCCTTTAGTCTTAGCCGGCTCGCGCAAGGGGGATGCGCCTACCGGGCAGATTACCGATGTGGTCTCTAGGCTGCGGGAAAATATTGATTATCACATCAGCCAAGATGGACGCACGGTTGCGCTTTCCGATGCAGGCGCGCACCGTGTTGAAAAAGAACTCGGTATTGATTCTTTGTATTCGGAAGAAAACATCGGCAATGTGCTGGTGAAAGTCAACCTGGCGCTGCACGCTAAGGCGCTGCTGATTCGCGATATTCACTACATCGTCAGTGGTGGCGAGTTGCAGCTTATCGATGCGTCCAAAGGCCGCGTCGCCGACCTGCAACGCTGGCCAGATGGGCTGCAGACCGCTGTCGAAGCAAAGGAGGGCCTAGAAGTATCTGAAGGCGGGCGCATTCTAGATACGATTACTTTGCAGGAATTGATGCGGCGTTATCCCACCGTATGCGGCATGACCGGCACTGCGGTCGAGGCAACCGACCAACTGCGCCAATTCTATGACCTGCACGTCTCTGTCATTGAGCGCAACAAGCCTTTGCAGCGCTTCGATGAACAAGACCGCGTCTATGCCACCTTGGCGGAGAAAAACCACGCCATCGTTCAAGAAATCCAGACCTTACACGCGACGGGCCAACCGGTACTTGTGGGTACCCAAGACGTTGCTGAGTCGGAGGATTTAGCAGAAGTGCTCGGTGAGCTGGGCATTACCGTCAATGTGCTCAATGCGAAAAACGATGAGGAAGAAGCACGCATCATTGCCGAAGCCGGCGATGAGGGCCGTGTGACGGTGTCAACGCAGATGGCTGGTCGCGGCACCGATATCAAACTCGGCGGCGCCGATGGCCGTGACCGCGAGACAGTAGTTGCAAGCGGTGGACTAGCCGTTATCGGCACGTCCAAGCACCGCACTGCACGCCTAGATAACCAGCTGCGTGGCCGTTCTGGGCGCCAAGGTGACCCGGGGTTGTCGATGTTTTTCGTTTCCTTGGAAGATGACGTGGTCGCCCAAGGCGGAGAAGATGACTCTTTGGTCATTAAACCAGCACCAGATGGGCGCCTTGATGCCAAACGTGTCTATGACTTTATTAGCCACTGCCAGCGCGTGACAGAGGGGCAGTTGCTCGAGATCCATGCCCAGACTTGGAAATATAATCAGTTGCTGGCGGATCAGCGGGTGATCATCGACAAGCGGCGTGCGAACCTGCTCGATACCGACCAAGCCTGGCAGGAGCTCACTGCACGAGCTCCTGAACGTGCCGCAGAGCTTGCCGATGTCTCCACGGACGCGAAAATCACCGCTGCGCGTGAAATTATGCTTTTCCATCTCGATATGGCGTGGGCGGACCACCTGGAAATGATGGATGATGTTCGTGAATCTATTCACTTGCGGGCAATTGCGAGGGAGACCCCCATTGATGAGTACCACCGCATTGCCGTGAGGGAATTTAAAGAGCTTGCCCAACGTGCCGTGGATGAAGCAGTGGAGACTTTCACCACTGTCGAAATCGATGAAGCCGGTGCTCACATGGATGATTCCGGTCTTGCGCGCCCATCGGCAACCTGGACTTATATGGTCTCCGATAACCCGCTAGCTGGGTCTGGCAACTCGGTCATCGGGGGGATTGGTAATCTGTTTAGATAGCGAAAACACCAGCGGCTGCCCGCAGCGTGCGAGAAAGTCGCTATTATGAAATTAGTAAAGAAATACCGTCTACTTTGCCCACTCAAACGGAGGTAAACATCATGGCCGAGAACAATGGCACTCCAGAACCACAGGTTGAAACCACTTCGGTTTTCCGCGCGGACCTGCTCAAAGAAATGGAGAACTCTGCTGCTACGAGCACCGATGCCTCCACTGCAGGCGCAGATAATCTGCCTGAGGGCCAGGCCCTGCTCGTTGTAAAACGTGGGCCGAATGCGGGTGCACGCTTCTTGCTTGACCAGCCAACCACTACCGCTGGCCGCCACCCAGAAGCGGACATCTTCCTTGATGATGTCACGGTCTCTCGCCGCCACGCTGAATTCCGTATCGATGGTGACAAGTTCGAGGTCGTCGATGTTGGATCTCTCAACGGCACCTACGTTAACCGCGAGCCACGCAACTCCCAGGAACTAGAAGTTGGAGATGAGATTCAGATCGGTAAATTCCGACTAGTCTTCATCGCTAATAAGAAGTAGAATTCTAGTTCTTAAACAAAACAGTCTCTTTTTGTGAGAGACTGTTTATTAGTAAATAACATGACTGTGGTTTACCCGCAGCCAACTCGGTGCATTCGCAGTGAGCTGGGGGCGGGGCAGGCCAGGCGAGAGCTATAAAATCTTTCCGGAGAGAATAACAACATCGTGAGTGCAGCGAAGCAACAGGCAGCGGCGGTTAACCCCGTTCCGAAGACACCAAAGAAAAAGACCATGTCCATCGGCGTGGTTTTGGAAAATCTGCAGCAGCAGTTTCCTGATGTCACCGTGTCTAAAATCCGCTTCTTGGAATCAGAGAAGCTGATTGCTCCGTCGCGCACTGCCTCAGGCTATCGCCGATTCACCGAAGATGATGTGGAGCGTCTGCGCTACATTCTGACCCAGCAGCGTGACAACTACACGCCACTGAAGGTTATCCGTGAGCAACTCGACGCCATGGATTCTGGTCAGGTCACCGCGATTGTCGGTGCGGGGAAGACCTCTACGTTGGTTTCTGCGGATAAATTCCGTGCACCTGTTATCACCCGTTTGACTGGTGAGGATGTGGCGGAGCAGGCTGGTAGCACCGAGGCAACAGTCATGGCCTTGGTAAAAATCGGCCTAATCCATCCGGATTCTTCAGGATTTTTCACCGCTGACGATGTCTCGGTTGTTTCTTCGGCAGAAGCGCTGAAGGCTTTCGGTTTCGATGAGCGTCGCTTGAAGTCTTTGCGCAATAACGCTCGCCGTCAGGCGGACCTGATTTCTCAGGTAGTAACGCCTGTGGCTACTTCGAAGTCTGACACTGCGCGCCAGCAAGCAGAGGAAATGTCTTCACAGATGGCCGCGCTGGTTGTCTCGCTGCACGCGACTTTGGTCAAAACTGACCTGCGCAACGAATTTTAGAGCAGCCCACGGGCTATCAACACCACCCTTTTTCGCTGCATTAGCTGCGTGAAAATATTAGGGTGGTTTCATACTTTAAGACAAAGTTGTACTAGAAAGCGATGACCATGAATGCGGTGAAACTAGAGTTCCTCGGCGTGCACATGATGGAGCCCGAAGACTTCTTATGTGCTTTGTTGGCGCACCCAGCTTCTCAAAAGATTGTCCCCGTGTGGATGTCTTTAGCCGACGGCGCGCGCTTAAGCTCGCGTGCTGATGGCTTTAGCCCGTCGCGTCCAGACACCCATGACCTGCTTCTAGATTTACTAGAAGACCAGGGCGGGGTCATTAGTATCGTGATCAATAATGTTCACGAGGGGGCTTTTTATGTCGAGGTCACCACGGGCGCAGAAAATACGCTGGACGCGCGGCTTTCCGATGCCCTGATCTTGTCCATGCACTTTAATGTCCCAGTGACTATGGATGAGGAGATCTTGAATAAGTCCGGCATCTACGTCACCGAAGATGATCTGGATCAATACTTTGATATCGATTACTCGGAGACTTCTTTCATTCTGGGGCACACCTCGCGACCAGTAAGTAGCGATCCGGATTCCACTTCCGCCTCTGGTGATGCGCAGGCCGATGCTGACTTTAGCCAGCTGATGCAATCCATGGGCTTGAGTGAAGACGAGCTGCGCCTCGATGAAGAATCGGGAGATGAAGCATCGGAGGATGAGCCATCCGGGGATGACCTATCGGGGGATGAAGACGGGGAAAGCTCCGACGATAAGGAGTAAAACCCGCTTTGGCCAGCACCTTTACGCCACTTGGGGGTAGTGGTGGGGGTGTTGGGGCTGCGAATTTTAAGAAAAGAATGACACGCGTGTCACTAATGATGGATTCAAGATCTGCAGGGTCTAAGGTTTAAGTAGAGATTGAGACTTTGCAGCATCGGCGAAGTCCCCAGGGTTGACGTTTGGCAATCCATGGCAAATAATGAACCTATAGCTTTTGAGCTAAACATCATTGGAGTAATTACGTGTCTAAGAACGAAGAAGTCCTGATCACTGGCGACAGCAGCCACATCGAAAAAGCTGCGCAAGAAGTTACCAAGGAAACCACCGAGCCTTATCAGGAATCCCTTTTTGATGTAGGCCCTGATGAGCAGGTTGGCTACCGCGTTCCTATCGCGTGCCAAGTTGCGGGCATTACCTACCGCCAGCTGGACTACTGGGCACGCACCAACCTGGTTAACCCTTCGATCCGCACCGCGCGCGGCTCCGGCTCGCAGCGCCTTTACTCCTTCCGCGACGTGCTCGTGTTGAAGATCGTCAAGCGCTTGCTGGACACCGGCATTTCTTTGCAGAATATCCGCTTGGCAGTAGATTCCCTGCGCGACTTGGGCGTTAATGAAATCTCCGAGCTGACCCTAGTCTCCGATGGCACCACCGTTTATGAGTGCCGTTCCAATGATGAAGTTATTGACTTGCTGGCTGGTGGCCAGGGCGTATTCGGTATTGCCATTCCAGGTATCATGAAGGAACTCTCCGGCACCATTTCTTCCTTCCCATCAGAGCGCGTTGACTTTGATGAGGGTGAGGCAACCGTCGTCGGAATTGACGAGCTTGCACAGCTGCGCGAGCGCAAGACTTCCTAAAGCATAGTTAAAGCTGAGATAGAACTCTTAGACAAAGATTAATCCGCTGGCTTCGCAGATGAGGAAGCCAGCGGATTTTCGTATATCCGGCGCTAGCTACTATGTAGCTGAGATGCTGCCGTGGGCGCGGACTAGCTGGCGAGCTTCTTCCATAACGAGGTAATAGGTCGTCAAGGTAGGAGCGAGCTGCGCAATATCCGCCCACGCCTTCAAGTGCTCAGACTTGATTGGGGTGAAGAACTTCGCGATGCCCTTTTGTTCCGCCGCAGCCGCGCGCGATACATGTGCCGCCGCCACGGTGATATAAGGTCCCCAAGCCCACCAGTTCTTCTGACGCTGGCCGTAGGTCGCTCCGAATTTGCGCAGCAGCACGAGGTGGCGGCGCACATCGTCGCCGACCATGTTGGCCTCTTGCTCGAAAAGTTCCTGGCGCAGTTCCACAAGGCCTTCGATGTCCTCGAACTTACGGCGGTGGCGCAGCAGCTCAAACCAGCCGTGGCGCAACGCCTTCGCGTCGACGATGCCGCGGTCACCAGCGATATCGTTGAGCGCCTCAACTGCCTCGGAAAGTGCATTGGCCTGCGCAGCGGTGACGACTTCTTTCATGATTTGCTGGGTATCACGCAGTGGGGAGAGCACCAAAGAAGTAGGCTCAGCGGTCTTTGGCGGCAAGGTTGCGGGCACGGAGCCATCGATAAGTCCGGTGAGGTAGTCGCCGCCATTGAGCTGGATAAATGCCAGCGCGTTTTCGCGGGCTTCGCCGGTGAGGTTGCCATCGATAAGCTCATTAAGCAGCTCTAGGGCATAAACCCACGCGGTGGCGCGGAAGTCGACCATGCGCTCACCGTTGGAATGGAAGTCGAAATTCGCAAGACCGTGGTAGATGGTCAGCGCCGGCTGGTCACCAACGCGCACATTCGAGCGGCCCAAAGACTCCAACATGTGACGCGGGTCCGAGTTAACGGTCCGACGCACCGCAGCGCGCAGCGGGGAAAGCAGCGGGTCATCGACGTTGCGCAGTGCATAAAGGTGACGCCACAGCGCCGGTTGCAAAGGCTTTTCGATGCGCTCTTTCTCATTACTCTTCGACAACTGCCATGACAGCTGCGCGCCATCGGCGGTGTCAAAATGGCCTTCTTGGTTGACCACGATGGCGCTAAAGGTCGGGCGATTAGGCGCCTTAGCGATGAAACCAGGATAAGATTCCACGATGTCGAGAACCAGCGGGCCGGCGTCCTGGAGTTCTTCTGGCACGGTGCAGCTGAGACCTGCGTCAAAGGCAACGCTCCAGGGTTCAATGTCTGGGCGGGTAGCTGGCCATAAAAAGCCCGCTAGGTCCTTGTCGCTGGAGTAGCCAGAAATCCGCAGGCTATCTCCGACAATGTTAGCGGTGATCTCTGGAACGGTTTCCGTAAAGCGCGCGGTCGTAGCGATGACAACATCCGGGGTCGCGTGCGCGGCATAAGCCTTTTCATATTCGGCTACGGATTCATAAGGCTTGGTCTTCCCGGCAGAATCGAGCTCTTCCCAGGTCTCTGCCGCATTTTTAGGGTGCCAAGCCAAGGTCGCCAGGATGGATGCATGCGCCGACTTAAACGCCGCACGGATAGACGCATTGGTGGTGGTGAAAATCGCTCCGCCACGCTTGCGCTTGAGCTGAATGACCTTGACCTTGCGCGAGATCTCGTGTGTTAGTAGCAGGGAAGCAGTGCCACCGATGGCCCCGGGGAAGTGAATACGGAACTCACCATTTTTCGACAGTGAGTCCAAAGCGATGGTGTTGGGGAAGTAGTCCCAATCAGGCTGCTCGCCACGCTGATCGACGGAGTACGCCAGCGCCTTCGGCACGACGACAACATCAAGGTGATAATCAGCGGGGTTGGAGATCACAAAGGAAGTGGAGCGTTCATCGCGGTCGATGGGTTGCGCGCGCTCAAAGGGGATATCGATGTACTTCTCAGAAGTAATCCGGGGTGCGAAATATGCTTTGGTGTAGGCATTAGCGTCACCGGTTTGGTCAGGGTGGCGAAAGTTTGCGCCCGAGTCGCCGGTATAAGACACGCGAAGGTTAAAGCCTTCGGCCATGTTGTAGGTGCGGCGCTCGACTAATTCGCCGTTGCGCAAAACGTCAATGTCGTAGTGGCCGATCCAGGCGTCTTCAAAGACATCGTCGAAAAGTGGGAAAGGCTTGCCTTCGTGCTGGTCAAGCTCAATCTTCTCTTCTACCAATTCGCGCTCTGGCAGCTCTTCGTAGGCATAAGCTTCAGCGGTGGTGTCGGTGTAGTACAGCTCCACGGTCCACTCAGCGCCATCGTGCTTAGGCAGCGCAAGCTTTGGAGACGTGGTATACAGCGGCTTGCCGTCGACGCCTTGGGCATCGCTGATGCGTCCGGCAGCGTCGAACCAGCGAGGCGCATAAAGATTGCCAATGTGTACTTGCTTGACGGTGTGGGCCTTCGAGGTGGAGTTTGCGGCGCCGTAACTCATCAACAGCACGTTGGTGATATCAAGCTCGCGGAATTCAAAGAGCGACCACTCGGGCCAGGAGCTAAATTTCAGTTCATCCGTAGGCACAGCGGTTCGAGTTGGGAAGGTTTCTTCCGGAGCGTCAGAAGCGACCGGGGTTTCAGAAACTTCCTCGCTGTCGAGCTCAGCGGCTTCAACGGGTTCTGCAGACTCTACAGGCCCTGTTGTTTCGGCTGGCTCCACAACATCCGCGGGCAGCTGGAACTTCGTGCCCGTCGGGGCCAAAATCAGTGCCGTGGAGGTGGTGATGCGGTTTTGGTCCTGGGCGCGCTGCAGATCTGGGTTAAAGACCACGGCCGGGAAGCTGGAGTCAATAACCGGCAGGCGAAGCTTTTCGCCGGTCGCGGAATTGGTCACGGTGATGCGCGCGGTGGGCTGGACGATGCTCACCCGCTGGCATTGCGGGCGGCCGTCCTCATCAAGGGAGGCGGGGATGCGGAAGCTGTCAAAGCCGGCATCGATTAGCCACTCGATATTTTCATCATCGCTGGGCATGATGGCGGGCAGGATCAGGTAAAGCTTGCCAGTATCCGGTTCCAACATCAGATGCGGTTGCTCCGGCAAGGCTGGGGCCACCGCGACAGGAGAAGCCTCAGCCGGAGCAAGCTCAGCCACAGCGCTGATAACGTCCTTGTTCTTGCAGCCCAACTGGTCCGCCAATACTGCTTTCAGCGTGGTCTTATTGCGGGAATGCTCAGCGCCATTAAAGCGGGCGATGGCAGACACGGTGGGGTAGGCAGATAGCACTTCTGCCACAGATTCCTGTGCTGATACTGCCGCGGTTAGGCCGTGGCCCAGCTCGGTTGAGCACCAGTCAAGCTGCGCCTGGGTGAGCTGCAGCTTGTCAGCTGCGGCAAGTGCCTTTTCAGCCGCAGCCAAGCGCTGCTGGGTATCAGGATGCCGCTGGGCGGCCTCGATAAAGTTGGCAGTGGATGAAACTAAAACCTGTGAAGTAGACAAAAACCTATAATCCTGAAGTAGAACGCATTGATTTTGAGCTCTGATCTGCGTGCCCGATGTGCAGATACTGCTGAGAGTTTAACTATTTTGCCATACTTCGGCACCAAAACCGATACGTGCTGTTCGCGGCTTTAAATTTTTACACCCACTGTCACAAGCAGGCTGCGCGCCACCTTATCGGTTTCCTGCAGCATGAGAGGATTCGTCCCTGGCATTGGCGAAATTGTGGTGTCTGGCCACTGCGAATAGGTCGGGATTCCCGCAACGTGCAGGCGCGGATCTTTTGATCCATCTGAGTGGATGGTGCGACGTGTTTCATCGTCGGTGGCAGGGGAGCCGGTCTCATTCCCGCCTTCGATAAATGGGGTGACGCGGTTGGCAATAGACAACTCGAGGCTGTCGCCGGGGTGGCGGACATCGGGCTGGTGCATCCAGGCATCGATAAGCACTGGCGAATGCACGGCACGGGAGCCTGAAGTCATGACGAATTCCTGTTGGCTGCTGGCCGGCGGGGTCTTAATCGTCACGGAGGTGCGGTCGCCGACGAAGGTGACCAGGCCGGCATCGACTAAGGCGAGCAATTGACGGGTGCGGAATAGTGGTGGGCCAGAGCCAACCATCTGTCCCAAAGTCATAAATTCCTTGTAGGCACCCGTGCGGGTTTCCCAGATGAAGCGGCCATTGGAACCCAAAATGGAGGCTGGTTTGCGGGCTGCAGAAATAGCCCATAGGCCGGATTTCAGTGGGGAGTTGCGCGCGGCGACGGCTTCGCGGATATCGCGATCAAGGCGGCTCGCAATCCGCGTGGTCAGCTCGCGGGTAGTGAAATCAGCAACCCCGACGCCCTTCTTCGATAGTGGTGCGATCCAGTCAGTGAGCTCGAAAGGCTCCGTGGTCAGATCCTGCAGCGCAGCGCCCAGGGCAGCAGGCAGGGCGCTGGCGTCATTGCTGTTGGAAGGTACGGCAACGGACTCGATGACTGAAAGAACCTCTTCTAAGGTCGCGGTGAGAGATTCAGGGCGCACGCGGTGCAAGGTGGTGTAGTACTCGGTGTAGGCATCGCGCACAATCGCCGGCCACACCTCGGCTCCGAAGTCGATGGATTGCTCTGGGGCGTCCTGATACGCGGCGATAACTTCCTTCAAACGCGCAAGGTTCGCCTTGGGTGGCAGGGAGTGATATTCCGATTTAGGCAGGTAAGGGTAGCCGCGGCCGGAGCCGACATAAAAGTGCGGTTCATTTCCGGAAGGGACATAGCTCAGCCCGGCGCGCGCGGAGTGATCAGGGATGAATTCGCCGCCGCGGTCGATGGTCAACAGTGCCATGACATCGAAAAAGCCCATGCCCAGCCCGCGCACCAGTACGTCGGCGCCAGCGGGGACGACGGAGAGGTCCTGTTCAATGGGGTTATTAGGCCGAATCCAGGTCAGCCCGGAGTTGGCAAAGATTTCTTCTTCGGCATTGGCTGCAGGCTGTGTCCATCCAGAGGCCAGCACGGTAGCGTGCGCTTCGACGGTCTCACCGGTAGAGAGCTCAATGAGGTCCGCGTCTTCTGCTGAACGAATGTTCAGCGCGCGGGCACGGTGGTTAATCACTTCAACACCGTCAGGTAGTTGCGCCAGGGCAACCTCTAGTGCCCAGCGCAGGTAGGCGCCGTAGAGGGCGCGCGAAGGGTTGGATTCGGGCACCGTCGCAGCGATCTCCGCCGCGAATTCCTTTGCGATGGAAGGATGCGGCGGGAAGGCATCGAAAAGCTCTTGCTTTGGCTTGTCGATGCCCTCGCGCTCCCCACGCAACAGCTGAATCCATTCGTACTGGATGGGCCCTTCCAAAACGGGCGCGCCGACGGTGGAGCCGGGCTCGGTAAAGAGCGTGACGGCCCCTGCGAGGGTATTCATGCACAAAGTGTGGGTTTGCTCCGTGTCCCAGATGCGCCCGGCGCCGTGCTGCGCGTCGTCAATCAAGTGAATCGTGAACTGGGCGCTGTCACCGACTGCGGCACCCGACCTGCCGAGATAAGCGGCGATTCTTTCGATAATGGAGATCCCGCGGGGTCCTGCACCCACAATGGCGATCGAGGCGTGCGGGGAAGTGGCAGTGGAGGTGGTGCCTCGAGTGGGGGTAGAAGACATGGATTTAATCGCCCGGCTTTCTTTCGATTTCATTGGTGAAGTGCTAATTTGAAATTTAATAGACAGTGTAGTCTACCTAAATGAGACAGTCTAGTTTGCTATCTGTTAGGTTTTATTCATTGAATAATATCAACTCATCAAATTTAGCTATTGGAAAGTGAAGCGAATCAAGTGAAACGCCACAAGAGCTTGAAAAATGCTCGTAGCCTGCGCGTTTTGAGTGTGCTGCTGGCAACCTCCATGGTGGCCGCGTGCACGACAAACGCAGAGAGCGAAGAGGGGAGCGTCGACGAGCAGGCCGGCATCGAAGCCAACGAGATTACTTACCTCGAACCGCAATTCTTCCGCACCCTGTACCCGCCAGCAGCAGGGTTTTACCCCAATGGCGCGGTAGTAAATCAGATTACTGACCGCCTGTTGTACCAGGACCCGGAAACCTTGGAGCTATCCCCGTGGATCGCGACGGACCTGCCGGAGATCAATGAGGATGCGACTGAATTTACTTTCGATATCCGCACCGATGTCAGCTACTCGGACGGCACGCCGCTCACGGCTGAAAATGTCGTGCGCAATATTGACCTTTACGGCCAGGGCGATGATGAGCGACTACTCAATGTTTCTGAGCAGATCTCCAACTATGAGCGCGGGGAAGTCATTGATGAAGACACCGTGAAGTTCTACTTCTCCGAGCCTTCGCCGGGCTTTGAGCAGGCGGTTTCGTCCTTTAACGCCGGCCTGTTGGCGGATTCCACCTTGGAGTTGGACAACGAGGGCTTTGGCCCTGGCAACGCTGAGGCGATTATCGGCTCTGGCCCCTTCGTCATTGATGGCGAAAAGCTCGGCACTGACCTGCACCTGTCCGCGCGCGAGGACTATGACTGGGCGCCGCCCGCGCACGAGCATCAAGGCCGCGCACAGCTCGATGGCATTAATTATGTACTCGCAGCTGAAGAGTCCATGCGTACCGGCGCGATTACGTCCAACCAAGTACAAATCGTGCGTCAGGTATCTGCTCCGCAGGAATCGCACTTAGAAGATGCTGACATCAACGTGATTTCGCATGGCACCAACGGCATGAATAACCAGCTGGCATTCCGCTTTAATGTCTGGCCATTTAACGACAAGGCCGTACGCGAGGCGGTTATCCACGGCGTGGACCGCGAGCAGATTATTCACGTGCTTTTCTCCGAGTCTTATCCGCTAGCGACTTCCACGATGGCCAAAAATGCCCGTGGTTACAAGGATCAAAGCGCAGCTTATGACTTTGATCCCGAGCTGTCTAAGCAGCTTCTCGATGACGCCGGGTGGGAACCAAGTGCCGATGGCATCCGCGTCAAAGATGGCAAGCGCTTGAGTATTACTGCCAAGCTGGCGATGCCGCAGCCGCGTTCGCGAGAGGTCATCACCATGATTCAGGAGCAGCTGCGCGGCATTGGCATCGAGTTGCACCTCAATTCCGGTGACCAAGCCACCCAGGACTCCGATTCCAAGGATCCAAATAAGATTCAGCTGGACCACACGATGGTCGGACGGGCGGACTATGACGTGATTAAGTCGCACTATTCCGTCGATAACCGCGACTCTTTCATCAACCAGGATGAGGACGGCAACGTATTGGACCAGCACTTAGAGGACCTGCTGAGTGATGTGGTCGCTACCGCCGATGACGAAGGCCGCGCAGAAGCCACCGCCGCCGTGCAGGATTACGTCACTGAGCAGGCTTATGCCTTGCCGCTTTTCGAGGAACCCGTCGTCTACGCGGTGCAGCCGTACCTCAAGGGCTTTGCACCGGAGGCGATTGGCCGCCCCAGCTTCTACGGCGCGTGGATCGACCACAAGGAGGTCAAGTAAATGACTAGCTCGGCTCTGGCTCGTCGCATCGGGCAATCCATCCTGATGCTCTTTATAACATTCACTGTCGCATTTTTCCTTCTCTCAGCGCTGCCTTCCGATGGTGTGATGGCGCGCTACGGCGCTCCCGCGTTGGGGCTTTCCCAGGCGGAGATCGCTGGTATTAGGGAAGAGATGGGCATCGACAAGCCAATCTTGGTGCAATTTATTACCACCTTAGGAGGCTTTCTCACTGGTAACTTTGGTACCTCTGTGCAAACTGGCACTGCCGTATCGACGATGGTCGCTGAAAACCTCCCGCACACCCTAACGCTTGCAACCACCTCGGTAGGTCTCGCCGTCATTATCGCCTTGATTGTTGCCTACCTGGCGACGGTGCCGGGCCTGGGCTTTATCGGAACCTTCTTCCGCAGCCTGCCATCGCTGCTGGTCTCACTCCCAGGCTTTTGGCTCGCGATTTTGCTCCTGCAATTCTTCTCCTTCCGCCTGGGTTGGGTCTCGGCCATCAACCCTGGTGCGATTGAAGGCCTCATCCTGCCTACGCTGACCTTGGTGGTGCCCATGGCCGCGCCGCTGATCCAAGTGCTCATTCGCTCTATCGATGAGGTCAACCAACTGTCCTTTGTGCAGGTGGTACGAGCCAAGGGCGCATCGGAAGCCTGGATCTTTTGGCGCAATGTGCTGCGCAATGCCATCTTGCCGGCGCTGACGATGGTCGGCCTGCTCTTCGGCGAGCTCGTCGGCGGCGCAGTCGTGACCGAAACCGTCTTCGGCCGCGCAGGCCTGGGCAATATGACGGTGCAAGCTGTCTCCAACCGCGACACCCCAGTGCTTTTGGCAGTGGTGGTCATCGCCGCAACCGCGTACATCATCATCAACCTGATCGTGGACTTGCTATACCCAGTCCTTGACGTGCGCTTGCGCAGGAAGGTTAAGTAAATGACTAATCAGACATCAATCCCACAGCACGAGCAATCACGTCTGCAGTCGACCAGCAAACGCCACAAGGGACGCAACCCGTGGCTAACCCCGGGCTCTGTCATCGCGAGCATCATTTTGGTCATCGCCTTTGCCTGGGCGCTGTTTCCGAGCCTATTTACCAGCCTTGACGCCTATGCCGGCACCGATGTGGCCCTGCAAGCACCAAGCAGCGCGCACTGGCTGGGCACCGACGCCGTGGGCCGCGATGTTTATGCCCGCATCATCTACGGCGCGCAACAATCCCTCTTCGGCGCCCTGATTGCCGTGGCCGTGGGCCTAGTGCTGGGCACTTTGCTGGGACTTATTGCCGGCACCCGCGGCGGCTGGGTCGATGCCGTTATCATGCGGCTTGTCGATGTCCTGCTGTCCATCCCTGGCATTCTGCTTTCCCTTTCGATCATCATCATCTTGGGCTTTGGTTCCACCAACGCTGCCTTTGCCGTTGGTATGACCTCGGTTGCTACCTTTGCGCGCCTAGCGCGCTCGCAGGTGATGAGCGTGGCGAAAGCGGACTTTATTGAAGCCGCTTATGGCTCTGGCGCCTCCGGCACACAAGTACTGTTTAAGCACGTCCTGCCGAACTCTTTGACCCCGGTCATTGCGCTGGCCACCCTGCAATTCGGTAGTGCCATCCTGCAGCTCGCCATCTTGGGCTTTTTGGGCTACGGTGCACCACCTCCAATCCCGGAGTGGGGCTTGATTATCGCCGATGGCCGCGACTTCGTCGCCACCGCCTGGTGGGTTGTCACCTTCCCAGGTCTTGCGATTATCGCGGTAGTCATGGCTGCCAACCACCTGTCTCACAACATCCACACGGAGGCTTAAAGGACCATGTCTCAAGCATTGCTTCATATTGACAACCTGGCGGTTAGCTACCACACCCGCCGCGGAGATGTCGCTGCAGTATCAGGTGTGAGCCTAGAAGTTCATCCAGGTGAGATTACTGCGATCGTCGGCGAGTCCGGCTCCGGTAAATCCACAACAGCGATGGCCGCCATTGGCCTTTTGCCGCGCAGCGCCAGCGTGGATACCGGCGAGGTGCACTTCAAAGGCCGCGATATCACCAATTTGTCTAATTCACAGTGGCGTCAGCTTCGTGGGCAGCAGATTGCGCTGATTCCGCAGGACCCGAACAACTCCCTAAACCCGGTCAAAACCATTGGCGCTTCCGTGGAAGAAGCCATGGTAATTCACCGCCATGGCACGGCTGCAGAACGCAAGCGCCGCGCGATTGAACTGTTGGAAACCGTCGGCATTGACGACCCGCAGCGCCGGTATGGCCAATATCCGCATGAGCTTTCCGGTGGCATGAAGCAGCGCGTGCTCATTGCTGCAGCGTTGTCTTTAGAGCCCGAGCTGATCATCGCCGATGAGCCGACTTCGGCGCTCGATGTCACCGTGCAAAAGGTCATTTTGGACCTGCTGGACCGCATGCGCGAAGAGCTAGGCCTAGGCATCTTATTTATTACCCACGACCTCGCGGTGGCCGGCGATCGCGCCGACCGCATCGTGGTGATGGAAAAGGGCCAAGTCCGCGAAGAGGGATTGGCCGCTAACGTGCTCACCGATCCCCAGGACGACTACTCCAAGCGCTTGCTTGCCGATGCTCCGTCGCTCGCCACCGCACAAATCCACCGCCAAGCGGCTCCAGCACTGAGTACTTTGACCGAGGAGGCTGCCGGAGCAG
Source organism: Corynebacterium stationis (assembly GCF_001941345.1). Taxonomy (NCBI): domain Bacteria; kingdom Bacillati; phylum Actinomycetota; class Actinomycetes; order Mycobacteriales; family Corynebacteriaceae; genus Corynebacterium; species Corynebacterium stationis. The sequence continues at coordinate 1,358,099 of NZ_CP009251.1, forward strand.
GCAGCCAGCCTTTGGTAAAGGTAGAAGGCCTGAGTAAAAAGTACGGGGATTTCACTGCCGTGCAGGATATCTCCTTTGAGGTGCGCCCCGGTTCCACCCACGCGCTAGTCGGGGAGTCCGGTTCCGGTAAGACCACCACCGGCCGCATGATCTCCTTATTCGAGACCCCGACAGCAGGCTCAATCACGGTGGATGGGGTCGATATCCTGGCTGCTAACGCTGCCGAGCGTAAAGAACTGCGTAGCAATATCCAGCTGGTCTATCAGAACCCATACTCGTCACTAGACCCGCGCATGCGTATTGGCGATATCATTGCCGAGCCTTTCCGCAACTTCACCCGCGCTTCCAAATCCAAAGCCCAGGCGCGCGCCAAGGAGTACTTGGAATTAGTTTCCTTGGATGCTGATATGTACGCGCGCCGCCCCCGTGAGCTATCCGGTGGGCAGCGCCAACGTGTAGCCATTGCCCGCGCGCTCATCGTAGAGCCCGAGCTGGTCATTTTAGACGAGGCAGTCTCGGCCCTCGACGTTACCGTGCAAGCCCAGATCATCCGCCTTTTGGATAAGCTGCAGAAAGACTTGAGCTTGACGTACATTTTCATCTCGCATGACCTTGCGGTGGTGCGCCAGATTTCCGATACCGTGAGCGTTTTGCGCCGCGGTGAACAAGTCGAGCAAGGCATTACTGAAGAGGTCTTCCGTGCGCCGCAGTCAGAATTTACCCGCAACCTCATCGGGGCTATTCCCGGGCAGCGCTACCGCGCAGGCGACCTGAACTTAGGGCTTTAAGATAGGGCTTGAGAAAGAACGAGGAGATTATGACCGATATTATTAATCAACTAGCTGGCCTTGACGGAACGGAGTTCGTCGCGCTGCGTGAGCGTCGCTCTGATGCTGTCACGAACGCGCAGATTAGCTTCCAAGCACTGCTGGAGCCAGAAAATCCTGGCGAATTCACCTACGCAGAACGCTACGCTGTCGCAGCTTTCATCACCGGCATTTCACAGGCAGACCGCGCAGCGCAGTTCTACCTCGACCTGCTTGCCGATGAATCCGATGACGCACTTGTCGCTACCGTCCAAGGAGCCATCGCTGCCGGGACCACGACTGGCCCTTTCCACGACGGTAACTTCACTGTCTTCGACGCAAGTTCCGCGCTCGGCCCACGACTGGCAGCTGCCTTCGATTTTGCGCACCTTCTGACCTTCCATCCAAAAGACGCCAGCCCCGCTGCGGTTGGACATCTGGATGTCGCTGGCTGGTCCGCCGATGAGATTGTCTCCCTGAGCCAGTTGATTTCCTTCCTCGCGTTTCAACAGCGCGTTGTTCACGGCATGCAAGTCTTGGCAGGCGCCGCGCCGCAGTTGGTGTCGCCACAAGCCTCCCAGGAGCATGCTTCTCAGGCCGTGGCTAACCCCAGCTGGGAAGCAACCGAGAATATCTTGATTCCCGAGGTAGTAAAGCCTGCGAAGTTCGTCAATCACTCACTCGGCTGGGAGCCCTGGGTGCCAGCGATGGCCAAGGCAGACCTCACCGACGAGCACATCGACGCCCTTATCAAGCCGGAGCGTGCGGACATGCCTTACTTCCGTTTGCTGGCTCGTGACCCGCAGGCTCTCAAGGCACGCACCTTGACCGACCTCGATATTTTCTACAACACCGAGGGCGGACTCGCCCGGGCCGAGCGTGAATTAGCTGCTACCGTGGCCTCCCGCTTCAACGGCTGCGAATACTGCGCCTCAGTGCACCAGGCGCGAGCCAAGGAAGAAGGCGGTGATGCCGCAGCCATCGATCGCTTGTTGGACGAAGGCATTACCGTCGAGCTCGGTTCTTCGCTGTGGTCTGCCATTCGCGATGCAGCGGTAGCGCTAACCGCGACCCCGTTCGCATTCAACGATGAGAACGTCACCGCACTGCGCGAGGCCGGTCTTGATGACCTGAGCATCATCGACGTCATCAATTCCTCCGCATTTTTCAACTGGGCCAACCGCTTAATGCTGACCTTGGGCGAACCAAACGTTCCCAAGCGCTTTCGCTAAACCGGCTTTAAACACTCAGTGAAATTAAGCAAACAACCACTAGCAAGACCCCATACGCCTTCGGAAATCTCCGGTAGGCAAGGGTGGGTCTTGCTAGTGGTTAGTTCTTTATGCGGGAGCAAATAGATCCGGTTGAACGGTTCCATCATCGTCATCGCCTGGGGGCGGAGGACTTTCGGTCGGTGGGCCTTGAGTCTTGAGCTTATGATGCGCTGACTGTTGTGCAGCGACGGAATCATTGAACCTCAATCCATCTTCATGAGGATACTGAGTTCCGGCCCGCTCGGTATCGGGACATCGGGCAGCATGTGCCATATTGTGACGGAAATCCTGCGCATCATTGTTATCGCCATGATGCCTACGACACCGCAGTGTGAGATTTTTCAGGTCAGTTACCCCTTGATAGCTCCACGCAACGATATGGTGAACGTCGCAATTCATGGCAGAAACTTCACAGCCATCGTGCGAGCACACCATCTCCGAAGCTATCAGCGCCAGCTTTTGCGCTAGCGTTGCGCTTCGCTTGCTACGTCCTAGCGCCAGAGGCTGAAAGTCAGTGTCATCCATGATGCACAGGTAGTCACTTCCCGCGGCTCCGAGCCGGATAAGGTCCAGCGGGGTGAGATAAATTCCCGTATCGGTTGGCAGCAAGGTGTCAGGGGAGAGGTTTTCCAATTCCTGACGCGTTGCCGACACTACGATGGAGGACAGGCCAGAATTCGGGTTTCGGCTAGTCATAAAGTTAGAGCACAACTGCGTGAGCTGGTCCGCACGGCGCTGGGGCAAGCTGCGAGTATCGTCGAAACCGGTTTCTTCTCTATCGAAGCCAGGCCGCGCAGCCGGTGACATCGCTTTGGCGAAAATGGCTGCTGATACTGGGTCTAGCTTGCCGCGGATAGAAACCATGCCTTCAGCATCAGGTTCTGAGATGTGCAATTCGCGCTTAGCTAGTTGCGCGGTATGGTCACGCTCACCATTGGGCATAACGGCGTTGGCATTGGCCTGACGGATAGCCCTGCGCAGCCACGTCTTGAGCTGGGATTTTGAAAGCTCGCGCGCCTTGTCAATTGCCATCGAGCGCAATTCGTGACGGCCGGGTTTGGCGTAGCGATCTAGCTGCTTGAGTTCAAAGTCAATCATCCGCAGCACATCGGCCGGAATTGAACCGGTGCCAATCTTGTCGCGATTTCGCGCTTTGGCTTCATTTTCACGCTCAGCACGCTCTTGAGCTTCACGCTCACGCTCGGCCCGTTGACGAGCCTCTCGTTCCTCACGTGCTTTTCGCTCGGCTTCTTTAGCCTTTTCTTCCGCATCGTTGGAGTCAGCGGAGTGATCATCGGCAGGCAAATCTTCAGGATTTGACTCTGGCTCCGGAGTGGGTGGTGGGCCAAGGTCAGGCTCGACATCCTTGCCAAACAGTGATTCTGCATTGCGGAGCCTGTCCATTGCTTCGCCATAAGACAGGTTCATCCTTTTGATGAAGTATTCAGTAGCGTGAGCAGAAGAGACAAGGCGCCCCGCATCATCACGCTGAGCCAGGAAAGCGAATGCGGCATCCACAAAGGTCTTCTTGCCGAAAGCTTCCTCGAGGTCTTCCATCAACAGGTAGATGTCGTGGAACTTGAGTGTTTCCACCGAATGCGTGGCGGCTTGCAAGTTGGTTAAACCGGAAGAGATATGTGCGATAGATTCGCGAATAATCCCCCGTGCAATCTGCGGATCTTGATTTTGTGATGTGGGGTTGTAGCCAGCCATGTCATCTACCTCCTTTCCCAAGCTAGATGGGCTTTTATTACCTAGTGAATATTGCGTGCTTCTGCCTGAAATCCTAGCAACCTCACCCGAGCTTGTCGCGACTATGTTCGAAATCGATCGCGAAGCAAACCATTACTTAAAGCTTGAAATACACTCTTGCGAACTGGCCAAATCAACTTCCTCAGCGCATAAAAAGAGGGCCTTAACTCGCGTGAGTTAAAGCCCTAAACCTCCCTAAAACGGGGGTATTATTACGCTCCGGCGGCAGCCCTTAAAGCGTCAGCAACCGCACGTGAGTCGGTGCCATCAACGGAGGTAAATTCTGTAGCAACATCTTCCACAGCTGCATCCGGAGCACCTGGGCCAACGTGAACAACGGACAGCTCAACGTTGTTGCCGGCTGCTTGTGCGAAAGCGTCGGCAAAAGCGGCATCGTCCATGGCGGTGACGGTGCCGGTAGTAACGAGCAAGACGCGAACAGGGCCGTTGATATCAGCAGCGCGGTCGGCGGCGACATCAGCCGCAGCAATCACTGCTGGACGCGTCTGCGGTTCGCCACCGGTGCCGAAGGCTTGGATGGTATTAGCTGCCTCGTCACCGTTTCCAAAGCCCAAGTTATCGCGGTAACCCACCGTCACACCAGGGTTAAGTGGGGAAGAGTAGTTCCACAAGGCCACAGCCTTGTTCGCACCAGACAGGGCACGTGCGGTATTAGCCAAAGCGCCAGAGACCGGATCAAATTGACCCGCCATGGCATTGGAAGTATCGAGCAGGATTAAGGTATCAGCAGCATCAGCAGAAGGTGCAGGCGCAGGAGCCTCTGAGGTTTCGGGCTCCTCAGACGGGGTTTCTTCTTCTGAATTCTCCTCCGTGGAAGCGTCATCAACGGAAGTTTCAGCTGAAGTATCTTCCGAGGTGGCTTCATCTGAAGATGTCTCCTGGGCAGTGCTTTCTTGATCCGCGGCGTTATTTACATCGTCGCCGTTGTCGTTTCCGAGCCAGAAGTACAACAGCGCGATAATCGCCACGATGACGACGATGGCCACAGCAATGACCCAGCCAGCGGGCTTGTAGTTCTCTTGTCCATTTGAGTGCCGAGCCATTCTGCAGTGCCTTTCATTTCCTACGCCACAGTATTATCGGAACTTAGATTAGCGCGTTTAGCTTCCTCAATGAGTGCGACAAGCCGACTGCGCATCGGCTTTGCGCGGTCTGCCAGGGCGCGTTGGCGCCGCACATATTCAGCCTTACCTTCGGTAGTTTCAATCGCAACTACCGAAAACCCTAGCTCACGGCAGTCGTAGGGGGAAGCCTCCATGTCTAGAATGCGCGCATCGACAGCTAGTTCTAGCGCGTCTAGAAAAAGCTCGCCAGGCACTAAGGGGCCCATCTTCCATGCCCATTTGTACAAGTCCATTGTGGCGTGCACACAGCCAGCTTGTTCGACGCGAACTTGGTCTTCGCGGTGCAAGACTGTGAGGTTCAAGGGGCGCGCGGGTGGGGTAAAGAAGCGGAAAGCATCATAATGGGAGCAACGAATGCGGTGGGTTTCCACCACTTCATCGGTCCCAGCTTGACCCAGTCGCAGCGGTAAATCGTGGCGAGCATCCCCAGACTTATACAACATCGCCCACTCGTGCAGCCCGAAACATTCAAATCGGGAAGGATTCGCAGCAGAGTTCTCCATCAGCGTGCGGATGTGTTCCATCGAGTCGCCGCGACGCGCCCAGAAGGCCGGGATATCCAGCGCAACCCCATTGTCATCGACAACGTAGTCGCGCCAGGTGGCATGCGGTGCTTCAACCGCTCCTAGCAGCTTAACTCCGACGCCGGGATGCCATTGCCGCAGGTGCTTGGGGCGCACAGGGTAGTAGTTGAATAAAAAGTCGTACACGGGGTGCTTTTCACCGGGATGCCGATAAGCAGCAAGCAACTCATCCGCGCGGTGTTGGTGCGCCTGCATGCGCGCACCCCATTCGGAAGGGTCGAGGAAAATCATATTTATTGTGAGCGACGTCGGGAGTTGGTAGAGCGGGAAGGCTTATTGCTTGTCGATGCACCCCTGCCGCGCTTTTGACCGTTTCGCGAGGACGAGCTGCGCTTGTTGGCTTGAGTCTGTCTGGTCTGCTTATTCGGCGCTGCCGGCTTTTTAGCAGGCTGCGCCCCGGGTTCAGGAACTGGAATTCCAGTAGCCGCTTGGGCTCCGGTGATTTGTGCCAGGGTGCGGTTATACGCGGGGCTGGCGTCGGTGGAGATATCGACGGTTTGAGCATCCACGCCAGCTTTATCGATGAGTTTTGCTACTTCATCGCGTTGTTCATTCATTACCAAGGTGACAACGGTGCCTGATTCGCCGGCGCGCGCGGTCCGTCCCGCGCGGTGCAAATACGCCTTGTGTTCGGCAGGCGGATCGACGTGGACAACCAAGGACACATCGTGCACGTCGATGCCACGGGCGGCAATATCGGTGGCAACCAGTACGGATACGCTGCCATCGGCGAATCCCTGCAAAGTGGTGCTGCGAGTGTTTTGTCCCTTATCGCCGTGCAGACCCATAGCGGAAATGCCAGCGCGTCGAAGCTTTTTCGCTTGTCGGTCCACGCCGTGCTTAGTGCGCATGAACATGATGGTCTTGCCATCGCGAGCACCGATGCGGATGACTACCTTATTGCGATCCTCGCGCTCGCCGACATAAAAGAGATAGTGCTTCATTGTATCGACCGCAGCTTGAACAGGCGCGGTGGAATGCGTGACGGGGTTATGCATGAAGCGGTCAACTAACTTGTTGACATCGCCATCCAAGGTGGCAGAAAACAGCAGGCGCTGCGCATCACGTGGGGTGAGGTCTAAAAGCTTCTTGACCTGCGGCAAGAAGCCCATATCTGCCATTTGGTCGGCTTCATCGAGGGCGGTGAGGCGAACATCGGAAAGCGAAAGCTTCTTCTGATTGACCAGGTCCTGTGCGCGGCCAGGAGTGGCCACCAAAATATCCACCGGGCGCGCCAGCTGGCGAATATGATGGTTGATGTTGACGCCACCGACCACCGCGAGAACGCGCAGTCCCATGGAGTTGGCAGGTTCATCGAGGCGTTCTTGAATCTGGATGGCCAATTCGCGCGTCGGTGCGAGAATCAAGGCGCGGGGGCGAGCTGGCTTGGATGCTCCGGAGCCGGCGAGGCGGGCAATGATCGGCAAACCAAAGGTAAAAGTCTTGCCAGAACCAGTGGGTCCGCGGCCGAGGATGTCCTTTCCGGCTAAGGCATCAGGAAGCGCCGCCTCCTGGATGGGAAACGGCGAGGTGATCCCTTGCTTTGAAAGGACGGAAACAATGGGTCGGGGCAAGCCGAGATCGGCAAAAGTAGTCATTGCCCATCAGTTTAGCCGCCGGTATTGCTTAAAAGTTAATTCATCTGGGTAAGTGAGCGGTCCGCAGACCACTCGATGTGGAAAGTGCCTTCCTTATCGACGCGCTTGAAGGTGTGCGCACCGAAGAAATCACGCTGTCCCTGGACCAGAGCGGCTGGCAGGCGCTGTGCACGCAGGGAATCGTAGTAGGAGAGCGAGGACGCAAATACAGGTGCTGGCAAACCTAGTTGGGTAGCGGCGATGACAACGCGACGCCATGGATCGATGAGATCGGAAAGCTCACCCTTGAAGTAAGGATCCAAAATCAAAGCCGGCAGCTGCGGATTGGTGTCATAAGCTTCGCGAATACGATCCAGGAATTTCGCACGGATGATGCAGCCGCCGCGCCAAATGGTCGCGAGATCGCGTGGGTCAACATCCCAGTTGTGCTCGTCAGAACCAGCCTTGATGAGGTCAAAGCCCTGGGAGTAAGCAATCAGCTTGGAAGCATAAAGTGCGCGGCGGACGTCTTCGACAAAGTCCTCGCGGGTAGTACCCAGCGCATCGAAATCAACAGCGGAACCTGCTGGTAATTCGCCTTCCTGCGCAGCCTGGCGCTGGTTAGCAGAAGAAGACAAAGCACGCGCAAAGACAGCTTCAACGATTGCGGTGATCGGGATACCGAATTCTAGACCGCTAATGCCCGTCCATCGGCCGGTGCCTTTTTGGCCCGCAGCGTCTAAGATGACATCGACAAGCGGCTTACCAGTGTCTGGATCCGTAGTGGCAAGAACTTCTGCGGTGATTTCAATGAGGTAGGAATCCAAGTCGCCAGAGTTCCATTCCTTGAACACCTCAGCGATTTCCGCTGGTTCCATGCCCGCGCCGTAGCGCAGCAGCTGGTAAGCCTCACCGATGACCTGCATGTCGGCGTACTCGATGCCGTTGTGCACCATCTTGACGAAGTGGCCAGCGCCATCGGGACCGATGTGGGTTACACAGGGGACACCGTCCACAACTGCGGCAATCGACTCCAAGATAGGGCCCAAAGTCTTCCACGACTCAGCAGGACCGCCAGGCATGATGGACGGGCCGTTGAGTGCACCTTCTTCACCACCGGAGATACCAGCGCCGACGAAGTGACGGTTACGCTCCGCCATCTCCTTTTCACGACGAATGGTGTCGGTGTAGAGCGCATTGCCGCCGTCGATGATGATGTCGCCATCTTCCATCGCATCTGCGAGCTGGTTGATGACCGCATCGGTCGCAGCACCCGCCTGGACCATGATGATGGCCTTGCGTGGGCGTTCCAAGGACGCGACGAATTCCTCAACCGTTTCCGAAGCAATGAAATTGCCTTCCGAACCGTGATCCTCGATGAGGGCGCGGGTGCGTTCCGGGCTGCGGTTATAGACGGCGACGGTATTGCCATTGCGGGCAAAGTTACGAGCTAAGTTGCTGCCCATAACTGCCAAACCGACAACACCAATGTGTGCTTTATCAGTAGATTGACTCATGCCAGGTATTTTACGCACACCTTCAATCTTCGTGCCGATGAAGTGACACCTAGTACACCCCGCGGTGATTAAGATAAGAAGCTATGAGCACCCCGAAGCAGACGAAGGAAATCCGCGCGCAACTCGATGAGCTGCTAAAAGCCGCACATGAGCGGCCCTTGAATTCGCAAGAGTTGTTGATGATCAATGAAAATACCATCGGCTTAGATGCGGTTTTAGGTCTTCGTTATACTCACATCTCCCGTGGCGAGGTGCGCGCGATGGTGCGCGTTAACCCGACGCTGTTGCAGCCGTGGGGCTTGGTCAACGGCGGAGTGTTTAGCTCTATTGCAGAATCCGTGGGCTCCTTGGCCGGGGTCGTCATGGCTGGGGAAGTAGTCGTGGGGGTCAATAACAACACCGACTTCATTAAATCGGTCACCCAGGGCATCATCGAGGCGCGCGCAACGCCGATTCAGGCCGGGCGCCGCAGCCAGATTTGGAATATTGAACTGCACCACGAAGGCAAACTCGTTGCCCTCTCCAAGCTGCGCACGATGACGCTTGGGTGAAATTCGTTTCGAATTTCCCCAACGAGCTTCCGTTGTAGGAAAATTGCTTTAAAATTTTCCTACAACCAGTTGTTTTTGCGGAACCACCAGAAAATAACGGCGACGGTGACCACCATGAAAGCAATGGAGGCGTAGTAGCCATATTCGGCATGTAGCTCGGGCATGTTATCGAAGTTCATGCCGTAAATACCGGCGATAAGCGTCGGCACTGCCGCCATACCGACGACCGCAGAAATGGTGCGCATGTCGGTATTTTGCTGCATGGAAACCTTGGCGACGGAGACATCGAGTAGCGAAGATAGCCGCTCATCAAAGCTTTGGATATGGTCTTTGACCACAGACTGGTGATCGTTGACATCGCGCAGGTAGGAGCGGATTTGCTTGTCGATGAGATCCTTGTGGTTTTCCACTAACGACTTCAAAGCCGCAGATAGCGGCTCAATGGCATGCTTCATCTCCAAGATCTCACGCTTGTAGAGGTAGATGCGGTTGACATCGAATTTGGCGCCCGGTTCAAAGACTTCTTCTTCGATGTCATCGACTTCGATAGCAAGAAGTGCAGAAATCTCCGAGTAACGGTCAACGAGCATGTCCAAGATCTTCCACACCATGGCAACGGGACCAATTTCCACCAATGACTGATCATCGGCAACCGTGTATGCCAAGTTGGGCAGCTTTGCCTTGTGACAGACGGTAATCAGGAAGTTTTTGCCCATGATCATTTGCACCTCACCGGTGGAGATGACGTCACGGCGGTCTTTGACCTCATCAGAGTCGCGGTAGTTTACCGAGCGTGCGACAACAAAGAGTTGATCGTCATAGCGTTCCAGCTTAGGCCGCTGGTGAGCGACGACGGCATCTTCCACGATCAGCTCATGAATGCCGAACTGCTCTGCAATGCTGGTCATTTGGTGCTCTACTGGCTCCACCAATCCCACCCATACGAAGCCGCGCTTGTATTCGGCGACTGTGTCTAAAGCAGAATGTGGCGTGAATTCACCCGGAAGGGCTTCGCCGTCAACAAAGACACGGCAGTGCTCGATGGCGCGTTCTACGGGAACTTTTACTTTCGAAGGTGAGGGAGGCTCCACCTTCGGCTTGCGTGGCCTAAAGGGCGACGGTACAGCGGGCATATCAGCCTCCTTGTCCCAGGATTGAAAGTTTTCTAAACAAAGCGCGAGCTTAGCGCCTTGTTCATAATGACGCTTAGGAATCATACCCCCAAGTTGAACGCCTATACTGATTGTTATGGCTACTTGGAAAGAAATCACGGACGCAGATCCCTCGCACTCGCATAACTACGCTCGTCGCTGGAAGGTGCTTGAGGCAGAGGGTAAAGATATTTACGGTGAAGCGCGAACCGCCGATGCCATGTTGGAGCGCGGTTCCAAGGTACTGGACGCCGGCTGCGGCACGGGCCGAATCGGGGGCTATTTAGCACGCCAAGGCCATGACGTGCTCGGCATGGACATAGACCCGATCTTGATTGATTATGCGCGTGAAGAGCATCCTGACGTGCGTTGGGAAGTTGGAGACCTCTCCCACGATGAAATCCCTGACAACGGCTTTGACTTCGCAATCTCCGCGGGAAATGTCATGGGCTTTTTGGCACCTGAGGGCCGCGAAGGCGCCCTGCGCAATATCTTTAATGCGCTAGAGCCCGGTGGGCGCTTCCTCGTCGGCTTTGGCGAAGGCCGCGGTTGGACCTTCGAGGAATTTTTCAACCTGGTAGAAAAGGTTGGCTTCCGCATCGACTTCAAGTTCTCTTCCTGGGACTTGAATTCCTATAGCGCCAATTCCACCTTCCTCGTCGCGGTCTTATCGCGCCCAGGCAGCTCCTTGCTCGGCTAAATAGCTTTCGTGCATGCCGCGCCTTCAACCCGCGGCAAAAAGCAAAGTGCTCGTCTTCCTCCTCACAGTGTGAGGTAAGACGAGCACTTTTGCTATAACGCTAGAAATCTAGCCGGAAGGGTTTACTTCACTTCCTGCTTCGAAGCATTATCAATGATGTTGCGGGCATATGCCTGCTGCTTGGTGATTTCGATGTTGCTGCGGGAACGGGTGAAGAAGTTCTGTGCCCAGTTAACAACAGCGACAAGTCGGTTGCGGAAGCCCTGCAGGTACATCAGGTGCAGACCCAACCATGCCAACCAGCCGACGAAGCCGGTGATTTCGGTCTTGCCCATCTTCACGATGGCATAGCCACGGGAGATGATCGCCATGGTGCCCTTGTCGAAGTAGTCAAAAGCTTCGGTTTCATTGGAGGTCGACTCTTCGTCAACCTTGGCAGCAATCAGCTTCGCAGCGTGAGCGCCACCCTGCATAGCAACCTGCGCCAGACCAGGCAGACGGTTCAGACCCATGAGGTCACCAATAGCGTAGACATTGGAGTACTCGCCCACGGTGAGGTCTTCGTTGGTGGAGACGCGACCCGCGCGGTCAACCTCGACACCAGCCTGCTCGCCAACCAAGCGAGCCAGTGGGGAAGCAGCAACACCCGCGGACCAGATCTTGATAGCACCGGTCAGAGTGTGCTCCGAGTCGTCCTTCATGTTCTTGTAGGTGACGGACTCTTCATTGACATCGGTAACCATCGCGTTGAGGCGTACATCTACGCCCAGCTTCTCCAAGGCACGCTGGGACTTGCGTCCCAAACGCTTACCGAATGGTGGCAGCACCTGTGGTGCGCCATCCAGCAGGTAGATCTTCGCGGAAGAGGTAGAGAAGTTGGAGTAGACATCCGTCAAGGTGCGGTTTGCCAACTCAGCGATCTGACCGGTCAGCTCCACACCGGTTGGGCCAGCACCGACGATGATGAAGGTCAAAAGGCGCTCACGCTCCTTAGGGTCATCGGTAAGCTCGGCCTTTTCGAACGCCGAAATGATGCGGGAGCGTAGCTCCAAAGCGTCGTCCAAAGACTTCATGCCAGGCGCAAACTCAGCAAAGTGGTCATTGCCGAAGTAGGACTGACCGGAGCCGGAAGCCAGGATCAAAGAGTCGTACTCGAAGACGCGGGTGAACTCGTCATTGACTGCAGTCACGGTCTGGGACTTGATATCAATGTCGGTTACTTCAGCGTTAACGAAGTTCGCGTTGTCCTGGTTGCGCAAGAGCTGACGAGTGGAAGGAGCAATTTCGCCAGCAGAAATCATGCCGGTGGCTACCTGGTACAGCATTGGCTGGAACAAGTGGTGGTTCTTCTTGTCGATCAAGGTGATATCAACGTTCTCACCCTTGAGCTTTTGTGCAGCAGCGAGGCCGCCCATGCCCGCACCGACGATTACAACGTGGTGACGGCCACCGTTTGGACGAAATGGAGCATCAGTCATTATGAAGGAGCACCCTTCCTGGTAGGTATAATAAGTAATTTTTCGACGTAAATAGTCTAGATCCGAAAAGGCTGAAAGACTAGTTATTAATCACTGTGGCTTAACTTCTGTGCGGCATGCCTGATAAAAGAAGTGATTTTAAGTAACTATTATCGGACGTTGAGATAAACGTTAGCTCTTTGATGAGCGTTCCGCTGGGGATCTCCCTTGTATTATTTCAGGGGGATCTGAGGATGAGAAAGGCAGAAATGGCCCTAGACCAACACTTGTCCAGCATTGACGCTGAACAATGGCCTGGAATAGCTACATATCCAAGTGGAATTTTAACTAAAGTAAGGGCCCGGAAGGCAGAAGCGGAATTCGCAAAAGCCTGCTCACAGGCAGGTCTTTCCTTGGTCGAAGATCCTGACTTAGTGGTCCACCATGACGCTCTATTTGCGCGCATCGCCCACAGTGGTTGGTTGGGAGTCGCTGAGTCTTATATGGCTGGGGAGTGGTCTACACCGGATTCTGCGACTTTGGTAAAAGTTCTCACACGGCTGCTGAAAGTAGACTACAGCCCTGCTACGAAAGCCGTTGAGATCTCAGAATCTTTCGGTGGGGAACTCCCCGGCGACTTGGTCAGCCTGTATTCCGGCGACGGCTTGAGTCATCACGGCGGACTCTTTACGTCCGGTGTGCACACCACGGTGCGGCAGTCCTGGCCGTCTTATACCCGCGGTCCAGGGGCGAAAAAGCCCCACTTCGTTGATGTCACCACGATGTACGAGCCCGATGACACCGTAGACCGGGAGGACCTCGGCGATGCACAACGGCGGTGGGCTCAAAAACTCTGCGACCTGACGAAAACAGGCGTGGGTTCCCACATGCTGGTTTATCCTGCCTCAGGTTCCCAGGTTGGCGTACAGGCCGCCACACGACGTGCCACGGTTGATATCGCCTCGGCTGACGATGCCCACTTAAAGTACCTGCACGAGCAATTGGTCTTAGAGGGCGTGGAAGATTCCGTTGCTTGCATAGCGCTTGCCAAGGGTATTCCTAATCGCACCGAGCTGCGTAGTCGTTATGAGGCGATTGTGAGCATCGAAAAGCTTGAAGCTTTAAGCCCCAAGCAACGGCAAGTCTTTATCGAAGCCCTCGGAAGGTTATTGGTCGGCACTGGACGTGCAGTCTTGCAATCTTTGGTTTCCACAGAGCACATGACCAAAGCCGCGCGTTCTGCGATGCAACCTTTGCGCGCTTATATCTGGCCAGGCATGGAGCTGCCGAGCGTCGACGATGTCCATAAACTAGTTGAGCGTCATTCCGGGCTGCGAATCGTGGAACAAATCCACTTAGGCGCTCACTACCAGGCATCCTTGCAGCATGAGCGTTCCTTTTTTGACGGGCGATTGCGTGAGGCTGCCGCTGCTGGCTTCGATCAAGTCTTCCGCCGCTTATGGACATATCAATTCGCCCTGCGTGAAGCGCTGCTGGCTTTAGAGATGGTCGATTCCGTGGCGTTTGCCGCAATGCATCGTCACCGCGGCGGAAAGCGCTAACTTCTGAGACTATTGTTGCTGGTGAGAGCAACTTTTAGCCCCCTCCAATTGGGGGTGATGAGCGATTTCGTTACCACCTTTTTTAAAAGGAGGGCTAGTGTTGTGTCTTGCTTAAAAACAAGCATTCTTTTCTAAAGGGTCTATTAACTGCTAATGGGCCCTTTCGTGGCCTTGAATGCCTTTCATAATCTATACCTAAAATGCAGTATCTACTTAAGGAGACTGTTTAAGTGTCTGTACAGCGTGCTTCGCAGAGCTTGGGTGGCGCAAACGCCGTAGCCCTCGTGGATGCAAGGGATGCACTCGATGTCGAGAACTTCGAGCCAACCGGTGATATCGAAGAAACTGACAACGGCCGTCAGATCGTTATTTCGCGTGAGCTGCCGCAAGCTCCGAAGGTCGTGTGGGGCTACTTGGCTGATGCTGCACGCATCTCCCGGTGGTTTGGGCATTGCCACACCATGGACAACCCTTCACACATGACCATGGTCTCTGAAGAAATCCAGTCCACCTATGACGTCAACATCGCAGAATCCATGCCTCCGCATTTTCTGCACTTGGAAGTCAACGACCACCAGGGGCACGATCTCAACCTGCGTTTCTACCTAGCGGAAGAAAATGGTCAGACCTACCTGGAGTTCCACCACAGCGTGGAGGGCGTCGAGGACCAGGTTGGCCTGATCGCTCCGAAGTGGGAATTGATTCTGGACCGCCTCGAAATCGCTCTTGATGGCGGCGATATCAACGATGTGTGCCTGGCTAATTACTCCTGCCAAATCGCTCACTACAGCGACGCTGGAGCAGCCCACCACTAATCGAGGGTATAAGTACATAAATACATAAGTGTATTGGCACCGACCCTGGTGCCGAAAGAAAAATTCCCACCCAGACTTTAGAAACATGGTCTGGGTGGGAATTCTTATTTTTCACAAGGGGAGTAGTCCTTGGAGAAGGGCTACAGCTTAAACCTCGTTAAGATCTTGCTTCGACAATTCCTTCATGCATAGCACTGCAATCAAGGAGATTGCGGAGATGATCGCCAAGTAGATACCGACTGCGTGAACGCCGACTTCAGCGACCAGCCAGGTGGCAATAAACGGTGCAATCGCAGCGCCCAAGATGGAAGAGACGTTGTAGGAAATACCAGAGCCCGTGTAGCGCACGTTAGTAGGGAAGAGCTCAGGCAAGACAGCGGACATTGGGCCAAAGATAAGACCCATCAAGAACATGCCGATGGTCAAGAAGACTAGTACGGATGCTTCTGTCGCCGCATCAATGGCCAAGAATTGGGTGAAGGTAAAGCCAAAGACGATGATCAAAGCCGAGACAATTGCCAAAATCGGCTTGCGGCCGTACTTATCTGCGAGGATGGAAGAAACTGGAATACCTGCGATAAACGCGAAGATGGAGACCAGCTGCAGCTGCAGGAAGTCGGTGTATGGGATGCCCAGGCCAAGGCCCTTAGAAGGATCGCCAATACCGAAGGAAAGAATCCACGTGGTGACTAAGTAGAACAAGGTGTAGCAGCCCACCATGACGAAGGTGCCAATTACCATTGGCTTGCCAGCAACCTTGAATACCTCAGTGACAGGTGCTTTAACCTTCTTGCCCTGGTCGACGGCATTTTGGAAGACCGGGGTTTCCTCCAGCTTCAAGCGCACGTACAAACCGATAAGCACCATGACTGCGGAAGCCAAGAATGGAATGCGCCAGCCCCATTCCATGAAAGGGCCACTGGTGTCGCCGCGGGTGTAACCCAGCGCGGAAACCAGAATCAAAAACAGGCCATTAGCAAGGAAGAAGCCGAATGGCGCACCGAACTGTGGCCACATGGCTGCCGATGCACGCTTGCCATCCTCAGCGGTTTCAGACGCCAGCAGGGCAGCGCCTGACCATTCACCACCTAGGCCGAGACCCTGGCAAAAGCGCATCAGTGCCAGAAGCCCTGGTGCGATAATTCCCGCAGTGGCATAAGTTGGCAGCAGGCCAATGATGAAGGTAGCAATACCCATTGTCAGCAATGCGCCCACCAAGGTTGCCTTGCGGCCGATGCGGTCGCCGAAGTGGCTAAAGATGATTGAGCCCAGGGGGCGTGCCACGAAGGCCAAACCAAAGGTAGCAAAAGACTGCAGCAGCGCTACTGTTGGATCCTCAGTAGCGGGGAAGAAGAGTAATGGGAAGACCGCTACAGCCGCCGTGGCGTAGATGTAGAAGTCATAAAACTCGATCGTCGTGCCGATGGTCGAGGCAAAGGCCACGCGACGACGGTCCTTGCTAGTCAGCTTCGGTGCGGTTGCGCCATCCGGTGGCGTATTGCCGTCTTGGAAAACAGAAGTAGTCATTTACGGCGCTTTCTAATTAAAAGGTTCATTGGGTGAGATAGAGATATAGGCGGTGTTCAACTATCACCCGGCGTTTTAGATAATGTCTCACCATGTGGCCAATTATGTTCCAACTAGTGAGAATTATAGATTAGCCGTTTTGCGTGAGTAAATCAAAGATTGAAATGCTTTAAAGGCAATTTAAGGGCGTCAGTTGCTAGTTGTGTCGGCCGATATGGCTACGGAGCGCCCAGACAGATTGCCAGAGCTTGTCGATGCATGGCCAGCATCAGCAAAGGGGCGTGCCGACGTACGGCCATGCAGTTATGGGAAGAGGGATGCGGATATAAAATGACATAATGTACATTATCGGACAAAAGTGGAAGTTATTATTATCTTGCCTGGATGTCCATATAGCGTGCGCTTGTCCTTGCCCGCAGTCTGCGCCGCCTTGTGGGTGCCTACCGGTTACTGGTGTCGCTTACTGCTTGCGACTTGCAGTTGCCGCGCGGTTCGGTTCTGCAAAGCCTCCGTGCGAAGCTTGCTGCAGTTCTTGCGGAGGTTCATGACCGCCTACATGTTAGCCCGCGCTCTGTGGCTTGAGGGCTTCAATATTTGTTTGAAGGGCCTTTTAGGCTTGGCTATGTCACGATCGGTGTTTGGGCCACCCTTTTGCCCCACACACGCGATAGCCCCTAATAACGTCACTGTGACGTTATTAGGGGCATTTAGAGGGTTTAGCTGATTGCTGAAGTTAGTTATCGATCTTCTTCATAGTCAGGCGAATATCTACGGTGCCTTCTTCATCGATCTTTGCTGCAATCATGTCTGGCGTGATCACGTTGAAGTCCAGGCGGTTAATTGGAATATTGCCGCCGAGCAAGATGGTCTCGCCGTCGCGTGCGACCTGGAAGGTTTCCGTCACGGACTTGGTTTCACCCTTGATGGTGAGATCTCCGGTGAGTTCAACATCGGCGAGGCTGCCGTCTTCAGGTACTGCGCTGATGTCGACGGGCTCGGCGAGCTCAAAGGTGGACTCTGGGAACTCGGAAGTCTCGAACAGCTTAGTCTTCATGTTCTCATCACGAACCTTCTTGTCCGTGGTAAGACCATCCATGATGACGGTAATCAGCGCTGATTCAATGGTCTGTTCAGAAATTTCTGCCTGACCGGTAACATCATTGGTTGAGCCGGAAGTAACAGTTTGTTCAGCTGGCAAAATTTCTGCGAAGGTAAAGCCGACTGAGGTGGAATTATTAGGATTACCTGCAACAACTTCCCAGTTGCCGTCGACTTCAGTGGACGCAGGCTTGGTTTTCTCCGCGTTGATCGGCTCGGTGGTTACTCCGGGGCCGGTAAAGATTGAGTAGAACATCGGGACCAGGGCTACAAGCGTGAGACCAACGATGATCACAATAAAAATTGGAACCATGATCTTGCGGTTGTAGAAAATCTTTTTCAACATTAGGTTTCTATCTCAACTCTTCCACTCGGCGGGCAATGCTTAACAATTCTTCAACCAATTGCCGTATCTCAGATGCCGGCGCTTTATCTTCCACGGCGGTGGCTATATCTTCGGCCGAACAACGGAGCTCAAACAGCCCATCATGCAACTTCACCGCGCGCTCAGGCGATAGTATCAAGGCTTTGTCGTTGTCTGAAAAATTCCGAAGGGCCACGCGCTTTTCATAAGCTCGTTGCTTACATGCAGAACTGCAATACTTCTTTGGCCTGCCTCTACCCTGGTTTATGATGGTTTTCCCACACCTCAGGCACGCAGCTTGCTCGCGTTTGTCACCGGAAGTATGTATCACTGTTTCCACCTTAGTACATGATTGCGAAATCTCGTAGGTCGCTGAGTGCTATTGCGCACCTAAATCTTAAGCCTTAAGGGTGCCGGGAACAATTCGTGACCTTAGTTCGTTATACTTATAGCTCTGTTTAATGAGAAGGTCGTGTGGGTATGTTGCCCGCACTCTCCTATCCCTAGATGTAAAGGATGATGTCGCAATGGCAGATCGCGTACTCCGTGGCAGCCGAATGGGCGCAGTTAGCTACGAAACCGACCGCGACCACGATCTCGCACCACGCCAGATGGTCAAGTACCGCACGGCAGCGGGCGAGATCTATGAGGTTCCTTTCGCACACGACGCAGAAGTACCCGAAGAGTGGCTGTGCAAGAACGGCTCATGGGGAACCTTGGTAGAAGGCGAAGGCGTGGAATCCAAGCCCGTTAAGCCTCCACGTACTCACTGGGACATGCTGCGTGAACGTCGCTCTATCGAGGAGCTTGATGAGTTGCTAGAGCAGCGCATCGACGCTTTGCGCAAGCGTCGCCGTTCGGCTGCTCGCATGCTGAAGGAACAGCAGGAAGAACAAGCTAAGAACGCTTAGTTTTGGTTTTATGCGCTAGTAATCTGGCAAGAAAGACGATTGGTGGCACCTTCCCGACAAGGAAAGGTGCCACCAATTTTTATGCCTACTTAGTTTAGCCGCTCGCCATCATCAGAAGAGAAGACGTGAAGACCACCCGCAGCGATAGCAGCATGGACCGTCTCACCGGTTTGGACATGCGTATTGGCATTAACCCGCATGACGATCTCTGCGGCATTTTGTGCCGCCACGGGCGCCGCAGCCGACAGGTTACCATCACTGCTGGAAAGATGGCCGTAAAGGTAGGTGTCGCTGCCGAGTTCTTCCGTAAAGTCCACGGTAAAGGCAACCACCCCATGGCTATCAGCGGGTAGCTGCTGAGCGTCGGAAACCTGCTCTAGGCCTTCGGGGCGAAAGCCCACCACTACCGTGGACTCGCCAGATTCTGCTAATACCGCGCGGGCATTATCTGGCAGCTTGACGTACGCTGCGCCATTGCTGGCCATGCCTTGGGCATCGACGTTAAAAGTCGACAGGTTCATCGCGGGTGAGCCGATGAAAGAGGCCACGAAGGTGTTTTTGGGGGCATCGTAAAGCTCGCGCGGGGTGCCAACCTGCTGCAATTTACCCTCTTGCAAGACCGCGATGCGATCTCCCATTGTCAAGGCCTCGGTCTGGTCGTGCGTGACATATACCGTGGTCACGCCTAGCTTGCGCTGCAGCGCAGCAATCTGCGTGCGGGTTTGCACACGCAGCTTGGCGTCTAAGTTAGACAAAGGCTCATCCATCAAAAACACCTGCGGGTTACGCACAATCGCACGGCCCATGGCCACACGCTGGCGCTGACCCCCCCGACAGTGCCTTTGGCTTGCGGTCTAAAAACTCCGTCAAACCGAGAGTTTCAGCAGCCTCGCTGACACGCTTTTTGATCTCATCCTTGGACTTGCCCGCCATCTTGAGCGCAAAGCCCATGTTGTCACGCACCGACATGTGCGGGTACAGCGCGTAGTTTTGAAACACCATGGCGATGTCACGCTCACGTGGCTCCTGATTGGTGACATCCTTGCCCCCAATAGAAATGGAGCCACCAGTAACCTGCTCCAAACCAGCGAGCATGCGCAAGGTAGTGGATTTACCGCAGCCAGAGGGCCCGACTAGAACTAAGAACTCGCCATCAGCGATTTCCAAGTTAAATTTGTCGACAGAAGGCTTATCCGCACCTGGGTAGGTGCAGGTGGCGTTTTCAAAAACTACGTGAGCCATGACATTCCTTTTTAGGGTTAATTAAGGTTGCTAAAAGCCTAGCGCTTAATGTTGGAGCGCACGTCGTTGACCGTAAATTTAGCGATCTTCCACATCTCCCCTGCCATGTCACCGACAAAGGACGCTGCTTCTCCGAGCTTGGCTGGAATGGAGGTCACCCCGCTATCATCGACCAAGCGCTTGACCACAGGAGTGATATCTTCAACGGCATCTTTGGCCTGTTCGCTGCGGTGCTCAAGACCCCATTTGGTTACTTCAACCAGGGAGTCTTTAACAAAGGAGCCATCCAGCTTGGATTCGCCATATTCACGCTCAGTGAAGGTAATTGGCACCTCGCGGACATCGAAGCCATCCTTGACAGCGCGGAAAGCCAAGTCCACCTGGAAGATATAGCCGGCATCAGAAAGCTCATCGAAGTCAATGGATTCCAAAAGCTCGCGACGGAAGGCACGGTAGCCCGCGGTCATATCGGAAAGACCCGCGCCCAGCGCTACGGAAATATAGATATTGCCCAGGCGCGAGAGGTACTCACGCGAAGCTGGCCAGTTGACGGTTTCACCACCAGGAACATAGCGGGAGCCAATAACCAAGTCAGCGCCATCGGCGATCTGCTCCAGCAACAAATGCAGCTGTTCCGGCGCATGGGAGCCGTCGGCATCCATTTCGCACAGAACCTGGTAGTCGCGCTCTAAGCCCCACTTAAAGCCCGCGATATATGCGCCCAGGAGGCCATCTTTGCTCTCGCGGTGAATGACGTGCACGTGGTCATCTTTGCCAGCGTATTCATCAGCTAATTCGCCGGTGCCATCAGGTGAAGAGTCATCCACGATCAAGATGTGTACCTCTGGCGTGGCTTCACGCACGCGCTTGGTAATGAGCGGGAGGTTCTCAATTTCATTGAACGTCGGAATGATCACCAAGGTGGTGTCAGACTTTACGGTCTGGGGAGAAGTCACGGCGTTGGTACTCCTTAATCAGCAATAAAATGGGTGCGGCCAAACAAACCTTAACCACTATAGTTTAGTCGCTGAAGTTGCTTTTGCCGACTTGGCATCGCCACGCCGACTTTTGGGCTGGCGCTTTGTCCACCAAGCATACCCTGCTCCCGCCACGCCGAAGACGGCGAACACAAGCTGAATCCACCAGCCATAGCGCATCGCAAACGTCAAAGAATCGCGCCGCGGGAGTTCTTCCACCAAGTAGCCAGCCTCAAAGATCTCCGTGTGCTGCGATACCGTGCCGTCTGGCTGCACAATCGCTGAAACACCGGAGGTAGCAGGCACCACCATCGCTCTATCAGCCTCAATTGCGCGCATGCGGCTCATGGCAAGCTGCTGATAAGTCATATCGGAAAAGCCAAAGGTGGCATTGTTCGTCGGACTGGTAAGAATCTGCGCACCGTTGTCGATGGAGTTTCTAAAAGCATTATCGAAGCTGACCTCATAACAAGTAGCCACGCCGACCACGACACCGTCCATATTCACAACGCCTGGACCATCGCCGGGCTTAAAATCCCCGGCAAGCTCCACATAATCACTGACGTGGATCAGCAGATCGCGCAAAGGCATGGTCTCACCAAAAGGCTGCAGGTACTTCTTGTGGTGATAGTCCCCAGGCCCATAATCGGTTTCAAATACTTGCATGGTGTTGCGTTCCCCGACCTCATCTACGGTCAAGGTGCCCACCAAGATCGGAACGCCAACGGAATCGACGGCCTCATTAATCAACGCGCGCGCCTGGCGGTCACGGAAGGGATTGACATCCGAAGAATTCTCCGGCCACAGCACAATATCGACGTCTTCGCCAGAGTCTGCAAGTTCCTGGGTGACGTTGACGTGGTTATCCAACACGGCCCTGCGCTGCGCATTGAACTCCAAGCCTAAGCGTGGAACATTGCCCTGGATCGCCGCTACTTTGATCGTATCCGTGGTGTGTGCAGGCTGGTTAACGCCCAGCTGCGCCAGAAAGCTCAGCCCGAACGGAACTAAAGCACAAACTATCGCCACACCACGCATCCCCCATCCGCTGAAAGCTTGCTTGTCGATGCCCCCGCGTACATCGATAAGCACTGCCGCGATTGCGGTACCAACGGTCGCAGCAGCAACGGTCACAAGTGCTGGTCCGCCCCAGGCTGCCAGAAAAGCCAAGGGGCCATCTACCTGCCCCCAGCCCAGCCGCACCCAGGAAAATCCGCCGAAAGGTGCCGAAGATCGCAGTAATTCAACCGCGAGATAAAAACTGGGAAAGATTAAGAACCCCCAGCGCAAGCGCGCGATAAAGACGCCGAAGATTCCCAGCAGCAACGCATACAGACTCAAAAAGACTGAGAGCGCAATATACGGCATGGCCCCTACTAGTTCCCCGATCCAGGGCAAGAGCATTAAAAACGCGACTAGTGAGTGAACAAACGCGATCAGCGCACCTGACTTCGCGCTGACAAAGTTGCCGCGCCACGGGCAAAGGGACAAAAACAGCCCCGTGATGCCGAAAACCCCCAGCAGCCAAAGGCCGTGGGGTTCATAGGAGTAGTAAATTCCGACGCCGGATAGACCGGCGAGCAGGAGGCGAAGAAAAAGTAACACTCTTAATTACTAGCACTTACTAGCCGCGGGAAGATCCATCTGTGCCGTTCGATCCGTTACCGCCGTTACCACCGAAGTCTTCTGGGGATAGAGACTGACTCCAGTTGCGGATCTCGTCTTCATCAACGACTTCGCTTTCTTGTGCAGCACTTGGTTGCGTGCTAGACGTGCCGGCGGTGCCGAAGCTTCCGTAGCTATCGTGTTGACTGGACATAGGCGATGCATCGTAGAAGCGCACGCCCATATTTTCTACGGACTTAAAGAGCTTGACCGATAGCAGGGTGCGCAACAGCGCGCGGGTTGGCGGCAAGATGAGCAGGATGCCAAGAAATGTAGTGAGGAATCCAGGAAGGGATAAAAGCACACCACCGGCTAGGGTTAAGCCCACATTTCCGGCAGTACGTCCTGGGGTGGCGTCTTCCATGATGACCGAGCCATCTTCGGTGCGTGTGGTTTTTCCATGCATGATGCGGCGGACTTCTAGGCTGGCGATGGTCATGCCAAAGAGCATGGTGGCCAGCAGCAAGAGCAGGGTCCACCCGAGACCAATGAGGTTGGCAATACCTACGAAGGCTAAACCTTCTAAGACGATGTATAAGAACAAGACAAGCATGAACGGCATAATGCAGACCATCCTACAAGCTCGGCTGTGACAAGGCATGTGTACATGCTGTGGATTTGTCACCAAGTAGTAGAATTGCCGCATGCCTCGACCAATTATTACCTCCCAGCTAGATTCCACCGTGCTTCGTCTCTTTCCCGCCGGTGGTACGACTACGCCGAAAGATTGGCTGGAGTTGGCTGAGAGCGCGCGCACCTATGCGGATGCGAATATCTATCTCAGTGCGCATAGTGCCGTGGAACTGCGCAACCTCAAAGACAGCGAGAATGCAGCAAAGCGCTTGAGCGCCACTTCCTTGCACACCAGCTCGTGCCGTGTTGTTGCCTCGCCACTGAGTAAGCAAGCGCGTCACCTTGCCCAGGCAATTGGTTCTAAAGTGCCCGAGTCTGCGGCCGAGAGCCTTCTTATCGGTGTCGATGGCGGCGAAGGTTCAATTGCTTGTCAGCAGCTGGATGTGTGCGTGCAGGTAGCAGACGATAGCTCTGAGGTGCAGATCAGCACTTCGCAAGAGGTCATCCGCACCACCGTGGAGCAGGCTCCGGATGCCGTGTCAGAGATTGCAGAGGGCATTGAGGTAGCTCATGACGAAGCGCTTTCTGATGCCACCCTGCCCACCACCCCACTACCCATCGGCTGGTTAGCCGATCACATGCCGGAAGGCCGCGTGGAATTGGGCGTGGGCTTATTCGAAGGGGTCATGAGTGCTGATATCGCCGAGCTAGTGGGGCGCATGGAAGTGCCCGTGACGATTACGCCGTGGAAAGGACTCATCTTCCACGATCTTGCCGAAGGCGACGCAGATGTTGTCGTGCGTGTGCTCGCGCCCCGCGGGCTGATCTTCGACGTCAATTCCCCATTCCTCTAGAGATAAGTGCTGATCGCACTTATCTGCGGGAGGTACTTACCTCGGCATGCGGCGCCAGATTGCGCGCGGCACCAGGCGCATAATGAAAGCCAGCACAGCTAGTCTGCGCGGAATCCACAAGGTGACACTGCGCGGTTTCTTGGTAAGTTCCGTGGGAATCTGCGCGGTGATGGCATCAGCTACAACATCGGGGGTTACCGACATCGGTGCGGGCTTCATGCCTTCAGTCATGGAACCAATGACAAAGCCTGGGCGTGCGGTAATCAGCGCTAGATCTTTGCTCTTATCCAAAGTCAGCTTGTCCGCAAGCCCCTGGCAAAAGGCATCCAGTCCGGCTTTGGTGGAGCCGTAGACATAATTTGCGCGCCGGGCTCGCCACCCGGCAATCGAGGAAAAGGCGACGATGTGTCCGCGCGACATGACATCGGAAAGCACTGTGAGCATCGATACCTGCGCTAGGTAGTCCACCGTGGCGATATCTACCGCATGGTGTTCATCGTGCTCGGCCTTGTCCTGCTCGCCCAAGATGCCAAAGGCGACTACCGCACAGGTAATCTCACCCGCGAGCTGCTGCGCATGGATTATCACTTCGCGGTGTGTGTCCACCGCCGTCGCGTCGAAGTCCACTTTGTGTATGTCGGTGGCACCGAGGGTGCGTAAATCATCGACAAGCTTGTCCATGCCGTGCGTACCACGCGCAGCGAGCACAACTGGACGACCTGGGCACAACCTGCGCGCCAGCTCACTACCGATATCGCTGCGCCCACCGAGGATGAGGACAGCGCCTTTAGCGGAGCTCACGCGGCCCCAGGTTCAAAGATTCAATGCCATCTTTGGTCGTGGTCACGATATCTTCAATGCGCATACCCCACTTGCCCGGCATGTAGATACCTGGCTCGATGGAAAAGGCCATACTTTCCTGGATAACCAAGTCATTGCCAGCGATGATGAAGGGCTCTTCGTGTCCACTGAGCCCAATGCCGTGGCCTAGGCGGTGGGTGAAGTACTCGCCGTAGCCGGCCTGGCTAATCGGGGTGCGTGACGATGCATCAATCTCTTCTGCCGTGCGACCTGGCTTGGCAAACTGCAGCGAGGCCGTCTGCGCATCCTGCAACACCTTGTATGCGGCGAGGAAGTCTTCGGGAGCCTTCGTGATATCTCCCCCGGCAACGTAGGTGCGCGTGCAGTCCGAGTGGTAGCCACTAGCCAGGGTGCCTCCGATATCGACTACCACTGGGTCGCCGGCATTGATAACGCGATCGGAGAAGCTATGGTGCGGGTTGGCACCGTTTTCCATCGAACCGACGATTACAAAGTCGACGCTGACGTGCTCTTTGAGAATCAAAGCCTCAAGATCGTCTGCTACCTCACGCTCGGTGCGGCCTGGCTGCAAAAGCTCCGGCACCTGTCCGTGCACGCGATCAATGGCTTGCGCTGCCTTGCGCAGTTCATCGATCTCCGCTGGGTCCTTGGAAGAAAAGAGCTCAGCCAGTGCAGTGTTGGCGAGCACCCACTCAGCGGAAATCAAACCCTGCAGCTGGAAGAGGTGATCTGCTGTCAACGCTGCTGTGGCTGCAACCTTGCCTGCATTCCGGCCGATAACGCCAGCAACCTGGCCGTAGATGTCATCGCCGTCGTTCCAGCCGTGCACCTGCACATCCAGCTGCGGAACTGGTGATAAGTTCAGATCCAAAATATCGGTGCCGGGTGCGAAAAGCTGCGGGGTGCCTTCCGCCGGGATGATCAGCGCGGTCAAACGCTCATGCGACGACAGCGTCGACCCCACGAGGTAGAAGAAATCCTCGCCGGTGGCCACGACCACTGCATCAATGCCGGCCGCCTTCGTTATTTCCTGCGCACGCTTTAAGCGCTGTGCGTAGACTTCCGGTGCAAAAGTAGTCAATAAATTCATATCTGCCATGATAACCCTCTAAGGCTGCGAGATTTTAAGACCGCCGGTAGTCGACGGGTTTGTCTATGGTGGGCAAGGTGAACGAAGAATTGAACGCAGTGCCTGAGAACTTAGCGGTTCGTATCTCCACTGGGCCAAGATACTGCTCAGGAATGTTGGTGGCCCCTGACTTAAACGCCTCCGATGAACCGGTGTCTACCCCGTTGGTCCTTACCTGCGCGCACTATTTTCGTACCGCGCCGCTTAATTCCTTCAATATCCGCGGCCGCGGTTTTTGCGGCAAGCTTGATGCTGTGCGCGTCATTAATGGCACCGACATCGCTATTGCGCGCCTACGCCGCTCGGCACCGCCGCGGAAACTACTCGGAGTCGGGTCTCAGTTCTTCTACCCCGGTATGAAGACGGCGACTTATGGATTTGGCGGGAACTCCGCCGAGGCAAACGCGAAACCCGGTGCGGTATTATTTCCGACCCCGCTGTCAATATCACGCGGCGGAGTCACATTCGTGCGCCCAGCAGCGATTCAAATCAATAGCCCCAAGGCAATCAAAGGTGACTCCGGTGGGGCCGTGCTAGCTGCGAGGCACAAGGACGGCCAGCTATGCATCAACGCGGTACAGTCTCTCATCCTCGACCCGCTGGGGATCAATTTCGGGCTCGCAACCGTAGCACCGCTTCGACCGCACCTTAAAACCCTGCGCCGGGCGGCCGATAGCTTAATGGCGATGCCGCGTAGCTAAGCACCACTAAGCGCCGATGGCTACTACCCCGCGCTGGATGGCATCGACTGCGCGCCGGGCATTGGCTTTCACTTCATCGGTATAAGCCGTCTTTGCAACCTGCTGCAATAAGTCAATGGCTTGGCGGCATTGGCGCACAAAGTCACCAGGGGTTAATTCTGCTCCGGACTCAGCTGCAGCCGACATGCAATAACCCAAAGGCGCGCCCGCTGCCCACTGGTGCAAGGCCAAGGCAAACCCGGCCTCTGGCTGACGAGTTAGCGGCAAATTGTGCAGTCGCTCATCAGTGATCAATTCCTCGTGGATGCGCAAAGTCGCATTCATCGCATCTGCCATCCGGTCAGTTGCTGCATCAGGTGCCCCAGAAGTCTCCTTGCGGTTTTCAAAGGAGCACATGGAGACCACGCCCGCCAGCTCCGCTGGGTCAAGGTCATCCCACACGCGGCGTTTGAGGCACTGCGCCACCAGCAGGTCACACTCATTGTGAATGAGAGCCAAACGCTCGCCTTCATCTGTGATGACTGGGGTGCGGTCTTCGCCGACGCCTTCGAATTCGACATAGTCCATCTGCGCCAACAAGTCGACGATGCGCTCAAAAGTCTTACCCAGAGTATCTGTTGCGCGCTCTACCGCAGTGGTGAGTTTCTTTAAGTCGCGTTCCCTGCGCGCCAGCTTTTGCGCCAAAGCTGCCAGCTGTTCACGATCGGTAGCTGGCCATTCATGGACTGGGTGCAAACGGATGGCGTCGCGAAGCACCCCAACCTGTGGGTTTGGACGACTGCGCGGCTTGACCTTCATGCGCTTTGGACGGTCAAAGTGCTGACGACGGAACTGATCCTGGACGAACTTGGCGTTTCGACGTGGGTTCTTCTGCACCGAACGCGGCAACTTCATATGCCCGATCACAATCGGAGGGTTTTGAATGCCACTGGCATCAATGCGGCCTGACCATCCGGTTTCTGTGGTGATCCACGGGCGTGGATCGGCAGTTTGGTTGGCAGGGGTAGCCACTACTGCCAACGTCGGATGCTTCTTGCCGGCAAGCGCAATGACATCGCCTACTTGCAGTTTGCCCAAAATTTTGACGACTTCTTTAGAACGCTCATGGCTCTTGGACTCATTGGACTTGCGCTCTTCTTCTGTGAGCTCACGGCGCAGATCGATGTAATCGAGCAGCATATCGGTAGCGTCATCATCATCAGGGACTGGTGGCGCCAGCAAGCGCAGCAATTCATCCAATTGCCCGCGTAAGTCATTGATGCGGTGCTCTGCACGTTCGATTTGGCGGGATTCTTCCACCACTGAGTCATCTGCTTGGAACTGTGCGAAAGACTTTTCCAACAGGCGCAGGGAGTCTTGGTAGCCCAACATGCCAAGCAAGTTGATGGCCATGTTGTAACCAGGCTCAAAAGTCGAAATCAACGGGTAGGTACGCGTTGAGGCAAGCCCTGCTACTTGACGTGGATCCATGGCTGGCGCCCACATCACGACTGCATTACCGATGGTGTCAATGCCGCGTCGACCCGCACGGCCGGTCAACTGCGTGTACTGACCTGGGGTTAAATCAACGTGCGCTTCGCCGTTGAACTTAATCAGCTTTTCCAACACCACGGTGCGCGCCGGCATATTGATACCCAGAGCGAGTGTTTCAGTAGCGAATACCGCCCGAACCAATCCTTTGACAAAGAGGTCCTCGACGATGTGCCGAAACGCTGGGAGCATGCCCGCGTGGTGCGCGGCAAAGCCTCGCGAGAGAGCCTGGCGCCACTGCCGAAAGTTTAGGACCTGCAGATCGTCTTCTGGGATGCCCTCGACGCCGGCGTCCACGATGGCCTTGATTTCTTCTGCTTCTTCCTCGGAGGTCAAGGTCATGCGCGAGCGCAGACACTGATACAGAGCACCATCGCAACCTGCGCGCGAGAAGATAAAGGTGATGGCCGGCAGCATATTTTGCCCCTGCAGGATCTTTAGTACCTCTGGTCGCCCTAGTGGGTGGTATCGATCCTGTGGGCGCGGTGCGCCGGAACGGCTTGGCCTGTCATCACGTGGTTCACGCCCATTGTGGCGTGCGCGAGCGCGGAAGCCCTTTCCTGATTTATAGTCGTCGCGACCTTCATCGGCAGAACCTGCCTCAAGTCGCGCGATACGACGTGCTAACTCTGAATTTACCTGCCCGCCAGAACTTGGCTCGAAAAGTGGGAAGATTTTGCGCCCGAGCAGCATCCACTGATCCAGCGGCACCGGACGGTGCTCGGTAACGATGATCTTGGTATCGCCACGCACCGTGGAAAGCCAATCACCGAATTCTTCGGAGTTAGAAACGGTTGCGGATAGACCGATGATTGAGACAGATTCATCAAGGTTAAGGATGACTTCTTCCCAGACCGCACCGCGCGAGGCATCAGCTAGGAAGTGGATCTCATCCATCACCACGTGGCTAAGACGATGCAACGCGGAAGAATCTGCGTAAATCATGTTGCGCAGAACCTCAGTCGTCATCACGACGATGTCAGCACCGCCGTTGATGGAGACGTCACCGGTGAGCAAACCAACAGCCTGCTCACCGTGCTCCGCAACTAGGTCGTGGTACTTCTGATTACTCAACGCCTTAATTGGAGTGGTGTAAAAACACTTCGTCCCCTGCGATAAAGCAAGGGATACGGCAAACTCGCCAACGATGGTCTTGCCAGCGCCGGTCGGTGCGCACACAAGTACGCCGTGTCCGTCTTCAACGGCCTCACAGCCCGCAACCTGGAAATCATCCAGGGGATGTGACAATGTTGCTCGGAATTCCTCAAGATGCGGGTGATTCATAATAGCCAACACTACCTGCTACCAGCAGGTAGTGCGAACAGGAACGCAGCTATCCACGCTAAATGAACGCCGTGCTGTCGACTTTCCTAGAGCACATCATCGAAAGGGTTGGCTTTAGGCTTTTGCGGGTTGGTTTCAGAGAAGCTTTGTTGGAACTGCTGCGTTGGGATGTTCTGAATTGGTGCCGCGGGAGCAACCGGTTGTACTGGAGCAATTCCGCCGTCAGCTCCGATTGGTGCGGATGGCGCAATCGGGCCAGAAGATTGTTCATCGTCTAAGTCCAGCCACTCTGGGCGTTCTTCACCGCGGCGCTTGTCATTGATGCGGCAGAACTGGAATGCCAATTCCACAAGTAAGGTAATCGCCGCAGAAAGGATCATCATGGAGATTGGATCTCCGCCCGGGGTCATAAACGCAGCGAAGATCATGATGCCAACGATAATGGCGCGGCGTTTATCAGCCACATGGTGGTACTGCAACACACCGACGAGGTTGAGCATGACCAGAATTAATGGCACCTCGAAACTCACGCCGAAGATGGTAAGCAGTGCCAAAAGGAAGTTGTAGTATTCATTACCGGTTAACGCAGTGATCTGGAATTCATCACCCATGCTGATGAGGAATTCCAATCCCAATGCCACGATGAAGTAAGCAAGTACTGCGCCAGCTACGAATAATAAAACAGCAAGCGAGACGAACGTGACGGTGCCACGCTTTTCGTTCTTGTGCAGACCGGGGGTGATAAAGCCCCAGATTTGGTACAGCCAGACTGGGGAAGAAAGAACGACGCCAGCCAATGCGCCAACTTTCAAGCGCAGAATAAACATTTCAAAGGGCTGCGTAGCCAGAAGTCGACATTCACCATCCGGGGTAAAAGCCGCACGCTGTTCTGCAGGTAAGGAACAGTAAGGGCCACGCAGTATTTCTCCTAATGGTGGTAGTCCAAATGGTGAGGATTGGTACCAGATGAAACCCAAGATGGTGCCGACAGTCAGAGCAAGGAGGGAAACGATGACGCGCTGCCGCAACTCTTGGAGGTGCTCAACAAGAGTCATCTCCCCCGTTGTATTGGCTTTTCTCGCGCGACGCTTAGCTTGTAGTTGCTGGAGTCGTTGAACCGCTCCGCTCTTACCCGAACGTGCTGGCCTGCCGTTAGACATAACCTTCTATCCCCTACCGAAATTCACAACGCCTCACAAGCATGCTCACGAATCCTTCGTGGTGAATGGGGCGCCTTATACAATTTTACCGACAGCGATTACTGCTGCTGTGGAGGATAATTGTTTCCGTAGTTACCACCCTGCTGCGGGTTGTTGCCTTGCTGTGGATTGTTCCAATTTTGCTGCTGCTGCTGTTGTTCCCAGTTCTGCTGTTGTGGGGAACCGCCCTGTGGGTAGCCCTGCTGTGGCTGACCAGCTTGTGGGTAACCTTGCTGTGGGTTGTTGTGCTGTGGATACTGGCGAGGCTGCATGTTGGGGTCTTGCCAGAACTGATCGTTTCCGTTGCCCTGGGTTAGCTCGCCCTGCGGCTTGTTTTCCTCACGAGCCTTGGACTCGTTGGTCATCTCGGTGACTTCGGATTTGAAAATACGCATGGAACGACCCACTGAACGGGCCAAATCCGGAAGCTTTCGGGATCCGAAAAGCAATAAGATCACTACAATGATGAGGATGATTTCTACGGCACCTAAACCTGGCATGAACTAACTCCAAAGATTGGGCGGGTACCTTGAAATTTTAGGTGCCCGCAGCCTAAATACTTACGTTAGTTTCTGAGTATAACGAGCAAGCGCCGCAATTGCGTTTTCCGCAATGGCAACCGTGATACTTTCAGGGCGTGTCACACGCAGCCGATCGGCATTGCTCAACGCAAAACGGACAAACCATGAATCCCGGCCAATTGGCATAGACCCCTCAATCCAGCCATTTCGCGCGGTTTCGGCTAATGAAATGTCGTGATAATCTGCGAGCCAGCTGGCAGTTTCGTGTAAAAATATTGTGGCTTTATCGCTTGAGCCAAAACCAAAGGGGTCTGTGGGATCGATCTCAGTACTCGCCGATTTGGGGGTGGCAGCGGTTTCTAGCACCTCAACATCGCGCATGCGGTCTAGACGAAATGTCCTGTGAGCGTCCCGGTCTTTGTCCCACGCGCTGAGGTAAAGCTCCGCATCAGCTAAAAAGACGCGAACCGGATCTGCTGTACGCGAGGTGGATTCATTCTCGCCGGGAGACCAGTACTCAAAACGCACCTGCTTATTGGTGTCAATAGCCATCGCTAATGCCGCCTGAATCTTAGATTCCTCAGGTGGGGTCGTCGCCAGCGAGTCATAGATTCCTTGTGTCTTGGTATCCATGATCCCGCGGATTTTATTTGCCGCAGCTCGCACGGCCTGCGGATCAATCAGACCGGGCATCGATTCAAGGGATTCCAGCGCCAGCAGCAAAGCACTGGCTTCGGTGGGAGTCAGGCGCAGAGCCTGGTCCATGCCCTGGCTGTCAATGATATTGACCTTGCGAAAATCCCAAGACAAGTCAATAAGGTCCTCGGTATTTTGCGTGGCGCCGGACAAAAATAAAGTGTTGAGCGCCGCGACGAGTTCTTCATGCGACATGTCCAAATCCGAAGCCGCTTCCATCATCGACTTATCAGGATGGCGCTTAAAGTACGGCAAGATATTGGTCATCCGCACCAGCCGGTGAATACGCGGGCCGAGGTTCGAGTTTTTCGGTGCAGAATCTTCGGCTTCTTCATCGCGGCGCCAGGTGGTGGGACTGCCATCGAGATCGACAAGATTCTCGTCCAGGGCTTTCTTCGCTAGCTTTGCGATGTCCTCCTGAATCTCACCCGGCTCAAGCACTTCCGCGGAATCTGCGTACGAGAGCGCGGTGCGCGTTAACCAATCGGAGGAGACTTTATCCAGGAAGTAGATGCCATCGCCTTTTTCTTCGGCCTCTTCAATGAGCTCAATGGCCTTATCGGCATCCACGCGAACCGTGGCAGATGTTTGACTGCGACGCAGTGCATCGTTGACTAAAGACTGCAAGGATTCTTGCACGGGCGGATGAGTAGCCTTCTCATCACGAGCTTTTACCGAAGTAACGCGCAGAATCCGGAATACGCGTGGGGCTTGCTTGTCGATGTCATAGCCCACCAAATACATACGATTATGGTGAACTACTAACCCCCACGGATCCATCACGCGGCGCTGCGCCGGAACGCTAGGTTGTGGCTTATAGTCAAAGCTCATCCGCAGCCCGTTGCGAATAATCGTGTTGATATCGCGAATGATGATGGGCTTAACCAAAGTTATATCTGCAACAGCAGTGTGCACGGGGCTAGGACCGTTGCTGCGTGATGCACCCGAGGCCGCAAGTTTGCTAAAACCGGATTGCGAAAAGTCAGCGAGCCCGCCGGTACTGCCAAAACTTGCGGCCACGCTCAATGCCATGGCCTCTTCCGGAGTGAACTGGATATCGGGAAGGGCGTATTGCTCAGTAAGTAGCTGGTAGTGGGTAAAGCCGTTAGTATCGCGCGAATGAGAAATCGGAATGCCAGCATGACGCAAGGTCAGGATGTCACGGCGCAAAGCCTTATCAAAGGCTTCGTCCGATTTATCTTTGTAGCCTTGCACGCTGCGTCGAATCCACTCGGCGGTCCGCGTGGGGTTAGCACCGCTATTAGCAGCGCCTAAAAGGGCCAGATATAAGCTAATGTGCCGTCCAAGTGCAACGTATTCTTGACCGGCGGAGCCTTTCATTGGCTTATCGCCTGACCCAATTCCCATTCGGCGTGCCCTTTCAGCTTTAGACTGCAAACTATCAATCGTGCATGTGCTCTGTGATGTAGTCTATCAACCCTGCTAGGCGTTCATCTTCAAAAATGAACGGATCTGCAAATTCCACGACCTGTGGCTCTGGGCGGTTTACCTTCAACCGCGTCCAATCGACAGTGAAATCGGCGCCATATTCGCGAGCTCTGCTGAGAAACTCCCCACGCAGCTTCGCGCGCGTGGTCTGCGGCGCGATATTTACGGCCTGGGCAATCGCTTCATCATCGGTCCAGCGCGACACCAAACCCTTGCGCATCAGCACGTCATACAGGCCACGACCTGGACGGATATCGTGATAGCTCAAGTCAATTTGAGCAAGTTTCGGATGCGACCAATCCGACTGCAACCGGTCACGGTATTTATCCAGCAGATCCTTTTTGATAACCCAATCGATATCATGCTTGACGGAGGAGAAATCCTGAGTGCGGATAGCTTCAAGCACGCGTTTCCACAGCTCCACTACCTTGGCCATCTCTGCCGTGGGAGTTCCTTCATCAGGACGGTGCTCCAGCCACTTCTCGGCGCACTGGCACAAGACAGTTTGAATCTCGAGGGCGGTCATCTGTGAGGATGGAGCGGAATCATCGACAAGCTGCACCGGAGTTTGACCCGTGAGATCCAAAGCGATTTCGCGAATATGCGCGATGGGGTCTTCGACCTCTAAATTCGGCAGATCGAAATTCGCCTCAATCATCTCCAACATCAACAAGGCGGAGCCGACCTTTAACGCAAAGGTAGGTTCTGCCATATTGGAATCGCCCACGATGACGTGCATGCGGCGAAAACGTGACGAATCACCATGCGGCTCATCGCGCGTATTGATGATGGGGCGCGAGCGCGTCGTCGCCGAAGAAACACCTTCCCACACCTGATCAGCGCGTTGTGATAGCACAAAACGTGCCGGTGAGTTCGTCTTTTCCGGCGCGACCATCCCGGCCCCGCAAATAAGCTGACGCGTGATCATAAAAGGCATCAACTTCCGCGAGATATCGCGCAAGACCATGTGGCGGGAAATCAGATAGTTCTCGTGACAACCATAGGAATTGCCCTGGCTATCCACGTTATTCTTAAACAGAATTAGGGACTTCGCCAGACCCATATTCTGCAAAGTCGACTCTGCTTGGACAGCCAGGTCATTAACGATGGCATCGCCCGCGCGCTCATAGTTGAGCAATTGCGTCAGGCTATCGCACTCCCCTGTCGCGATTTCTGGATGCGAGCCGACATCTAAATAAAGACGCGAGGCATTATCAGTAAAGATATTCGTCGCCTGGTGCTTATCGACCACGGGGCGAAAAAGCTCGCGCGCTACTTCATCTGGGGTCAGATGACGCTGCGATGGCTCCGATAGAGCGGTAATGCCGTATTCGGTCTCAATACCCACGATGCGGCGGGCATAGACCGGCGACTGTGGTCTGTGGAAAGTCATGAGGTCTTACTGACCGCCCTTTTGGACATAAGACTTCACAAACTCCTCTGCGTTCGACTCCAACAGGCCGTCAATCTCATCTAATAAATCATCGGTGCCCGTCGTATCAACGTGAACCTGACCAGCTGCTTGAGCCTCGTCATCGGCTGAATTATCTCCGCTACCGGAACCATAGACCTGGGATTGCTTTTCAGACATTATTTCTCCTTTTAGTGCTTTGAACTCTTTATCGCCAGTGCATTCTCTTTATCGTTAGTGTGCAAACGCACACTAACGTCGTACTTTAATGGGCTTGGCTGTCCGTTGTATGCCAATTCCCTGCTCCTCGAGCTTTTTAACCAGCCCGGACACCGTGGAAGAGGCATCGATAATCTCCCCTACTGCCTGGTGGTTGAAGCTGCCCACATCATCGAAGCGAATGTGCGCTAGGTGTGCTGTGGTATCTGTGCCTTGCGTGACTTGGTGCTCCTGCACGGACATCACTTGCCAGTTGGTAGCCAGCACATCCTCGCCGAATTTCTCTGTGACCCGGCCACGGAAATACGCCCGGGTATCTTGTGGTGGCGTGGTCTTAGCAGCCTCGATTTCGTCTGGGCTTACCAGAGTTCGCATCCGCCCCTTGCGCACGAGCGCGTGATACAAAGACTTTGCGGGGTCGATATCGGTGTACTGCAGGTCGATGAGAGCCAGTTTCGGATCATCTAAAGCAACACCGCGGTTGGTAAAGCCTTTAATGAGGCGATATTTTGCGACCCAATCGAGAAGATGGGCGGCGGACAGGGGGTCATCGACAAGCAATGCGACAACCTCATCCCACGCTTCAAGCACCTTGGTATCTACCTCAGAAGCTGGTGTGACCCGCTCGCGGTAAATGGTTAAAATCTCCAAAGCACTAAGCTCACGACCGTCTTTGAGCTTCAGCTTGTGCTGCAAACTCAGATCGCGGCTGACGTTCTTGATCTCCGCGACGGGGTTGGCAAGTTTCAGATCGCTAAAATCAACGCCCTGCTCGATGGCATCGAGGATCATGGAGGTCATGCCGAGCTTAAGCAGGTTGGAAGTCTGCGACATATTGGCATCGCCAACGATGACGTGCAAGCGACCCCAGTGCTCGGCGTCGGCGTGTGGCTCGTCGCGGGTGTTAATGATGCCGCGGTTAAGAGTGGTCTCTAGCGTGATTTCCTGCTCCATGTAATCGGCACGTTGGGAAATCTGGAAACCTGGCTCGGAGCCATCTTGTTCCAAACCGACACGGCCGGCGCCGGTTACCACGATGCGCGCGACGAAAAACGGGATCAGTGCCTGCGCCAACATGTCGAAGTCCGTATCACGGGAGTACTGGTAGTTTTCGTGCGAACCGTAGGATGCGCCCTTGCCGTCGACGTTGTTTTTATACAACTTCAACGGTGGGCAAGGTTCGCTATTCGCTAGAACGGATTTGCCTTCGGCGGTGAGGCTGGCGACCGCTGCCGCAGCATCGAGCAAGACACCATCACCGGCGGCGTCATAGACCATGGCATCCCAGGCATTAGAACATTCCGGGGAGGAATATTCGGGGTGTGCGTGGTCAACATAAAATCGCGCGCCGGCGGGCGTGACCACATTGGCAACGCCAATCGCGTTGGGATCCACAACGGGCACAGTGGAATAGCGCTTGAGATCGAATCCGCGCATATCGCGCAGCGGATGTTCTTCGGCGAAATCCCACCGCGAGCGCGCGGAAGTAAACATTGCGCCGTAGGCGACCACCGCGTGCGTCGAGGTGATGATCGGGGAAAGCTCTGGCCACTCAGGCGTAGAAATACCGTATTCGGTTTCGGTACCTAGGAAACGTGCCATGTTGAACTCCTAAAACCTAAAAACTCGATGCTCTCAATCTTTAGCCCTTGAGTCAGCGGGCTGGAAGAACCACCATCGATGGTCTTGACCCATTCATCCGCATTCGTCTTGGTGGGCAAATGCTCGCTTTCAGCTTGCTCAGCTGCAATAGCTAGCGACAAGTGCGCGCGGTCAATGCCTTTGGGTCCATCTGGATTCAGCAGAGAATCTTTAATAGCCAGCTTCTTCGCGCGCGACATGATATTCGCGATCATCGCACCGGAGACAAAGTCCCGGTAGTGCAAAACGCGGTCCGAACCATCATCAAAGTGGACGCGGACAAAGGGGCGATCGCCAAAGAGCTCGTCGGTGGCAAACTCGATGAGATCTTGACGCTGGCCAATGTGCGGAACATCTTCTGGGAAGTGCGAATCAAAGATATCTTTCGCACCTTGCTTATTCGGGCGATTGACGCGCACCTTAATGTCGAGGCGGCCAGGGCGCATGATTGCTGGATCGATGAGTTCATCACGGTTGGTCGCGCCGATGATGATGACGTTGTCGAGCTTTTCTACACCGTCTAGCTCCGTCAGCAGCTGCGGGACGACGGTGGTCTCCATATCCGAGGAAACGCCGGAGCCGCGGGTGCGGAAGATCGATTCCATTTCATCGAAGAAGATGATGACAGGGCGGTTGGGGTTAATTGCCGCAAGCTCGCGTGCGCGCTCAAAGATCATGCGAATGCGGCGCTCGGTCTCACCAACGAACTTATTGAGCAGCTCCGGACCTTTGACATTAAGGAAGTAAGAAGAAGACTCCTCTCCCATTTGCTGCGCCAAAGAATTCGCCACGGCCTTTGCAATCAGCGTCTTACCGCAGCCCGGAGGGCCGTACAACAGCACGCCTTTGGGTGGGCTCAGTGCATAATCGCGGTATAGCTCTGGGTGCAAGAAAGGAAGTTCGACGGAGTCGCGGATCTGCGAAATTTGCGCATCCAAACCGCCAATATCCTCAAAGGAGACATTGGGGACTTCTTCCAACTGCAGTTGCGAGACTTCAGTTTTATGCACGTGCTCTAAGATGATGCCTGCACGGCTATCGATTAGCACCGTATCACCAGAGCGCACCGAATCTCGCAGATGCTCAGCGATAATTGCGATAGATTCTTCATTATTGCTTGCTAAAACCACCGCGCGGTCAGAACCGATGCGCTCGGACAAAGTGGCAAGTTGGCCATCGCGTGGAAAACCGCAGCCTTCTACAACAACCATGCCGTCGCCTAAGCGAACCAGCTGGCCAACTTTTAAGGTGCCTGGTTCTACCTGCGGGGAGATCTTCAAACGCATGGGCCGGTTATTGGTATAAACTTCGGCGTCTCGGCGTGAATCATGCGGACGGCCGGAGTAGCCCAAAAAGATTCCATATGAGGATGCGGGTTCGGCTAATTCGTTAACATCTGCAGCCAATTGCTGCAGTTTATTGCGGGAACTTTGCAACAACGAGGCAAGTGAAGAATTGCGTTCACTAAGCTTGCGCACCTGAACGCGTAACTCACTCGCGTTATGGGCGTCTAAATTCTTTTCTTGGTCTCGGTTGGATTGTGACATGAGTCCACCTTAGCGCTTTGAGTAACCTTGCCGTTCAAAACCACGCGGTTAAAAATAAGGCAAAGCTTACCCAATTAAAAACGCAGGTCAACGAGTGTGACCTGCGAGATATTAATACCGTGGGTGGGTAATTTTAGGGGTAATGCTAGCGGCGCGCACGTCGCTTTACCGCTGGTGGAGTCACACCATCAGCTAGACGACGGGTCCAAATCAAAAAGGCCGTGTGGGCATTCATTCGGTGCTCCGGACGGGTTGCAAGACCTTCCACCTTCCACTCACGTACCAAAGACTCCCACGCGCGCGGCTCGGTAAAGCACTTGAGCTCACGCAGGCCTTCCATGACCTTCATCAGCTGCGGCACGGTGGCAACATAGGTCATAAACACGCCACCTGGGATGAGCAGATCGCGTACGGTCTCCAAGTGCTCCCACGGCTCAAGCATATCCAGGACGATCCGGTCGACCGGGCCGCCGAGATCGTCTACGGTGACATCTCCTAGATCGCCTAAGCGTGGGGACCACCATTCGGGTTTGCTGCCGAAGTACTCTTCAACGTTATTCTCGGCAAATTCCAGGTGGTCTTCGCGGATCTCATAGGAAAATACATGGCCTTCAGGCCCCACCGCACGCAGCAAGGTCATAGACAACGCGCCTGAACCAGCACCCGCCTCCAAGACACGTGCGCCCATAAAGATGTCGCCTTCGACCAAGATCTGTGCCGAGTCTTTCGGGTAAATCACGGCAGCGCCGCGCGGCATGGAAAGGACATGGTCAACCATGAGGTGACGGAAGAGCAGGAAATCCGAACCGAGCGTGGAGGTGACCACGGAGCCCTCATCCATGCCCACGATCTGCGAGTGCTCAATGATGCCGCGGTGGGAGTGGAACTTCACTCCCTCTTCCAGGACCAAGGTGTAGTGGCGACGTTTTGCATCGGTAAGCTGCACTCGGTCACCGTATTGAAATGGACCGGAATAAGGCATGTGAGAATCTCCTTTAGCGCCGAAAGGCTAGGCTCTAGTTGTTTTAACCAACCAAGTATGCCTTAAGTGCATCGATCATCCATAGTTGGTCCTGCACGCCCACAAGTTCACGGGCGGAGTGCATGGACAATAACGGCACACCCACATCCACGGTGTCAATGCCCAAGCGCGTTGCGGTGATTGGACCAATCGTGCTGCCACACGGCACGGCGTTATTACCGACGAAACGCTGCACTGGAACTCCAGCACGCGCACAGGCGGATTCCCACAGGTGGATAGAGGTGGCATCGGAAGCGTAGCGCTGATTCGCGTTAATCTTTGTCACCGGGCCCTGGCCAATCAACGGGTGATGGGTCGGATCGTGCTTGACTGCATAGTTAGGGTGCACGCTGTGCGCGGCATCGACGGAGATGCACGAAGAGCGTGCATAGATCTGCCGGCGTTCTTCTTCATTCTTGCCTAATGCCGCGGCGGTACGGGTGAGCACATCCTCCAAAATCGGTCCCGCGGCACCATAGCGTGATGCCGAACCGACTTCCTCATGGTCAAAGGCAGAAAGAACCAACACATCCTCGCCGGAATAGTCCTCGGCCGCGCTAATGAGTGCCTGCATGCTTGCCCACACCGAAGAAAGATTATCCATGCGCCCGGCAGCCAGGAACTTGTGGCCAGCGCCAAAGACTTCGCCGCGTTGGGAATCTACGGTAATAAGGTTGAAAGCGGAAATCTCCTCGGCATCCACCTCAAGCTTTTCAGCAAGCACCTGGGCGAAAGAAATATCGTCAGCATCTAGGCCAATAATCGGCTGTACATGCACCTGACGGTCTGGCTCAAAGTTCTTCTCACGGTGCAAGTGGATCGCCAAATTAGGAATGCGCACCAAAGCACCAGTATCAACCAGACGCCGCGAACCATCCTTTAAAACCGCCTGACCCGCAAGTTTTAACTCGCGGTCAAACCACGTGTGCAAAATCGGCCCGCCATAGACCTCAACTGCAAGCTGCGACCACCCAGCATTGCGAAAATCCGGATTGGGCTTCACCATAAACCCTGGTGAATCCGTGTGCGAGCCTACAATCTTAAATCCCCCGGTGAAATTTTCTGGCACAACCCAGGCCATCACTGCCCCGCCGCGCACCATCACATATCCACCGGGAGTAGATGGCCACTGCGCGGTTTCATCGACACGCACAAAACCAGCGTCCTGCAACCGCGTGGCTACTACCTCAGCGGCATGGTAGGAGCTTGGCGATTGCTCGATAAAATCAATAAAGTCTGCAATGGTATTTTCCATACCCTCTACTGTGCCATTTCTTTGGCTCGCGTTAAGCTTGAAACACCATGAATCTCCCCCATACATCTGTTTCTAGCTCTACTTCTAGCTCTTCTGACACAACTTCCACGGCTGCAGACGAGCAACAGCAAGCACAACCTAGCGCACCACGTCGCCCCCGGCCGCTAGCACTGTCACCATCGCGCGCTAGCGATTACAACCAGTGCCCTTTGCTATATCGCCTCCGGGCGATTGACCGTTTGCCCGAACCGAAGACCATCGCGCAGGTTAAAGGAACATTGGTGCACGCGGCACTGGAGAAGACACATGAGCTCCCGCGCGATGAGCGCACCTATCCCCGCGCCGTGAAATTTCTCAAGCCCGAGTGGGAGCTCATGTGTGAAAAAGACACAGAACTTAAAGATTTAGTACCAGAGGAAGAAACTCTAGACTTTCTCACTGACGCCCGGGAGCTGGTCAAGGGCTATTTCCAGATGGAAAACCCGCAAGGCTTCGACGCCAAAGCAGTTGAGATGTACGTCGATACCGTCTTGCCTAACAACGTGCCCGTGCGTGGTTTTATTGACCGCGTTGATGAATCGCCAACCGGGCAAGTGCGCGTAGTG
This sequence comes from Corynebacterium stationis, assembly GCF_001941345.1. Lineage (NCBI taxonomy): Bacteria > Bacillati > Actinomycetota > Actinomycetes > Mycobacteriales > Corynebacteriaceae > Corynebacterium > Corynebacterium stationis. The sequence goes on from NZ_CP009251.1 coordinate 1,399,231, forward strand.
GATTATAAAACCGGCAAGAAGCCCAAGCCGCAGTACTCCCACGATGCGCAGTTCCAGATGCGTTTTTATGCCCTGGTGTACTGGCGGATCCATGGTGTTATCCCAACGCAGCTACGCCTGATGTATTTGAAGGTATTCGATTCAATGTTCTTGATGCCCTCGCGGGAGGAACTCGAGTACTTCGAGCGCGATTTGGGTGACCTATGGGCCAAGATCGAAGGCGATGGCAAGGAAGGCGTTTTCCGCCCCAAGAAATCAAAGCTGTGCGGCTGGTGCTCTTTCCAGGACCTGTGCCCCGCATTCGGCGGTACCCCACCAGAGTATCCCGGGTGGCCAGGTTCCACCGCAGATTAGCTTGTCGATGGCTCCTAAACCGCCTGCCTGTGGATAACTTCGCCTGTTGCGTGATGTGTCAACGTAGTTATCCACAGGTTTTTGACCTTCCCCTAGCGCGGGCTTGCAAAGGCATTTTAGTGTCGAAGGCATGGATAAATACGAAGAATTTATGGCTCTCACCAGCCAAGCAATAGCCATCTTAAAAGACATGTCTAAACGCTCGCCATACGACATGGCAAGCGATGGCATGGCTCGCAAGACCGCCAAGAATTTCACCCAGCTTTCCGATGTCCTTTTCGGCCCCACCGACTCACCTCGCCTACAACGCGAATCAGTAGCACTTGCTGAAGAGCGGGGTTTAAGCCTTGAGTATTTAGAGATGGTGGAAAAGCACGCCAAGAAGTTGAAGAAGCGCGGTGCCGCTTGGCGCTTGCGTGCAGAACTTATCGCGTTTGAAGGCACCTTCGAAGAAGTCGAAGCCTACGCCAAGAAACGTGTCACGGAAGAAGGCGGCGACACCAAGAAGAAGCGCGGCGTTCGCGTCGGCCGGGCTATTGACGGTCTACGCACCATAAGTATTACCGATACCCAGTGCCGTATTACCGATTTAGAAAAGACGCTTGATGTTGGCATCAAGCACGATGAGGACCAGCCACGCTCTGAAGCATTGCTCGAGCCTTTCTGGGAACTTCTCGAAGGCAACGGCACTGGTCTCATCAAGCCCGAATACCGCACCGTCATTGCTATTGGCCTCGATGACTTCGCGAAAGTCTCCTGCGGCAAAGGCGAGGACGTCGTTGTTGCGTTATCCGACGGCACGACCATGACCGGCGCTGAATTCATCAACGCTGCGATGGCCGGCTCCCTTGGTGACAAGCTCTATGTCGGTCTCTTTCACCCTACCGCCGGCCCGGTCAACCTTTATGAGGCCCGCTTCGCGTCCGACAAGCTACGAACTTTAGCCATGGCAGAGAATCTCGTCTGCCCGTGGCCAGACTGCAACGTACCAGCCGATAGATGCCAGATCCACCACATTGACGCACACAAGAACGGTGGACACACCAAACCATCGAACCTCACGATGCTGTGCAAGTATCACAACGGCGTCAACGACGACGGTGACCCGGGCAATCCCGGGTCACAGAAAAGAAAAAACAAGCGAGGAAACGGGAAGCCGAGTCCGGGTAAACCCAAGCGCGGCAGGATGCGCCGCCACCGCGGCAAAGTCCGCCTGCACACCCCAGGCGGCAAACTGGTGAGCAATACGCACCACGTGAGCAGCATGGGGGCGATGGACCTTATCTAATCACCCCAGCCTCCAACAGCGGCAAGTCCCGAGGCCTCGACTAGATCCGCCGAAGTTTTAAAGCAGTTCTAGCGCAACAGGTGCGCTCAACAAGCGTGGCACACTTGTCAATTTGTCATGCCTATTTTGAGTTAGAACAGGCCAGAGATGCTTCCGCTTGCATCGACATCGATGTTATTGGCCGCAGGTACCTTGGGTAGCCCGGGCATGGTCATGACATCACCGGTGAGAACGACATTGAAGCCTGCACCGGTGCGTGGGATGATTTCGCGCACGTGCAATGTGTGGCCTTCAGGTGCGCCCAGTTCCGTAGGATCATCGGAGAAGGAGTACTGCGTCTTGGAAATCACCACCGGCATGGTGTCCCAGCCGTTGTCTTTTAAGGTTTGCAGATCACGAAACGCCCGCTTGGAGTACTGAACTTCCTCTGCGCGGTAGATTTCCTTGGCGATGGTGTCAATCGACGCTTCGACGCCGTGCGCCGGATCATAAAGCGGAGTCGAGGTTCCCTCCAGATTGTTTAGCAACGTTTGCCCCAGCTTTTCGGCACCCGCACCTCCTTGGGTAAACACATCGGCCTCTGCGTAGGCAACATCGAAGTCTTTCGCCCACTGGCGCATAAAGTCACGCTCTGCCTCGGTATCGGAGTGGAATAGGTTAAGCGCTACGACCGGACGGATGCCGAACTTCCGAATGTTTTCTACGTGGCGCTCCAAATTCTCAATGCCTTTGGCCAGCGCCCCTAGGTCTTCTTTCTGCAAATCCTCGCGAGCAACGCCACCGTTGTATTTTTGGGAGCGAATAGTCGCGACAACCACTGCCCCATCGACGTTAAGGTCGCCGAAGCGAGCTTTGATATCGAAGAACTTTTCGCCGCCGAGATCCGAGCCAAATCCAGCTTCTGTCAGCGCGATATCGCCAAGATTAAGAGCTGCCTGCGTAGCTAATAACGTATTGCAGCCATGGGCGATATTGGCAAACGGTCCGCCGTGCACAAAAGCGGGCGCTCCACCTAATGTCTGGACCAAATTCGGCAGCAAAGCATCGCGCATTAGAGCAGCCAAGGCACCTGCAGCCTTAAGGTCGTCAGCGGTAACCGGCTGGTCATCGAAAGTAAAGCCAATGGTAATTGCGCCCAATCGGCGTTTGAGATCCTCCAAGTCGGTCGCAAGACCCAAAATTGCCATTATTTCCGAGGCCGCCGTGATAGTAAATCCAGTTTCCGCGGCAGCACCGTTAACAGCCCCGCCCAGACCAGTGACCACCTTGCGCAGTGCACGGTCATTGACATCCACGCAGCGCTGCCAAGTGACCTTATTCGGGTCAATATTTAACACATTGCCCTGATGGATATGGTTATCGATCAAAGCGGCCAAAGTATTAGTCGCAGCGGCAATCGCGTGGAAATCACCCGTGAAGTGCAAGTTAATATCTTCCATGGGCACAATCTGCGCAAAACCGCCGCCGGCCGCCCCACCTTTGAGACCCATCACAGGGCCTTGGGAAGGCTCACGAATTGCGACAATAGATTTCTTACCCAGGCGGTTGAGCGCATCAGTGAGACCAATAAGGACCGTAGATTTTCCTTCGCCTGCCGGAGTTGGGGAAACACCGGTCACCAACACCAATTTCCCGGGCTTGCCCGCCTTGGGCAGCTTTTCGATGTCTACTTTGGCCTTGTTCGTTCCATACGGAATGAGCGCTCCAGCAGGGATTCCTGCGCTAGCGGCAATCTCAGCAATCGGGTGCAGCTTATGGGCTTGGGCAATTTCTACGTCACTTAGATGCTTTGTCATACCTTCCATCGTACGCAGTGCATTTAGGCGTTTGAACCACCACCCACGTGATCTAAATTCGCCTTCAAAAGCAATGAAAATGCCCTCCACTCGGGAGGGCATTTGTCACATCAGTTGTTGCTTAATAAGCACGCGGGATTTATTCGTCCACGTAGAGCTGGCCACGGAACTCTGGGTGCATGAGGTTTTGAACAGAGAGCACCTTGTCCAGAGTTTCTTCATCCATAAAGCCCTTATCCAAGACCAGTTCGCGTACGCCGCGGCCGGTTTCGAGGGACTCCTTGGCGATGAGGTCGCCATTGTGGTGACCGATAAATGGGTTGAGGTAGGTAACAATACCGATGGAGTTGACCACGTAGTCGCGGCAAACATCAGCATTGGCAGTAATGCCGACGATGCACTTCTCGCGCAGTGTATCCACGGCGTTGCCCATGATACGAATCGACTGGAACAAAGCCTCGCCGATGACTGGTTCCATGACGTTGAGCTGCAATTGGCCTGCTTCAGCCGCCATAGTTACGGTCTGGTCATTGCCGAAGACCTTGAAACAAACCTGATTAACAACCTCGGGGATAACTGGGTTGACCTTACCTGGCATGATCGAAGAACCAGCCTGGCGTGGGGGAAGGTTGATCTCACCTAGGCCAGCGCGTGGACCCGAAGCCAAAAGACGCAAGTCGTTGCAGATCTTGGACAGCTTCATGGCGGTGCGCTTGATCGCAGAGTGCAGCAGCACGTAGGCGCCACAGTCGGAGGTAGCTTCGATCAGATTGCGTGCAGTCTTGATTTCCAGATCAGTAACTTCGCTCAGCGCAGCAACGACCTGGTGGCGGTAACCGGCCGGGGTGTTAACACCGGTACCGACAGCGGTTGCGCCGAGGTTAACCTCGAGCAGCATGCCCTGCGCCATGCGCAGCACGGCCTGCTCTTCCTGTAGGTTGCGTGCAAAGGCCTGGAATTCATCGCCAAGCGTCATTGGAACCGCATCCTGGAGCTGGGTGCGGCCCATCTTCAAGATGTCCTGGAACTCATTGCCTTTGGCTGCCAAGGAATCTTGTAGCGCGCAGATGCGCTCGATCAGCTTGTTGATAGAGAAATACAGCCCCAAACGGAAACCGGTTGGGTAAGCGTCATTCGTCGACTGTGACATATTGACGTCGTCATTTGGGTTGATGACGTCGTAGCTGCCCTTCTTCTCCCCCAGGTATTCCAACGCAAGGTTGGCAATGACCTCGTTGGTGTTCATGTTGGTCGAGGTACCCGCGCCGCCCTGGAAAACATCCAGCGGGAACTGGTCCATGCAACGGCCTTCTTCGAGAATCTGGTCACAAGCCCAGACAATGGCTTCGGCCTTCTTCTTTGGCAAGGTGTGCAAACGACGGTTGGCCATGGCCGTGGCCTTTTTCACCATCACCATGCCCCGGATGAACTCGGGGATGGAGTTGACGGTGACATAAGAGATTTGGAAGTTATCCAGCGCACGCATGGTGTGCACGCCGTAATAAGCATCTTCAGGAACCTCAAGTTTGCCCAGAAGGTCTTCTTCCACGCGGGTCTTGATATTAGAGGTCTTTACAGCCTTCTCTGCCGCGACTGCTGGACCTTTTAACCCGGTTGCCGCTGGAATTGACTGATTATCTGTCGCTTGAGCATCGGCTGTTTTCGCGGTTGCTTCGGCAGATTTCTCCGGTGCTGACTTATCCTGCGTGGATTCGTCCTTCTTGGAGGTCTTGGCCATGTTTTTCGCGCTCCTTGTTCGGATACGTGCCTGATGTCGCAGCAGAAAACCACGGTGATGTTTTCACCGTGGTTTTACTGGAGGTAATCAAGCAAAACTGAAGTGTTCTGCAACAATCGTAACCGCGTTCACATGGCGTACGAACCAAATCAGGTTTTTATACCCCTAAATGCGGGCAATGCGAAGCTCTGAAGCCAAAATTGCTTCGGCTCCGAGCTTTGATAAATCATCCATGAGCTGGTTCGCTTGCTTCTTTGGCACCATCGCGCGCGCTGCGACCCAATCTTCACGCGCCAGTGGCGAAACAGTCGGCCCCGTCAGTCCCGGCGTGATGTTTGTGGCGGCATCCAAGTTGTCCTTGTGGATGTTGTAGTCAATCATCAGGTAGTTATAGGCGTTCAAGATGCCTTGAATGCGCTTGAGAATGACCTGCTCATCTTCGGTGACATCGGTGTCCACGCGCTTGATGACTACAGCTTCGGAGTCAATCAATGGCTCGCCGAAAGGTTCCAGCCCGTGCTGGCGCAGCGTGTTACCAGTGGAAACGACGTCTGCGATGACATCGGCAACGCCAAGTTTGATGGAGATTTCCACGGCGCCATCAAGACGGATGACCTCTGCCTTCATGCCGTGTTCGGTCAGGTAGTCACGCACAACATTTGGGTACGAAGTCGCGATGCGCTTGCCGTCGAGGTCTTCAACTTTCCAGTTCTGCCCCTGTGGCGCGGCGTAGCGGAAAGTAGAAGAACCAAAACCTAAAGGCAGCAGCTCTTGAACCTTGACGCGGGAATCAGCGGCCAGGTCACGTCCGGTAATTCCCAGGTCCAGCAGACCCTTAGCAACATAAATAGCGATGTCCTTCGGGCGCAGGAAGAAAAACTCCACGCCGTTTGCCTCATCGACGATGTTGAGAGCTTTGGTCATACCGCGGGACTTGTAGCCAGCCTCGCTCAGGATTTTCACCGCCATTTCAGACAGTGAGCCTTTGTTCGGAACAGCAATCTTAATCATGAATTGGTCCTTCGAATTTTTCTATTTCGCCTATCCGCGTCGAAAACACTTCAGTTGTTAAGCGGATACGAAGATTATTTACAGGTTCTTGTAGATGTCATCCAGGGTGATGCCACGATGGAGCATCATCACCTGGGTCCAGTAAATAAGCTGTGACATTTCTTCAGCCAGTTCTTCGTCGGACTGGTATTCCGATGCGATCCACACTTCGCCGGCTTCTTCGATGATCTTCTTGCCGATGAAATGGGCGCCCTTGTCTAATGCTTCAACCGTGCCTGAGCCCGCTGGCCGCTCACTGGCTTTTTCTGCAAGTTCATTAAACAAAGTCTCAAAATTCTTCACAGTTACCTATTGTTCCATAGATAGTTGATTTCGCATGCCATTGCCTAGCTTTTACCCCGAAATGCGGGCAAACCAGTCGTAGACATCGGCAGCCGTGGCACCGTCAAGGTGCTTATTGCCGCTTAGCTTTTCGATGCTCACTGCGCCTTCTGGAACTTCCATCTGCGCATATTCGGGCAGCCCAATAACCTGACATCCAGCGGCTAAAGCAGCGCGCATACCCGTTGTAGAGTCCTCGAATACCAGTGCATCGGCGGGATCGACTCCTGCGCGGCGAGCGGCTTCAAGGTACATATCCGGGGCAGGTTTACCCTCTGCTACTTCATCGCCACAGATGGTGTCGACGAAGAAGTGACGGCCCACAGTATCGATGGCGGAATCTGCTACGTGTCGCACGGTATTTGTGGTCACGAACATGGCCATATCATCGCTTTTAAGCTGCGTCAGAAGATTTTGAATGCCTGGGAATATCTCGAGGCGCTCGGCGAAAAGCTCGCGCGTCTTATTGAAAGTCAAGGCCTGGTACTTCGGATAGTCTTCAGGGGTTAGTTCCACGCCTGCAGCCTCAGCGCAAATGCGCAGGGTGTTTTCGAAGGTCGAACCAACCGTGAGCTGCCTTTGCTCTGGGGTGAGCCGTTTGCCCAATAGTTCAGAGAGAAAATACGTTGCTTCCTCCCACAATGGTTCTGAGTCGGTGAGGGTGCCGTCCATATCCCAAAAGATGGCGAGAGGTTTCTTCATGAATCTGGTGCTAATACTTTTCTCGTTGATATCGGTTGATTAAAGGTGCCCGTTGCTAAAGACATGAGTAAGTCCTCGCGGCACTATTGCGCTAGCTCGCTGCGCTTGGCTCCGCGAGGAGGAAGAGACGAGCTTAGGGCTAGTCGAGCTCAGGTAGCTCGCCCAGTGCTTCGTCATCGGCGCCGGTATCAGCGGCTGCCTGAGAGATGAGCTCGTTGAGCTCTTGCTTTTCTTCGGGCTCCAAGATGGCGTCGGCATTCTTGCGATTGAATGCTTCCAGCTCCGTGAAAAATGGTGTCACTGCACCTTTGAGCTGTTCACCTGACGGGTCATCTGGGATCGCATCGAAAGCATCGAAAAGACGCTCAAGGATCGTCCGAAGTGAAGGCAGTGCTTTGGGATCGAAAGGTTGGTCCCAAAACTCCTTCTCATCTTCGTTGAGGTAGTCACCCGTGGCGAATGACTCCAGATTGCTCATAAACTCGTCGATTTGTGGCTGATAGGTCGCGCGAATGCTCATGTGGATATTGTCCCTTAAAACTAGGAAATGCGCACGCCCAACAGTCCATCGACAGCTGTAGCTACTACCCCTGCTGCCTGTGCAGTGGAAGGAGTCTGCGCCCACTCATCGATTACCTGCAGTGCGCCGACGGTATCCAAGTCATCGGCGAGGCGCTCACGAAGCTGTGAAACTGCCTTGTTCGCAGCATTCTGAGCTTGGGCTTCATCAACGCCGGCACCTGCTGTTTGCGCATTGGTGAATGCGCTGCGCCAAGAATTAAGGCGTTCGATAGCGGTATTGAGTAGCTCGTCGGACCAGTCGCGATCGCCGCGATAATGGTGTGCATACAAACCGAGGCGAATCGCTGAAGGGTCGACGCCCTGCTCTACTAACTTATGCACAAACACGAGGTTGCCCAAGGACTTTGACATCTTGGTGCCCTCAAGGCCGATCATTCCAGCGTGGACGTAGAATTCCGCCATTCGGTCTACACCCAATCCGGCCTCTGCATGGGCTGCTGAGTATTCGTGGTGCGGGTACTTCAGGTCCGAGCCACCGCCCTGAATCAAAAAGGAAGAACCGAGACGATTTGTAGCGATTGCCGAACACTCCACGTGCCAGCCTGGTCGGCCAGGGCCGAATGGAGATTCCCAGGATGGCTCGCCTTCGCGCACAGCGCGCCACAACAAAGCGTCGAGCGGATCTTTCTTGCCCGCTCGCTTGGGATCGCCACCGCGCTCTGCGAAGAACTCTTCCATGGTTGCACGGTCATAATTCGATTCATAGCCAAATTGCTTGGTGGCATCGATAGACGCGTAAACGTCGGAATATTGCTCGTCATCAACGACATAGGCAGCGCCATTATCCAGGAGCTTTTGAGTCATCTCGATGACTTCATCGATGGATTCGATAGCGCCGATGTAATCCTGCGGCGGCATGACTCCGAGCTGTTCCATATCGGAGCGGAAGAGCTGGACTTGGCTTTCGCCTAATTCACGCCAGTCGACGCCATCGCGTTCTGCGCGCTCAAAGAGTGGATCGTCCACGTCGGTGACATTTTGGACGTAGTGAACCTTGTGCCCCTGGTCCAGGAGCATTCGGTAGATGACGTCGAAGGTGACGTAAGTAGCAGCGTGGCCGAGGTGCGTGGAGTCATAAGGGGTAATGCCGCAGACATACATGGTGGCTGTATCGCCTGCGACTTCGACAGGCTTGGTCTTCTGATCCGCTGAGTCATAGAGATGCAACTGCGCAGCGGTGCCTGGAATTAGGGGTACGGACGGGATTGGCCAAGATTTCATGCCTGCTATCGTACCTAGCTTCAACCGTTAAGTTTAAAAGGGTTGGAGAACTCCGATTGCCAGCAGAATCATAACGAAGATACCCACTGGGATTCGGTAGGCCGCGAACCACTCGAAGGAGTGGTTGGAGACAAACTTTAAGAGCCACGCGATGGAGGCGTAACCAACCACGAACGCAACTGCCGTACCGACTAGAAGTTGCATGCCGGATGCGGCTTGGCCAGCAGCGGGGTCGAAGGCATCGGGAAGCGAAAAAAGGCCTGATGCCAATACTGCGGGAATAGCCAGCAGGAAGGAAAAGCGGGTTGCAACTTCGCGGTCAAGACCGAGGAACAGACCACCGGAAATGGTTCCCCCCGAACGAGATACGCCAGGAATCAGTGCCAAGCACTGACAAAGACCCATGATGATGGCGTCTTTCATCGTCAGCTCATCAAAGCCGCGATTTTTCTTACCCACGCGCTCAGCGACGATGAACACCAGCGAGAACAAAATCAGCATTCCTGCGGTAATCCACAGGTTGCGCAGCGCATCGCGAATAAGGTCCTTACCCACGAGTCCCAGAACGCCGATGGGAATGGAGCCCACGATGACGAACCAGCCCATCTTCCAGTCCTGGCCGCGGGATTCTTTATCAACCCAGCCTTTGAACCAGCCTGTAAGAATTTGCCAGATCATCTTGGCGAAGAAGACCACTACGGCAAGCTCTGTGCCAAGCTGAATCACTGCGGTGAAGGAAGCACCTGCATCCTGGCCCCAAAAAAGCTCGGACACGATCCGGAGGTGGCCGGAAGAACTCACGGGAAGAAACTCGGTCAGCCCTTGGACAATGGACAGGACTAAGACCTGCACCCAGGACATGTCGGTCATTTCGGTTGTAGATTGCGCAAGAGTCAGATTTTCCACGCCGGTTATCCTACCCTGCGCGTGGTTCTTTCCTGGTTAGGCCAGCTGATAGAATGGCCAATCGTGTATTCATCTTCTGGTGCAAAAAAGTTCTTAGTCGGCATAATTGCTGCATCATCGCTGGTCATTACAGCGTGCAGCTACAATCCAAATGAAGGCAATGAAACTGAGGTGCAAGGCGATGCCACGCCAGCATCTTCGCCGCAGGATACTGATCCCGCAGGTAACGTCGAAGAATACGGCGAGATCAGTGATATCGCTCATGTTGGAGACACGATTGCCGTTCGCTCTGACGAAACCATTACCTTCGGCGCCCCCGACTCCTTGGGAAATCCCCTGAAGATTTCACCTTCGTGCGGTGACCTTAATTCCTCTGCTGGCTTCTTCTTTATCGGCTGCGGGGACAAGGTCTACAAGATTGACCCAAATAACCCCAGCGACCCCCGCGTGATCCCGGTTGAAGTCGACTTTGCTGTCACCGCCGCAACTGAGTTGTCCTCAGGCGAGCTTTTTCTTGCATCGGATGAGACCAAAGACATCGTCATTTATAAAGACGGTGAAGTGATTGATGATTTCACGGTTGAAGAACCCTCTGATCAACTCCTTGCGGTTCCGAACCAGGACGGCGTCGATAACGTCATCCGCATCAACCGCGAGGCAACGACGATTCAAAACCTGGACTGGGAAAACTCCCGCGAAGGTGGACGCCTTCGCGCAGGCATTGGTCTTGGCCAAGGCACAGTCGGTGAAGATGGCACCATTTTGGTTTCGGACACCCTTGGTGGCCGCCTCATGGTCTACACCTCTGAAGACGTTGTCCGCCAACATCAATTTGGCCCAGTTGACGGCTCACCATGGGGTGTGGCCTGGGATGAAAAGCGTCAGATTGCTTGGGTAACCACCACCGATAATAACTTGGTGCACGGTTTTAATATCTCCACTGGTGTGCCTGAACTGGTTACAACATTAGGAACCGTCGCTGATGCGCAAAGCATTCAGGCTTTGGACAATGGCGACCTTGTGCTCGGCTCTGCAACGGGTGCTGGTCTGCAGGTTATTCCCGCTGCCGACATCGATGATTCTGTAGAAAACCCTAAGTAATATATTTTCACCAAGGCTTCGATTATTCGGGGCCTTTATTTTAGGCTCTGGAAGGTTAACCGCAATGAACTTTGTTAACAAGCTTGGATCGAACGCTGGAAGATTGGCGAATTCGGCTCGCCGCACTGGGTACGAGCTCGCGCTCAAGACCATGTTCAAAATTGATCCAGAGCGTATCCACGTCATGGCCAATTCGCTCATGGGCGCAATTAACAAGGTCCCACCGGCGTACAAGGCGCTCGGAGCATTCTTGCCGGTCAATGATCCGGTCCTGGCACAGGAAGTCTTTGGCGTCACCTTTCCGCGGCCACTGGGGCTTGCTGCAGGCTTTGATAAAAATGCGGCCGCTGCGGACGCATGGTCTGCAATAGGCTTTGGCTATGCGGAGCTCGGCACGGTAACCGCCAAGGGGCAGCCGGGTAATCCTCAGCCCCGCTTGTTCCGTTTGCCGGAAGATAAAGCCATCTTAAACCGCATGGGCTTTAACAACGCAGGCGCAGCGGAAGCCGCACGCAACCTGCACAAGCGTAAAACTGAGAGCGTCATTGGAATCAATATCGGAAAGACTAAAGTCACTCCGGCCGATGAGGCAGTTGCTGATTACCGTCGCTCGGCTTCACTGCTGGGAGATCTGGCGAACTTCCTAGTTGTGAATGTCTCATCTCCTAATACGCCGGGCTTGCGTGATCTCCAGGCCGTAGAATCTTTGCGCCCGATTCTCTCGGCGGTGCAAGAATCCACGTCAGTTCCGGTGCTGGTAAAGATTGCGCCTGATCTCTCCGATGGAGATGTCGACGCAGTTGCTGACCTTGCCGTTGAGCTCGGCCTCGCCGGCATCGTGGCAACCAACACCACGATCTCGCGGGAAGGCTTAAATTCCGACGACCAGTTCGTGCGCGAATTAGGAGCAGGTGGCATTTCCGGCGCACCAGTTGCAGCACGCTCGCTCGAGGTCTTAAAGCGTCTCTATGCGCGTGTGGGCGACAAGCTCGTGATTATCTCAGTCGGCGGTATTTCTACCCCTCAGCAAGCCTGGGAGCGCATCACCAGCGGCGCTAGCCTGCTGCAGGGATATACGGGATTGATTTATGGGGGACCAGATTGGATTCGCGATATCCATAAGGCCATCGCAGCGCAGATCCGCGCGCATGGCTTGAGCAATATCTCAGAGGCAGTTGGCTCTGGTTTGGGCTGGAAACACATCTAAGTAAAAAGCAGCTCGGGGCTACCACTTGAAAATTAGTGGTAGCCCCTAGCTGTGTCTATCCAATGTCAGTCCGTAGGCCTAGGCCTTCGGCATAACCGAACGCCGCAAGATGAGCGCACACAATAGTGCCGCGCCGCCGTAGAGCACCAAGAAAGACTGGTGCTGCACAAGATAAACATCCTGCGGGACAAAGCGGCTGCCGATAATCAGCAGCACTGCTATCGCCAATGCAACTACTTGGACGACACTGGACTTTTGGTCAGTTCGGACCGTAGCAAATCCACCGACGAGCAAAGCAGCGATGATGATTGCGACGCGAATGGGCGTCCATGCAAAAGGTGTTCCCCATCCATCGGTAAATACTGCAACTAGTGCGAGTAGAAACAACACTGCCGCCAGAGCCATGAAGGCACCGCCGACGCGAACTTGAATGGGAATGCTCACGCCCGGGTTCCTGCCCGAGCGCTGAGAATACTGAGGGGAATTTTGCGCCATGGTTAATTAGATTAACTGGTCGGCTTAGTTTTGTTCGTACCAACCCCACAAGATGGAACGTCCAATGGTGTGGAAGTAGAGATTAAAGCCCAAAACCGTAGGTGTTGCGTCAGGATCAATATCGAGGGTCTCCACATCGAGAGCATGCACGGCATATAGGTAACGGTGCGGAGCGTGACCTGCTGGTGGCTGCGGGCCGTAGTACTCGCGCTGTCCGCCGTCGTGCTTCAAGGAGATAACACCTTCGATGCCCAGGTCGGCTTGCGAGCCTGCTCCTTGTGGCAATTCCGTGACATCCGCAGGGATGTTAAATGCTGCCCAGTGCCAGAAGCCGGCACCTGTTGGCGCATCGGGATCCAACAAGGTTACTGCCAAAGACTTCGTACCTTCAGGAAGATCCGCCCACTGCAGCTGTGGGGAAACATTTGATGGTGCCCGGAATTGCTCTGCAATCTCATCGCCATCAGCGAGGTCGGTGGAAGTCAAAGTAAATGTTGGAGGGTTACCCAGTGGTTCATATGGATCTGGGCCTGGAAAGCGGGGTTCATTGTATGTAGACATAGCTCCATTTGTACCGGAGATCACAGAATTTTTCCGTGCCCTATCAGATCTCCTCGAATTGATCGCAGCAGAAAACATGGACCGCGCCACTCGACACGGCCACACCATCTGACACCAATGTGTTTTATAAGGCAGTTTGACGTTACAAATAGCCGTCTTTTAGTGCATTGAGCTGGCGATTTGTAAGGGGCGCTAGTTAACCGATACAGTTAGTCCGTGCCTAACGGAGCCCTGTGCCTCGTTATAAAACACCCAGCCCGGGTGGCGGAATGGCAGACGCGCTAGCTTGAGGTGCTAGTGTCCTATTAACGGACGTGGGGGTTCAAGTCCCCCTCCGGGCACAATATATTAGTCCTAGGTTGCATAACGCGGCCTAGGACTTTTTGCTTGCTGGAAGGTTATAGCGCTGGTGTCATCGTTTATGTCGTGGATAAAAAGCTTCGCTGAGTTTCTCAGTGGGCTTTTAAAAGACGCCGTGGCATCGATAAGCCAATGGAGCTGGACACGACGTTTGATAGTCGCAGCTACGACCATCGCGGTGTTGGCCGTTATCTTCTTTGTGGATCTGCCTGGCGTTGAGCAACTGCGCACATGGGCCGATGGGGCTGGTTCTTGGTTCATAGCTCTGTTTTGGCTGTGCTATGTCATCCTCACCCTCTTTCCCCTTCCACGGACAATCTGGACGGTGTCTGCGGGCGTTCTTTTCGGTCCGGTAACCGGGTTAGCGATTTCCTTAACTGCCCTGACTGTTTCCGCCGTGATCGCACTTTTAGTTGTGCGCGGACTGCTTGGTGAATGGATGCGTCCGCGGCTTAAACACCCAGCGGTTGCGGGGATTAATGCCCACCTCGAGCGCCGCGGGTGGCTTGCCATCGCCTCCTTGCGCTTGGTAGCAGCGGTCCCCTTTTCCTTGCTTAACTACGCCGCGGCGTTGACAGCTATTTCCGTGGGACAATTTGCCGTTGCCACGCTTGTTGGCTCGATCCCAACTACGGCAATCGGCGTCTTTTTCGGCGACCTATTAACAGGGCAAATGCACCCTGGAATCATCGCGGCGATGATCGTGTGCGCCCTAGTGGGAATCGGTGGATTAATCCTCGACTCGCGGATGCCGGTTACACAATTAAGTCAAGGCAACACCGTAGACTAGTGGTTATGTTAGCTGTCCATGCACGTTACCGTGGCCGCGCTGTACGGCGCGCTGAATTAGTTGAACGCTCCGCCGCTGCACTCTCGACCTTGGATGGTGTCGGTGATTTTGAGTTTCTTGGCGTCGAAGATATTTGCGCCAAAGTCGACACTGCGACAGCAGTGTGCGAGGTAGCCATGGCATTGCTTGCCGATGGCTCCTGGGCCATCTCCATCGGTATCTCCCACGATGATGCTAAAAAGACTGCAACGCGGGGTCTTAAACCATCGGCACGGCCAGGGCAGGTCTATGCCACTATCGAGCCGGCTATCGCTACCGGCACTGGCTCAAAGGCCGCGAAAGATAAGGCGAAAAAGGATGCATCCAATATTGTCGCAGCCTTTGCCCTATTAAGTTTCGTTCTTGGAAAACGCACTGCGGAAGGGCGCGAGGCGACTTCCTTGGTGCGCTCGGGCTTTAACCAAAATGAAGCTGCTGAAGAATTAGGTATTTCTAAGCAGGCCATGTCCCAGCGGCTGCAAGCTGCC
This sequence comes from Corynebacterium stationis, assembly GCF_001941345.1. Taxonomy (NCBI): domain Bacteria; kingdom Bacillati; phylum Actinomycetota; class Actinomycetes; order Mycobacteriales; family Corynebacteriaceae; genus Corynebacterium; species Corynebacterium stationis. The sequence continues at coordinate 1,414,251 of NZ_CP009251.1, forward strand.
GGGTGGGCTGCGGAGGGCGCTGGGTGGCAGCTAGCAGTTAATCTCATTGCTGCCGCAAACCCCTCTTTAGAATCTTAAGAATTCTAAAGAAGGTCGTGCTTGGAAAGCTCTGGTGTGGTCACAAAGTCCACTAAGCGCTCGACTGCGCCTATCAGCGTGGAGTCGAGATCCCGGAAGTTATTTACCGAATTGTAGACGCGGTGCCAGCCTTCTTTCGGGTCTGACCAGCCTAGGCGCTCGCATACGCCGGTTTTCCAGTCCTCGCCATAAGGAACGTCGGGCCAGGCTTTGATGCCGACTGCCTGGGGTTTTACCGCCGCCCAGATATCGATAAAAGGATGGCCAGTAACTAGCACGTGCTCCCCTACGGTTTCAGTCATGCGCGTTTCCTTAGAACCCTGCACCAAGTGGTCCGCGAGCACGCCAACGCGACGGCCTTTTTCCGGCCTAAATTCAGCCAATCGCTCTTCTAAGTTGTCGAGGCCTTCCAGATATTCCACCACGACGCCTTCTACGCGAAGGTCATGCCCCCAGACGCGTTCGATGATGGCCGCATCATGAATACCTTCGACCCAAATCCGTGAGGGCGCCGCCACTTTAGCTTCCACATTCGCTACACGCCGTGAGCCTGAATTCGACTTGGTCTCGGTCTGACGCGGGGCGACAAAACGCTTGAGGGAAACGCGGTTTCCTTCATATAGAAAGCCGCCTTTAATCAGGTTGAATACTCGCTGGGCACCGTAGCGGTCTTCTAAGCGGATAACGTCCCCGTAGACGGTTTTATCAACCCCCATGACAGCACCCACGAAGTCATCACCAAAGACTTCCACTACCATGCCCGGCTTGGCGGGAATGACGGGATATTCAACGGGTTTGTTTCGGGCGTGTCCACCGAGGATATCGCCAGCATAAGGATCGCGGGAAGAAAAACTCATGCCGACCATTTTATCGCCACAAGCAGTCTCCACTAGACTGGCTCGCCATGGATATGCGCGAACAGGTGTGGTCACCACTTCAAAACACAGCAGTATGGATGGGGGCATGGCTTTATGGACACGAGCCAGCTGACGATGTCCTAGCGGCACTTAATGAACTAGGTGGCGCACAGCGTCTAGTATCTAGCCCTGACGATCTTGCAAAAACTCGCCCTTTCATCGATGCACTATCGCTTATCCGCGAAGCAACGTCGACGGTGAATACTGCAGACGGTCCAAGTTTGCGTCTGGTTCTTGCAGGCCCCGGCGATCCGCCTGCATTGCCCGCAGGTTCTCCGGCCACCATCGCGGCGACAAATAACGGTTCAGGGGCGCTGGTCGTGCGCACACATGCTGACAATCCTGCTGATGAGCACCATCTGGTGCTGGTACCTGAAAAGACAGCGCGCGGAACAGACTGGACAATCTTCAAAGAAACCGCGCCGCTGCCCTCACCCGCATGGTTAAGCCCCGGCGATGCCGATGCCTTACTATCCCAAGCAACCGAAGAATCTGCGGCCTTGATTGAAGCGATGGGTTATAAAACGGACAAAGTCCCCAATCCGCGTTTAACGGTGGGGACTTTGGCTGACTTTTATGACACACCAGGGCTGCCATCGAGTACTCCTGCGCGCTCAGCAAAGCTATTTGCTCGCGCAGATCGCGTGGCTGCGATCATTGAAACAGTCACCGATCGCGTCGGTGACCACAGCCTCGACCCGCAGCTTTTTCGACTCTGGCGCCATGTACGAGCAGCGCGCGTAGCCGGAGTCGACTACGCGCTCATGGATTTTGCTCGCGGAGCCTAGGCCGTACGGCAACTTAGGCAGAAGTCTTAGCTTGCTTTAATGCCCAGATGTCACAGCAGCCTGCGGCGCAGGGGTTGCCATTTTTCGTGCGTCCTTGCACGCTGACATCGCCTAAGATTTCAGGCTTGCGGCCTGCGGTGTTTTCCTCGATCAAATCGACAATCATCGCGGCGAAGGAATCTTTAGGACCCACGGTATACGCGCGGGAAACCTGTACTCCAAGCTCCTGGGCTGCATCGACAAGCTCTGTGTCCAGATCCCAAATGACTTCCATGTGATCGGAGATAAAGCCGATCGGAGAAACCACAACCGCCTTCACGCCACTTTCGGCATGGATTGCCTCGGTGTGATCAACAATATCGGGCTCCAGCCACGGCGTGCGTGGATTACCGGAGCGTGACTGCCACACCACGTCATACTCCTCAACGCCGGCGGCCTCAGCGACTAAGCGAGCTGCTTCAGCAACCTGGCGCGAGTAAAGATAAGGATTATCCTCCCCGCCACCGACTTCATCGTGGGCCGTTGGAACGGAGTGCGCTGTAAAGAGCACGCGCATATTATCGCGCTTGTCTTCGTCGACGGCAGCGATAGCTTCCTGCAAAGCCTTCGCGTTTTCTTCGATGAAGGCTGGGTGTGAGAAGAAATGGCGCAGCTTGACCATGTCAATATTGGGAAGGTTTTTATCTTCCAAGTGTTGCTGCACACGCACGATATCTTCGTTGTACTGACGACACGCAGAATATCCGCCCCACGCAGAAGTGGCGATTACTAGCGCGGAGCGAACACCGTCTGCAACCATTTGCTCAGCAGTATCTTCGGCTAGCGGGTGCCAGTTACGGTTGCCGAAGTACACGGGCATATCGATACCGCGGGACTTCAGCTCCTTTTCTACATGGTCAATGATTTCGCGGTTGAGGTCATTGAGCGGGCTTTTGCCGTTGAAGTGGAAATAGTGCTCTCCTACTTCTACTAAGCGCTCGCGTGGAATACCGCGTCCACGCGTTACGTTCTCTAGAAATGGAACGACCTCCTCATTACTTTCCGGGCCACCGAAGGAAAGTACGAGGAGGGCATCATAATCACGGGGGTTTGGGGATGATTCGGTCATAATGAAGCATCATACCAACTTAAGTTGGATATTTAGAACCACCGTGAGGTTGGGTCTGACACACTTATCAGTGCGTGAATTTTAGAGCAGACGAACTGCGTATTCTGACATTCCAGACCAGCGAACCGGGCTCTTGGTTACGGTCTGACCGGACTGTGGGGCTTCCAGCATCATGCCGTCGCCCAAGTAGATAGCGACGTGGTGATTGCCACTAGGGCCATAGAAAATCAGGTCGCCGCGTTCCATCTCTTGCGGACTAATGCGCTGGCCCTTGTTGTACTGGTAGCCAGTAAAGTGCGGCAGCGAGATGCCAACGCCAGCAAAGGCGTAGATCATCAAACCAGAGCAGTCGAAACCGACCTTGTTGTAGTCACCGAAGGAATCGGCAACGCCTCCGTCGCGAATACCCTTGGTAGGACCATTCGCATCGCCGCCGCCCCAGGCATAAGGAACGCCGATTTGCGACTCAGCACGTGCGATGACCGCTTCGATCTTCTCGCTGCGGGAGGCATCGCCAAGCTCTGCTGCTGCGGACTCTTCCACGGAGCTTGCGGTTGGCAGATCTTCTAAGACGCCAGCCAATTCAGCTGCGGAGCTAGATTCTTCTGCAGGTCCTTGTTGTGGAAATAGCGCACTGCTGCCAGCGACCAATGCTTCGGATGTTGCATCTGTAGAGGAAGTATCTGCACCACCTGATACCGAATCGACAGAAAGCTCCGGCTGGGAAGCAGCAATAATTGCCGCTGCTGCACCTACGGCTAGACCCGCCAATTGCGCTGCCTGGTCACCATCAACACTGCTGCCTTGACTTGGCTCAGCCTGTGCTGGAGCATCGCCTGGTGTTCCAGCAGCTGAAGGCGCTACAGCCGCGGAGTAATTCTGCGTGGAAGACTGCGCAGGAATTTCCTGGGACGAAGAAGCGTCTGCAGGCTCGGCGGTTTCACTAGCCGAGTCAGATTCACTGGTCGCAGCAGCTTCCGGCGCGGAGGTTTCTTCAGTCGTTGACGTTGCAGGCGTTGCGGATGTTTCCGACGCTACCGAAGGCTCTGATGCTTCGCTTGTCGATGCAGGAGACTCGCCAGAGCTCGTCCCTTTAGCCTCCGTAGGTGATTCAGAATCCGAAGGTTCTTCACCACGTGCCGAGGATAATGCCGCTTGTGCCTCTTGCTGAAGAGCGACCAGCTTTTCATGCTCAGAGGAAACTTCGCTGACGCGCGTTTGGTTTTGTTCCAGCACAGCGCGAGCTTCATCTTCAGCTGCTTCGGCATTAGCTTCACGCTCAACCGCTAATTGCTCAGCCTTGCGCAGCTGAGATTCCTTATTGGACTTCTCGGTGCGTACCCGTTCCAATTCAGTAACGGTACTCTGCTGCTTTTCTGCTTGGGAGCGCAGGAAACTCTGGCGCGTGAGCATGTCTTCCCGGGCATCGCCACCAGCAGCACTGGTGACAGACTCTGAGGTATTGGCACGACGATAAGCCGAACGAGAAATCTCGTCCAGCTTTTCTTGTGCGCCTTCGACGTCTACCTGGGCATCGTCAAGCTCACTGCGAGCAGCAAGGGTTCCGCGTCGTGCTTGCTCAGAAAGGTTGCGCGCGTCCTGCAAGTCAACCAGAGCCTGGTTGGCACGCTCACGGAATTCACCAAGTTCGCCTTCCAGGCGGGCAATTTCTTCCTGGACATCGGCAATCGCACCGGCCAAAGAAGCAACCGAAACATCGCCGTTTAAGACACCTTGAAGCTTTTCGATAGCGGAAGTGTTTTCTTCAGCAACCGCTGGGGTTGTTGTGGATATCAGCGAAACGCTGAGCGTACACGCGACAGCTGCTAGGGCTGCCCGCATACGACGCGTGCGCTTGGAAGAGGTGGTGGCCACGAATTAACTCCTCACACCACCACCAGAAGTCAAAGCCGTGATGCGGTGGAGTGATTTGAGCATAGAAATGCCCGGGAGCCCTTACCCAGGCTGCCGCGAACACACGCCTATTTGCACACGCTCTCTTCAGCGCCTCAATAAAGGCCCTCACTCCTGACAACCAGCAGTGGGTGCTCAGTAAAAAGCGAATAGAAAATACGCCTCCGCGAATTAATTGCTACCGAATATTTGCCACTGCAAAGACCCCACTATTGACCAAGAATGCTTCAGCTCTTGGCGTGCTTCCCCACATGCCCGTGCTGACTTCATGCATCACTGTCAATATTCAAGTCTTAAACCGTGACTAATTATCACTAGAACCAACTCGTGAGTCGATGTTTGAACCATACGACACACACCCAACCCCTCGCATCTACTTTCACAAGAAACACATACGTCAAGCATCGCCACATGACTTAACTCGGGTATGTAACCAGCACTTCTGTAATCAATTCGTGACAATTGTAATGTTAGTCACACTTGGCAAAACGCGCGCAATAATCTACCGGGATAGCCACTATCGGCCTGGTATGGAGAGGTAGCCCCAGTGTTCCGCCTAAAATCCGCAGGCCAACGCCGAAAAAGCGCTCAGTGCTGGATGGTGCGCAAGATAATCCGCCCACAACAACAAAGGAGGGGCGGCGAAAAGCAAAGGGTTGATGCCTTACTTTTGGATAACAGACCTATAAACAAACAGTCCCGTGAGAACGAGGGCGACAACAACCATCGCCACAATCAGCGGCCAGGGAACACCGAAGGGATCGACGCCGGCATAAAACCGGTCAAGTAACTCAACTTGATTTACGCCTTGCGGTATATCACCCTGGGTCGCTTCGATAGCCGCACGCGAGTAGGTGTCGCTGACTGCAGATACGTTACGCACGGTTTGCACGACGACAGTATCTAGCCCGGTTGCATCTTGAAGTTCTTGTGCAATATCTCGCGCGTCGGCAAGCCGTGTTGGGTAAACATCAACAACAGCTATGCCGTGTGAATCCTGGAGGGTGGAAACGATTGGGTCTTGAATCTCTGCATTGGTAGCAAGATCGGGGTTTGAAAACGCCACGCCATCTTCCGCGAGCTGTGCAGAAAGGTTGGGGATGTCAACGCCCTCTGTAATCATTAGGTGCTACCCCTTTTGTCGTGTAGTCCATTGGCGGATGCTTCAAGCTTCTTCCCAGGTTATATCCAAATTGGGCGCCTTGAGTAGCGATGACGCGCCGGTAAACCGCAAATAGTGGAAACAGTACGCGCGTTCTGTTAGTATCGAAGGCGTCCAACGAGATACCTCACTACAATGGGAGGATGAACCATTCGGTTTGCCTCATTAGCGTTTGACTGAAAACCCCATGACTCAAGCGGTTAGAAGGCAGCGGGTGGTGAGGATAACTGAATGTTTAGTTCAAAACAACAAGGAATGGAGCTCCCTGTGACTGAAAGCTTGAACTCCTTTGACACCAAGAAGACTCTTGATGTCAATGGCAAGGAATACACTTATTTCGACATTACCGCCGTTGAAGGCCTCGAGAAGCTTCCATACTCTCTGAAGGTCTTGGCAGAAAACCTTCTGCGCACCGAAGACGGTAAGAACGTAACCGAAGAGCACATCAAGGCTCTTGCAAACTGGGACCCAGAAGCTGAGCCAGAGACTGAAATTCAGTTCACCCCAGCTCGTGTTCTGATGCAGGACTTCACCGGTGTTCCATGTGTTGTCGACTTGGCAACCATGCGTGAGGCAGTTTCCGCACTGGGTGGTAGCCCAGACCAGGTAAACCCTCTGAACCCAGCCGAGATGGTTATTGACCACTCCGTTATTACTGAGGCATTCGGCTCCGCTGATGCTTTGGAAAAGAACGTTGAGATTGAGTACCAGCGCAACGAAGAGCGCTACCAGTTCCTGCGTTGGGGTGCTGAGAACTTCTCTAACTTCAAGGTTGTTCCTCCAGGAACCGGTATTGTCCACCAGGTAAACATTGAGTACCTGTCCCGCGTGGTCTTTGACAACGACGGTTTGGCATACCCAGATACCTGTATTGGTACTGACTCCCACACCACCATGGAAAACGGCCTGGGCATCCTGGGCTGGGGCGTTGGCGGCATCGAGGCTGAGGCAGCAATGCTTGGCCAGCCAGTTTCCATGCTTATCCCTAAGGTTGTTGGCTTCAAGCTGACCGGCGACATCCCAGCTGGCGTTACCGCAACCGACGTGGTTTTGACCATCACCCAGATGCTGCGTCAGCACGGCGTAGTCCAGAAGTTCGTAGAGTTCTACGGCAATGGCGTTAAGTCCATCCCACTGGCAAACCGCGCAACCATCGGCAACATGTCCCCTGAGTTCGGTTCCACCGCGGCAATGTTCCCAATCGACGAGGAAACCATCAAGTACCTCGAGCTGACCGGTCGCCCACAGGAGCAGATCGATCGCGTTGAGGCTTACGCCAAGGCTCAGACCATGTGGCTGGAGCAGGACGGTGTAGAGCCTAAGTTCTCTGAGTACCTCGAACTCGACCTGAGCACCGTTGTTCCTTCCATCGCTGGCCCTAAGCGTCCACAGGACCGCATCTTGCAGTCCGAGGCGAAGGAACAGTTCCGTAAGGACCTGGGCAACTACACCACCGACGAAGTTCTTGTCGATGAGTCCTCTGCTGCTGCAAAGCGCATGACCTCCGAGTCCGGCGTTGTTGCTGATGGTGACGACGTCACCGGTGGCCTGAACTACTCCCGCGCTGGTAAGGGCGAGTCTGCTGCAGCTGGTGCTGTTGGCCGTCAGTCCAACCCAGTTATCGTCGAGTCCCCTAACGGCGGCGAGTACACCCTGGACCACGGCATGGTTGCTATTGCTTCCATCACCTCTTGCACCAACACCTCTAACCCATCGGTCATGATCGGTGCTGGTCTGATTGCTCGCAAGGCTGCTGAGCTCGGTCTTGAGTCCAAGCCATGGGTTAAGACCATTTGTGCTCCTGGTTCCCAGGTTGTTGACGGCTACTTCCGTCGTGCAGACCTGTGGAAGGACCTTGAGGCTATGGGCTTCTACCTCTCCGGCTTCGGTTGCACCTCTTGTATCGGTAACTCTGGCCCACTGCCAGATGAGATCTCTGATGCCATCAACGAGCACGACTTGGCTGCAACCGCAGTTCTGTCGGGTAACCGTAACTTCGAAGGCCGCATCTCCCCTGACGTGAAGATGAACTACCTGGCTTCGCCAATCATGGTTATTGCTTACGCAATCGCTGGCACCATGGACTTCGACTTCGAGACCCAGGCTCTGGGTCAGGACAAGGACGGCAACGATGTCTTCTTGAAGGACATCTGGCCATCCACCGAAGAGATCGAAGCAACCATCCAGGAAGCTATCTCCCGCGAAATGTACGAAGCTGACTACGCTGACGTATTCAAGGGCGACGACGCATGGCGCAACCTGAACGTTCCAGAAGGCGAGACCTTCAAGTGGGACGAAGACTCCACCTACATTCGTAAGGCACCTTACTTCGATGGCATGGAAGCTGAGCCAGCTCCAGTTGAAGACATCAAGGGCGCTCGCGTTCTGGTGAAGCTGGGCGACTCGGTCACCACTGACCACATCTCCCCTGCTTCGGCTATTAAGCCAGGCACCCCAGCTGCTCAGTACCTGGATGCACACGGTGTTGACCGCGTTGACTACAACTCCTTGGGCTCTCGTCGTGGTAACCACGAGGTCATGGTTCGCGGTACCTTCGCTAACATCCGTCTGGCTAACCAGTTGGTTGATATCACCGGTGGCTACACCTTGGACTTCACCAAGGAAGATGCACCACAGTCCTTCATCTACGATGCGTCTGTGAACTACCAGGAAGCTGGCATCCCGCTGGTCGTCCTCGGTGGTAAGGAATACGGTTCCGGTTCTTCCCGTGACTGGGCTGCTAAGGGCACCAACCTGCTGGGTGTTAAGGCAGTTATCGTTGAGTCCTTCGAGCGTATTCACCGCTCCAACCTCATCGGTATGGGCGTTGTCCCATTGCAGTTCCCTGCTGGTGAGTCTCACGAGTCCCTCGGCCTTGACGGCCACGAGACCTTCGACATCGAAGGCCTTGAGGAACTCAACAATGGCACCACGCCAAAGACCCTGAAGGTCACCGCAACCAAGGATTCCGGCGAAAAGGTTGAGTTCGACGCAACCGTTCGTATCGACACCCCGGGTGAGGCTGACTACTTCCGTCACGGCGGTATTCTGCAGTACGTTCTGCGTCAGATGGTCAAGTCTTAAGATAAAGGCTGACTGTCACCGCCGGAATTTGTAAGCAAGTGCACCAGGCGATGACGACAGAATAAAGCGGGGTCACGATTATTTGTCGTGACCCCGCTTAGTCTTTGAACCCTCGTTTATAAACCTCTATATCCCGTAGTGTTTAACTATTTTCAAAGGAGCAGGCTGAGCTTATGCCAATCATTAGCGATGAAGAGCTAAACCGCCGTCGCCATGACATTTTGGTGGGCGCGCGTAAATGCTTTGCAGACCATGGCTATGAAGGCGCTACTGTTCGCCTGCTCGAGGAAGCCACGGGGAAATCTCGCGGCGCAATTTTTCACCACTTCGGTGATAAAGAATCGCTGTTTCTGGCACTCGCCAAAGAAGACACGCTGCGTCAGGCAGAAGTCGTAGCCAATAATGGTCTGGTTGAGGTGATGCGCGAGATGTTGCGCCACCCCGAACGCCATGACTGGTTGGCTACGCGCTTAGAGGTTGCCTCGCTGGTGCGCACTGACCCGTCTTTCCGTGTCCGCTGGAAAGACCAGCAGTCCATCTTGGATGAGGCCATGCGTGCTCGTCTGCGCTCTAAAGCAGAGCAAGGCCGCGTGCGCGGCGACATCTCCGTGGACACGCTTATGGCTTATCTACAGACGTTTATGGACGGGTTTATCTCTCGGTTAGTGCAAGGCGATACTCACGACCTCGAAGCCGTGCTGGATATCGTAGAGCACTCGATTCGTACGGCAACCTCGGCGAAGTTGAAAGCAACCGAATAGCGATAAAAACGCCCAAGGGCCGGGCACATCCTATGTACTTCAGGATGTGCCCGGCCCTTTCTCTAGTCTTAGGTCTAGGGTTTAGGACTCCCAGATGCTGGAGACTGGCTTGTCGCCGGTGTAGAACTCCAGCGGTGCGTGTGGTGGCACCTTGTCTTCGTTGATGATCTCAGCGATGACATCGGCAACCAATTCGCGTGGGGTCTTAGCATCGCCGTCGCGCACACTTCTTGGCTCGGTGACGGTAATACCAGCAGCTGGGTCTTCAGTTAGCAGGCCAGGGCCTAGGATTACGTGGTCGAGGCTCGAGGAGTTGATGCGGTTATCGGCATTCTTCTTCGATTCCACGTAGGCGTACCAAGAGCCACCGTCATTTTCTACTTCATTGGTGGTAGCGCCCATGTAGGAAATCATAATCAGTCGAGGTGCCTTCTCCCCGAGTGATTCCATGCCCTCAACCAAGGCGATGGCGCCATCTTGGTCAACGGCAAAAGTGAGATCAGCACCGCCCCGGCCACCGTTGCCGGCGCCCCAGACGACGACATCGAAGCCATCGACAAGTTGTGCCCAATCAGCAGCACTTTGCTTCGTGATATCAGCGATAACTGGAGTAGCTCCAAGGCCTTCCAGTTCAGCTTTGTATTCAGGATTGCGCACGAGCGAGTGAACCTCGTGACCTTTTTCTACGAGCTTCGGGGTGGTTAGCAAACCAATCTTGCCGTGACCACCGATGTACAGAACTTTCTTCGTATCAGGCATGACCCCACCCTAACCGCGCCGCGGCGAAATTCCCACCGTTGCGACGTATTTTACGAACATCAGCACAACTTCCAGGCGAAGTAAGTTTAGCCACCTATTAGCGAATGGCGTCGAGCCTGTTAACGCTTGTGAATCGTACCTAGCTAGGATGTTATTTATGATTGCCATCATGACTGTTACCGGTGCCGATCGCACTGGAATTATTGCCCAAGTAACTACTGCCCTCGCGGAACTCAATGTCAATATCGTGGATGTGTCCCAGACTTTGATGTCGGGTTATTTCACCATGATTTTGCGCGTGGAACTTCTCGATTCTGAAACTTCTATTCAAAAGATCCAAGAGCGCATGAAACCCGTTGAGGAAGAAACACAGCAGGTCATCCGTATCCAGTCGGAAGACCTGTTTACCGCGATGAACGAAATTTAAAGGGAGCCGCATTCGCAATGGCATTTGAAACACACGGCATCCTCGACACCATCGAGATGATTGAGAAATATCGCCTCGATATCCGCACCGTTACCATGGGTATTTCCTTGCTGGGCTGTACTCGCACCACCATGGAAGAGACCTGCCAGGCTATTTATGACCGAGTAACCACTCAGGCTGAGCACCTCGTTGAGGTGTGTGAGGGCATTGAAGCCGAGCTGGGTATTCCTATCGTCAACAAGCGCATCTCCGTCACCCCTATCTCTTTGGTTGTTGCAGGCGTTGACGGTGACCCGGTTGATGCCGCTAAGGCTTTGGATAAGGCCGCTAAGAAGGTGGGCGTTAACTTTGTCGGCGGTTACTCTGCATTGGTTGAAAAGGGTGCAACCACCGCGGAAAAGAACCTGATTAATTCAATTCCGGAAGCTCTGGCGACTACCGACGTGGTGTGCTCTTCGGTCAATATTGCATCGTCGCGCGCAGGTATCAATATGAATGCTGTGGCAAAGATGGGCGAGATTATTAAAGAATCTGCCGAGCTGACCAAGGATAACTCGGCAATTGCTTGTGCAAAGCTCGTCGTCTTTGCCAACTCCGTAGGCGATAATCCGTTCATGGCTGGTGCCTTCCACGGCATTGAGGAGCCAGATTGCGTCGTATCCGTTGGCGTCTCTGGCCCTGGCGTTGTTGACCGTGCGCTGGGCAACCTTACTGGCGCTTCCTTGGATCAGGTTGCTGAAGAAATCAAGAAGGCAGCGTTTAAGATCACTCGTGCTGGCCAGTTGGTGGGCAACATGGCCTCAGAGCGCCTCGGCGTGCCTTTTGGCATCGTGGACCTTTCTCTGGCTCCTACCGCGGAGTTGGGCGACTCGGTCGCGCACATCTTGGAACACATGGGCTTGGACCAAGTCGGAACGCATGGCACCACCGCGGCACTCGCGCTGCTTAACGATGCAGTTAAGAAGGGCGGCATGATGGCATGCTCCCGTGTTGGTGGTTTGTCTGGTTCCTTTATCCCTGTCTCTGAAGATAAGGGCATGATCGATGCCGTACGCTCTGGTGCAATTTCTATGGACAAGCTTGAAGCCATGACTGCAATCTGCTCCGTTGGCTTTGACATGATCGCGCTTCCAGGTGATACCTCTGCCTCGACTATCGCCGGTATGATTGCTGATGAAGCAGCCATTGGCGTGATGAACCATAAGACCACCGCGGTGCGCGTCATCCCGGTCCCGGGCAAGACTGTCGGCGATGAAGTTAACTTTGGCGGACTGTTGGGCTACGCGCCCATCATCCCTGTCAACACGGTGGGCAACTCCGAGTTCATTTCTCGTGGCGGGTTCATTCCCGCTCCGGTACATGGATTTAGAAACTAATACCCGATAGTTTCACCCCCATACCTATGGTGCGGCCAAATACTTCTGGCCGCACCATAGGTATTTTTTATAACTTAATGAGCTGGGGTTTTGCCCGCATTTTGGGGGTTAAATTCAAAACATCTTGCATGCAGGCTCAATCTCCCTGTAGTTTTCCCTGCGAATCGGTGGAGAAACGAATTTATAATTAGTAACGTTTACTTATCTATTCGTTTGGTTTATTTACGTGACCGGTATGTATTAATCGTTCTATTGAATCTGGGCAGGTGACTATTTTGGGCGAGTTTATTATTGACCGCTGGCAAGACATCACCTTTCGCGCATACCAGCATGCTTCACTGGTATTGCAGTCGGTGTTGCTAGCGCTAGTCATTGCACTCATTATCGCGGTTTTAGTTTCTTCGCACCATCGTGCGACCGCAATTGCTAACTCACTTTCATCAATTGGCTTAACGCTGCCATCACCAACGACGACCAACCACGCTCCGAAGCACTACTAGAACCATTTTGGGATTTAGTCGAAGGCAACGGCACCGGGCTTATCAAGCCTGCATACCGCACGGTTATCGCTATCGGTCTCGACGATTTCGCCAAAGTCTCGTGCGGAACGACCATGACCGACGTCGAGCTCATCAACGCTGCCATGGAAGGTGGCCTCGGCGACAAGCTTTACGTCGGGCTTTTCCACCCCACCGCCGGGCCGGTCAACCTCTACGAAGGACGGTTCGTATCGGATAAGCTACGGACGCTCGCCATGGCAGAGAATCTCGTGTGTCCTTGGCCGGACTGCAACGTGCCTGCCGATAGGTGCTAGGTGCACCATATCGATGCTCATAAGAACGGCGGGCACACTAAGCCATCGAACCTAACGATGCTGTGCAAGTATCACAACGGCGTGAACGACGATGACCCCAATGGACCGCGCAAGAAACGGAAACGGCCGAGTCGCGGCAGGATGCGACGACACCGCGGTAGAGTCCGCCTCCACACTCCGGGCGGCAAACTCGTGGGTAACACCCATGCCCTGAGCAGCATGGGAGCAATGAACCTGATCTAATTTCCAGGACATGAGAAAACCCAACTAGAAATATCATCCTAGTTGGGAAATTCGGCGATCGGTTTTCAAAAATGGGAGCCTACAAAGGCTGCTACGACTGATCAAATCCTTGCACAATAAAGTTAGAGAGCCTCTAGTACACCTTCAAAGATGACACCGAGGTATGCAAGTGGGTTTAGAAGGCTAGGCGAGCTCAACGATCTCCATGTATTCGTCCGACCAGAGGTCTTCATCGCCGTCGGGCATGATTATGACACGTTCGGGTTCTAGGGCCTTGACTGCGCCAGGGTCGTGGGTCACGAGGACCACGGCGCCGGTGTAGGTCTTGAGAGCGTCGAGGACCTGCTCGCGGGACTGTGGGTCAAGGTTGTTGGTGGGCTCATCGAGAAGCAGCACGTTAGCACGTGATGAAACTAGCGATGCTAGCGAAAGCCTGGTCTTTTCACCACCGGATAAGGTACCAGCTGGCTGCTGCAACTTGTCGCCAGAGAACATGAACGCGCCCAGCAAACCGCGAAGGTCCTGCTGGCCTGCATCTGGACATGCCTCGATGGTGTTTTCCCAGACAGTTTTATCAGGGTTGATGTTGTCGTGTTCCTGCGCAAAGTATCCGATGCGCAGACCGTGTCCGGAGACAATGCCGCCTTCGCCGTCGGTGCGCTCAACACCGGCGAGAAGCTTGAGCAGTGTGGTCTTACCGGCACCGTTGGTGCCCAGCACAACGACGCGGGAGCCCTTATCGATGGCCAGGTCAACTCCGGCGAATACTTCCAGTGAGCCGTACATCTTGGTCAGACCCTTGGCAAACATTGGGGTCTTACCGCATGCAGCGGGTTCGGGGAATTTGATGCTGGCGACCTTGTCGGACACGCGAACTTCATCAAGTTGATTCATCATGCGATCCGCGCGGGCGAGCATCTGCTTGGCAGCTGCCGCCTTGGTAGCCTTCGCACCCAGCTTAGCGGCCTGCTTATGCAAGGCTGCAGCCTTCTTCTCCGCATTGGCGCGCTCACGGCGGCGACGGGCCTCATCGGTGGCACGTGCGTCTAGGTACTTCTTATAGCCCATGTTGTAGATATCAGCCTCAGCGCGCACGGCATCGAGGAACCAAATCTTATTACAGACTGCGTCGAGGAGTTCAACATCGTGAGAGATCACGATGAGCCCGCCCTCGTGGTTAGACAAGAATCCACGCAGCCACGTAATGGAGTCGGCATCGAGGTGGTTGGTGGGCTCATCGAGAAGCAAAGTGGTCTCCGACTTACCTGAACCGGAAGTTGCAGCAAAGAGAATCTGTGCAAGCTCGACGCGGCGGCGCTGACCACCGGAAAGCGTTCCTAGCTTCTGGTCAAGCACACGTACTGGCAAACCTAGGTTGTCACAGATCTGCGCACACTCAGCATCCGCTTCATAGCCGCCAAGCGCTTGGTAGCGCTCTTCCAGACGTGAGTACTTATCGATGGCCTTATCGCGCTTCTTCTCATCCTCAGTGGTCTCCATGATCTCCTGAGCTTTCGCCATGGAGCGCTTAATCTCATCGAGTCCGCGAGCCGACAACACACGCTCACGCGCGGTCTGTTCAATATTGCCTTCACGGGAGTCCTGCGGCAGATAGCCAATAGGACCAGAAGATACGACCTTGCCGCCGTACGGCTCGGTCTCCCCTGCCAGGATGCGCATCGAGGTCGTCTTGCCCGCACCGTTGCGACCAATCAATCCGATCCGGTCACCGGGCTGCACACGCAGTTGCTGGCCAGGTGCCTCGAGTAGCGTACGGGCGCCGACGCGCACTTCCAAGTCTTGGGTAACAATCACAACGAACCATTCTAACGGTCAAAGCCGTAGTTCCTAATTAAGCACTATGTAAAGAAAAGAAATTCGCCTCAGCACACCCAAAGTGTGCACTGAGGCGAATCTTTAAACCCGGTTTAAATCGGTATTTCCCCGGGTATTAGAACAAGATTAAACGGAGAAACCTAGAGCCTGGAGCTGCTCACGGCCTTCTTCGGTAATCATGTTGGGACCCCATGGCGGCATCCAAACCCAGTTGAGGTCAACTGCCTCTGCCTGCTTATTGCCGATGATGGCATCTTCAATCTGCTCAGCAATAACGTCAGTCAAAGGACATGCAGGCGAAGTCAAGGTCATGTTGATAACAACGGTGTTCTTGCCTTCGAGCTCTTCAAACCACATGTCGTAGACCAAACCAAGGTCAACAATATTGATGCCCAGCTCAGGGTCAACCACGTCGCGCATGTACTCCGCAACATCGTAGATCTTGGCGATCTGTTCTTCGGTTTGCTCAGGGCGCGTACGCGCACCGTCGAAAGAAGAGCTTTCGTTTTGGTACGGATCGGGAGTTGGGTTTGCATTAGTCATTTATGACTCCAATTCGTCGAGTGCGTCAGCCGACGCAGCTTGGAAGGCTTTCCAGCCTAGTAGTGCACATTTTACGCGAGCCGGATACTGAGATACACCGGAAAAAGCTACGCCATCACCGATGATGTCTTCGTCGCCTTCTTCCTTGCCACGAGAGGTAATCATCTTTTCGAACTCAGCGAGCTTAAAGTTCGCTTCTTCTAAAGACTTGCCGATAATTTCCTCTGTCATAACCGAAGTCGATGCCTGAGAAATCGAGCAACCAATCGCGTCATAGGAGACATCTTCCACCGTCTTGCCATCTGCGGACAGCTGGACCCTAAGGGTCAGCTCATCACCACAAGATGGGTTGACGTGGTGAACTTCCGCCTGAAACGGTTCGCGTAAACCCTTGTGCTGTGGGTTTTTATAGTGATCCAAGATCACTTCTTGGTACATCGAATCAAGCATTAATTCACCCCAAAGAAATTCTTAGCCGCCACGATCGCCTCAACCAAGACATCGATCTCGTCGCGGGTGTTGTACAGATAAAAACTAGCACGCGCAGTGGACTGCACACCCATGGTGCGGTGTACCGGCCATGCACAGTGGTGGCCAACGCGAATAGCTACACCATGGTCGTCGAGAACCTGGCCCAAGTCATGTGGGTGAATGCCATCAACCTGGAAGGACAAAGCCGCGCCACGGTCTTCAGGCGATGTCGGACCAACAATAGTCAAGCCCTCAATCGCGGTGAGCTTTTCCAGCGCATAAGCGGTGAGGTCTTGCTCGTGAGTATGGATATTTTCCATGCCGATTTCAGACAAGAATTTCACTGCGGCACCGAGGCCAACAACCTGGCTGGTCATTTGAGTGCCCGCTTCAAAGCGCTGCGGAGGAGCCGCGAACGTGGTCTTTTCCATGGTGACAACTTCGATCATGGATCCACCGGTCAAAAATGGCGGCAGCTTCTCCAAGTGTTCAGCCTTGCCATAGAGCACGCCAACACCGGAAGGGCCACACATCTTATGCCCGGAAAAAGCTGCGAAATCCACATCGAGTGCATGGAAATCAACCGGCATGTGCGGCACCGACTGGCAAGCATCCAGCACGGTAAGTGCACCGACAGCCTTTGCCCGACGAACGATTTCATCGACGTCAGCTACAGCACCCGTCACATTGGACTGGTGAGTAAAGGCCACAACTTTGACAGACTCATCGAGCTCGAGCGAATCAAGATCAATGCGCCCGTCCTTTGTGGTCTTGTACCACCGCAAAGTAGCGCCGGTACGCTCGGCAAGCTCCTGCCACGGCACCAGGTTTGCGTGGTGCTCTAGTTCCGTGATGACGATGGTGTCATCAGCGGTGACCTGGAGCTTGCCCGCGCGAGCATCGCCAAGCACGAAAGCGACTTCGTTAAGGGCTTCGGTCGCGTTTTTAGTAAACGCGATTTCCTCGCCCTTAGCGCCAACGAAAGCGGCAATGCTATCGCGTGCAGATTCATAGGCGTCAGTAGCTTCTTCGGCCAACTGGTATGCACCACGGTGAACGGGCGCAAACTTATTCAGCACGAAGTCTTCTTCGGCCTTCCACACCGGCAGCGGGCGTTGGGAAGTAGCGCCCGAGTCGAGATAGACCAAAGGTTTATCGCCTCGAACCGTCCTGCGAAGCACAGGGAACTGGCTGCGGATAGATTCAATATCAAATGCTGGTGTGGACATAATCTTTCTTAGATGAACTGCTCGTAGCCGGAATTCTCAAGATCTTGTGCGAGCTCAGCGCCGCCAGTCTTGATGATTTGGCCATCGGAGAAGATGTGTACGAAGTCAGGAACGACGTAGTTGAGGATGCGCTGGTAGTGCGTAATCATGATGATTCCGCCCTTGGTTTCCTCCTGGTAGGAGTTGATTCCGTCGGAAACAATGCGCAGTGCGTCAACGTCGAGACCGGAGTCGGTCTCATCCATGACAGCGAACTTTGGCTTGAGCAGGTCGAGTTGCATTACTTCGTGGCGCTTCTTCTCGCCACCGGAGAAGCCTTCGTTTACGGAACGAGCAATGAAGGACTTATCGATGTGCAGACGCTCACGAGCTTCCTTGAGCTCATTGTTCCACTCACGCAGCTTCGGTGCTTCACCGCGCACAGCGGTAACAGCGGAGCGCATGAACTGGCTCATCTTCACGCCAGCAACCTCAGTTGGGTACTGCATAGCCAAGAAGAGGCCCGCGCGTGCGCGCTCGTCGACCTCAAGGTCGAGGATATTTTCGCCATCAAGCAGGACTTCGCCCTCGGTAACCTCGTAGCGCGGGTGACCAGCAATGACGTAGGACAAGGTGGACTTGCCGGAGCCGTTAGGGCCCATGATGGCGTGGGTCTCACCGGAGTTAACGGTCAAGTTAACGCCCTTGAGGATTGGCTTTGGCTCTGCGCCTTCCTCGCTCGGCAGGACTTGGGCGTGGAGGTTCTTGATTTCTAGAGTAGACAATCTAGTGCTCTTTCTGTCTGATTAGTCTGATACTTGCGGTGTATGAAGTGTTACGCGTGTGCTTTTAAGCGTTGATCTTTTCGAGTTCGACAGCAACGCGGCGCTCAAGCTCCTCGCTCAAAGACTGAACCGGGATGCGGTGAATGACTTCATTGAAGAAGCCTCGAATGATCAAACGACGTGCCTCATCAGCAGGGATGCCGCGGGACATGAGGTAGAACAGCTCTAGGTCGTCGAAGCGACCGACTGTTGCAGCGTGACCAGCGCCCGAAATTTCGCCGGTCTCAATTTCCAGGTTTGGAATCGAGTCAGCGCGAGCGCCGTCCGACAGAATCAGGTTGTTGTTGGTCTCGTAAGTGTCAGTGCCAGGTGCAGAAGAACGAATCAGAACGTCACCAACCCAGCAGGTACGTGCTTCATTTTCCTTGGTGCCCTGCAGAGCGCCCTTGTAGAGGACGTTCGAGCGGCAATTTGGAACCGAGTGGTCAACCAGCAAACGGTTTTCGAAATACTGGCCAGCATCAGCGAAGTAAACGCCCAGCAGTTCAGCGTCGCCGCCAGGAGCGGTGTAGCGAACGCGTGGGAAGATACGTACAACCTCGCCACCGAAGATGGCGGAGTTGTGGCGCATGACGGAGTCACGGCCCATCACGATGGACTGGTTAGACAAGTGAACTGCGTCGTTGTTCCAGTCAGCGTCAATGATGACGGTTACATGTGCACCGTCGCCAATGACGAATCCAAGGTTATCAGCGTGGGTGCCGGAGCCTTCGTACTTGACAACCAAGGTCACTTCGGCGTGACGGCCAACATCAAAGGTGGTCGCGCCGAAGGAAACGTTGCCCTCGCCAGCGCCCGAGATGGTGACCTCGATTGGCTGATCGGAGCGAGTGTCAGGGTCAATGGTGATTAGCGTTGCTTCCGGCATGGAGGTCCACGCCTGCGCAGCTACGCGATCCGAAGGTGCGCCAGCAGCGCGCAGACGCTCATTGGTGCCGTCTACGGTTTCAACCTTGACGCCTTCAGGAGCGGTTACGTTGGTTTGCTGTGGAACAACCTTCAGGGACTCAGCGAAAGAACCGTTGTGGAGGCCGCGTAGACGACGCAGTGAAACAAAGCGCCATTCCTCATCGCGACCGCCCGGAACCTCGAAAGCATCGACGTCGAAAGAGGTAGGCAGATCGCCCTTTGTCTGGTAGCCAGCGCCTTCGACAACTGCGCTAGAAAATTCGTTAGAATTCAGCATTTTGTTTAGCCTACGGATCCTTCCATTTGCAGTTCGATCAGACGGTTGAGCTCAAGCGCGTACTCCATTGGGAGTTCCTTCGCAATTGGCTCAACGAAACCGCGTACGATCATCGCCATTGCTTCTTCTTCCTCGATGCCGCGAGACATCAGGTAGAACAGCTGCTCTTCGGAAACCTGCGAAACCGTCGCCTCGTGACCCAGGGTCACGTAGTCATTACGGATGTCGTTGTAAGGGTATGTATCCGAGCGGGAGATGTTGTCTACCAGCAAGGCGTCACACTCAACGTTGGAGTATGAGTGGTGCGCGTTCGGGTGTACCTCAATCAGGCCACGGTAGGCGGTACGACCACCAGCGCGGGCAACAGACTTCGAGACGATGTTAGAAGAGGTGTATGGAGCCAGGTGCTTCATCTTCGCACCGGTGTCCTGGAACTGGCCTTCGCCGGCAAACGCTACGGAGAGAACTTCGCCCTTAGCGTGAGGACCCATCATCCATACCGCTGGGTACTTCATGGTGACCTTGGAGCCGATGTTGCCATCGACCCATTCCATGGTGCCGCCCTCTTCTACCTTGGTGCGCTTGGTCACCAAGTTGTAGACGTTGTTGGACCAGTTCTGAATGGTGGTGTAGCGGCAGCGTCCACCCTTCTTCACGATGATCTCAACGACTGCAGAGTGCAGGGAGTCAGACTTGTAAATAGGTGCAGTACAGCCCTCTACGTAGTGCACGTAGGCATCCTCATCAACAATGATCAGGGTGCGTTCGAACTGACCCATGTTCTCAGTGTTAATGCGGAAGTAAGCCTGCAGTGGAATGTCTACGTGGACTCCTGGTGGAACGTAGATAAAGGAGCCGCCGGACCACACAGCAGAGTTCAAGGCAGAGAACTTGTTGTCACCAGCTGGGATGACGGTACCGAAGTACTCCTTGAACATCTCAGGGTGTTCCTTCAAAGCGGTGTCGGTATCCAGGAAGATAACGCCCTGCTCCTCCAGGTCCTCGCGGATCTGGTGGTAGACAACCTCAGATTCGTACTGCGCAGCAACACCTGCGACCAGGCGCTGCTTCTCAGCTTCTGGAATACCCAACTTGTCGTAGGTTTCCTTGATGTCGTCTGGGAGGTCCTCCCAGGTCTGAGCCTGCTTTTCGGTGGACTTGACGTAGTACTTAATGTTGTCGAAGTCGATGCCGGAAAGATCGGCACCCCACTTTGGCATTGGCTTCTTCTCAAACATGCGAAGAGCCTTAAGACGCTGTTCCAGCATCCACTCGGACTCGTTCTTCTGAGAAGAAATATCGCGGACAACGTCCTCGCTTAGGCCACGGCGTGCTGCTGCACCCGCGACGTCAGAGTCGTGCCAGCCGAATTCATAAGCACCAATGGACTCAATGATCTCGTCATCGGTCATCTTCTTTTCAGTACCTGGCGCCGGTTTTGCCTGGGTCATGCCCTGCTCCTTTCGTCTGAATTTTTATTAATTGGTGTCAAGGGGATATTCGTTGTACAGATTCCGTGGCCATCTGCAATAGAGGCTAAGGGCTGTACGTGAGTGCCTAACAGGGCGGAAAAGACTTCCTGTTCCGCCTCACACAATTCTGGGTGCTGCTCGGCCACTCGAGCTACTGGGCAATGGTGCTGACAAACTTGTACACCTTGTCCAGCCTCACTGATGGTGGCTGCATACCCATTATCGCCCAGTGCAGCTGCAAGTTTACGGGCTACATCCACGACCGATTCATCCGCCCCCACGAGGGGTTCGATGTCAGCGAGAATCCGTTCCATGCGCAGAATGGCGAATTTCTTGACAGCTTCAGAGCCACCGATCTCGCGCAGCGTATCGAGTGCTTCTGAAGCAAGTTCGTCATAAGTATGGCCGAACTGGGATCGACCTTTATCTGTGAGGCGAAAGTGCTTAGCCGGTCTGCCACGCCCCGCTGCTTGCCCATTTTTGGGCTGCGGACGGCGATTGACAACTTCCGTCAAGCCATCTTCCACCAGGATGTCTAAATGCCGGCGTACGCCAGCGGCTGAAAGACCAAGCTCTGTGCCCAAATCGGACGCGGTGATCGGACCTTCTTTGAGCAGCAAAAGCATGACTTGGCGGCGCGTGTCGCCATCAGTTGACCGAGTCTCGGACTGTAACTGTATTTCTGTCGCCATTGCGCCCACCTCCTTTTGCTCTCTCTTTAGACAACACTAGTGTTCCTTAATTCATTCCCAATTGCTAATAATGCAGGTCATCGGCGTGGCGAATTAGCACATTGGTGTTGCGTAAATAGCGCCACTCCCAGCCATTTCACAAGAAACAGGGCTGAAATCGTCGCAAAATGTGTAGCCAAAGGCACATCTTTACCTACCCCCGAGGTGGTGGGCATTAGAGTGATAGGCCATGAGGATAAGACTGGATCGTCTCGGCGAGATGTTGAACGAAGTCCGCGGGGAACTCCCCCGCGTTGGCACAGCTGGCTCTCGTTCAGCTCTGCTGCACGGCGAGGACAAAACTCAGTCAGATCTCAGCAGCCAGTCTCTCGCCGATAGTCGCAAGATCTTCATCCTCCGCTGGATTGGCACCGTCGGAGCCTTATTAATTGGACTTGGCGGTCTTGGCGCTGGCGCTTTGCCTGTCGTGGGTAACCCCTATGGCGAATTACCGTTTGGCCAATTGATGGGCCGGATGCTGGTGTCTTCCAGCGCCATGGTTTTCATCGGGGTTGGTCTCATTGTGATTGCGTGGCTGATGCTGGCGCCAATGGCTGCCACTCCCCTGCTTTTTCATCGACCGTTTTCAAGGGCTCCTCAGCATCTGCTTAAACCAACTCAGGTGTGGGCCATATTTTTTAGCTGGACATTGCCCATCCTTGTCACCGCGCCGCTTTTTACCCAAGATATTTATTCCTATATTGCTAATGGTTCCATCGTGGTCCAGGGCATGGATCCTTATTCGGCAGGGCCTGTTCAACTCCTCGGCGCAGGCGATGCACTGGCTAGGTCAGTGCCGTTTATCTGGGCTAATTCCCCATCTCCCTATGGTCCAGTCGCTTTAGGAATTGCGGCAGTAATCAGCGTTATTACCAATGACTCCATCGTGGCAGCAGTTATTTTGCACCGCATCACCTCTGTCCTAGGTGTCATTGCGGCAGGGTGGGCAATTACATCCTTGGCCAAGCGGTGTCGGGTTCAACCGGCGGCAGCACTATGGCTGGGCATCTTAAACCCGTTGACCATTTTGCACCTCATTGGCGGTATTCATAATGAATCCCTCATGCTCGGTTTCGTGTTGGTCGGCATGGAATTGGCACTACGCGGCATCGATAAGCTGCATACTAGCGCTCGCTTGTCGATGTCTTTTGCCTGGCCCGGATGGCTTCTCATCCTCGGGGGCGGTGCGCTCATCTCCGCCGCGGGCATGGTCAAAGTGACCGGTTTTATTGGCCTCGGTTTCGCTGGCATGGCGCTGGCACGCTTTTTACACCAGCGAGTTGAAATGATGTCCTGGCTCGCGATTTTGGCAGCTGCCGGATATTTTTTCATCATCCTTCTCGCCACCATCGCTGCATTTACCGTCATCTCCGGTATTGGCCTGGGGTGGATCACTGGCCAAGGAGGTGCCGCGACGATTCGCTCATGGCTGTCGGTGTCCACCGATGTCGGCGTCGCTTCCGGCTTCATCGGCATGATGCTGGGCCTTGGCGATCACACTGAAGCCATTTTGTCCGTTACCCGGGCTGTCGGAATTCTGGCCGCAGCCGGGTTTATGGTGCGCATGCTTTTCGCAACCTTCCGCGGGGTTATGCACCCCATTGGCGGACTGGGAGTATCTACTTTGGTTCTGGTCATCCTTTTTCCTGTAGTGCACCCGTGGTATATCCTGTGGGCAATTTTCCCACTTGCTGCATGGGCTAACCGCTGGTTCTTCCGCTACTCCGTGGTGATTTACTCTGCGGTAATGAGCTTTGTAGTCCTGCCCCGCGGGCTCGGATTGCCGCCTGGAACTATTGCGCAGATCTATCTTTCAGCGGCTGTGGGATTAGCGACCTTAATCACCTTCGGGTTGGTCGCATTACGCCTTATGAGAACTCGTGTCCTAGACTAGGAAACCGTGAGTACAACTTTTGATGGACAGCCGGTTTTGCGCCTTGAGAACGTAATCAAAGACTACGGAGACAAGCGTGCGGTCAACGGTTTAAGTTTCAGTGTTCACAGAGGTGAATTGCTGTGTCTGTTGGGCGCTAATGGCGCTGGCAAGACAACCACCATTGAAATGTGCGAAGGGTTTATTGCCCCAACTTCGGGAGAAATCTCCGTTTTAGGTTTCAATCCCGCAACCCATCCCGATGCAGTCCGCGAGCGCGTTGGCATCATGCTGCAAGGCGGCGGTGGCTACACCGGCATCAAAGTTCGCGAGATGCTGCAGGTTGCAGCACGCTATAGCGCCAATCCACACGATCCAGATTGGCTCATCGACATCTTAGGGCTAAGCGGGGTTGCGAAAAATACCTACCGCCGTCTTTCTGGTGGCCAGCAGCAACGATTGGCACTGGCGCTAGCAATCGTCGGCCGGCCTGACTTGGTCTTTTTGGATGAGCCCACCGCAGGACTAGACACCCAATCACGCATCGCGGTGTGGGAGTTAATCCGCGCTCTCAAGCGTGACGGAGTCGCAGTCGTGCTAACCACGCACTTGATGGATGAGGCTGAGGCTCTAGCCGATAACGTCCTGATCATTGACCACGGCCACGAAGTCGCGATGGGAGCACCGGACGAGCTAACTCAGATCGCTCATTCAGCAGGAGTATTCATCACCAGCAATAAAGATGTTGATGAGCAAGCCTTCGAAAATTCTGTCGGGTCAACAATCGCTGCCATTCGACCGCTGCATTATCGCATCAACCTCGAGCCAACACCGGAAGCAATCGCAAAGATTGCCTCTGAATTGGAACGTCAAGAGGTTCTGATCACGCAGTTAGAAACATCGCATCGCAATTTGGAAGATGTCTTCCTCGATATCACCGGCCGGCACTTAAGGAGCTAAGTACACACAATGGCCAACACCACTTCATCTGAAGCCGTGATGAACGGACAAGTCTTGCCGACTTTCGCCCCTGGCACCTTTGCCCCTGATGCCCGGGCATCGAGTGTCTCCTCGATGATTACTGCGCAGGGCATCATGGAAGCCAAGCTCATGGTTCGACACAGCGAACAGCAGCTATTGAGCATCATCATTCCTTTGGGCATGCTCATTGCTTTTCGCGTCTTCCCTTTCGCTGAGGAACTCGGCGGCATGGATGGCGCAATTCCCATGGTCTTTGCCGTAGCTGCCACCTCTGCTGGTTTTACCGGCCAAGCAATCGCTGTGGCCTTTGACCGTCGCTATGGGGCCCTGAAACGCAGTGGCGCCTCCGGTGCGCCGGCGTGGGCCATCATCGTCGGAAAAATCATCGCAGTATTCGCCATGGTCTGCCTCCAGGTCATTATCTTGGGGCTTGCTTCTTATTTCCTCGGCTTCCGCGCGCCACTAACGGGGATCCTGCTCGCCTTTGTGGTCCTGCTTTTAGGCGTTGCGACGTTTACCGCCATGGGACTTACCGTCGGCGGCAGCTTAAGTGCTGAGATTGTGCTTGCGCTTGCCAACCTCATTTGGTTCGTGCTGTTGGGCATCGTGGGCTGGACACTGTACTCCCAAGGCCTCACTGATGTCGGATGGCTCAACATCATTCCGTCGGTCGCACTAGCAAGTGGACTGGCTGAGGCTCTAGCAGGGTCCATGCCGATTCTTCCAGTGATCTCTTTGGCCGCATGGGCCGTCGTTGCGTCGTTTGCGGCAAGCAAATGGTTCCGGTTTGAAGGCTAAATGTGAGTTTCTTCTTCCCACCCCAAATTTTTTAGGTCACCCCCATATTCAAAGGTAACGTTGGTATTTGTGAGCGCCATGACTGATTCTTCTTCCACACAAAACACACCTACAAACAGTAATTATGGCCCTATCAACCGGGTACGCAGCTTCTTCCGCGACGCTGCCCCGTCGATTAAGCATCAAAGAATTATCGCGTTAATTCTTTTGATCTGCCAAGGTGGCATCACTGTTACTGGCTCTGTTGTGCGTGTTACTGGTTCGGGCTTAGGTTGTGAAACCTGGCCGAACTGCCACGCTGGTTCCTTGGTTCCTGTCCCAGGTGCCGCTCCGTGGATTCACCAGGTTATTGAGTTTGGTAACCGCTTGTTGACCTTTGTGGTTGCTGCTGCGGCAATTGCCGTCATCGTCGCTATGCATATGGCAAAGCGCCGTTATGAACTAAAACTCTATGCGTGGTTATCACTTGCGGGCATTGCTGTACAGGCCGTCGTCGGCGCTATCTCCGTCTTTTTGGATCTTCGTTGGTGGGCTGTGGCTATCCACTTCCTTCCGTCGATGGTTCTGGTGTGGATTGCCGCCATGCTGTATTCGCGTATTAAGGAAGCCGATGATGGGGCTCGTACGCCAGCGCTTAACGACGTCATCCGCAACCTCGCGATTGTCGCCGCCGTAGCGCTTGGCGTCGTGTTGATGACCGGCACGATGGTGACTGGCTCTGGTGTGCACGCTGGCGATGCCGGCGTGGGCATGGAAGGCCGCTTAGATGTGGACACCAAGGTAATGGCTTATATTCATGCTGCCTGCATGTACGTCTACGTTATTTTCACTGTCATCGTGCAGGTCCTTTTGTACCGCAAGGATGCGCCGCAAGCTGCCAAGAGCGCTGGCTGGATTCTTATCGCCTGCATTATCGTGCAGTGGGCGATTGGTGTATTCCAGTTCTACATGGGTGTTCCACGCTGGACCATTCCATTCCACATCGGAATGTCTTCCGTTGTTACCGCGTATTCAGCGCTGCTTTATGCTCATGGAATCGTGCGAGAAGGTGGCACCTCTGGTCTTGAGACCGGCTCACCTGAGGGTGATATCAAGCGCGAAAAGCGCCAAAAAGCACTCGCTTCACGCTAAAAACAGTTAGCCTGGATATATGTATGCAATCCAGGTAGCAAAACATGGTGGTCCAGAAGTACTGGAATACACCGAAGTGCCCTCCCCGACTCCAAGCCAGGAGCAGGTATTAGTAGACGTCGTCGCTGCCGGCGTTAACTACATCGATACCTATTATCGGGAGGGCATTTATAATGCCGCGACACCTTTTACCATCGGATTAGAAGGCGTCGGCCGGGTAGTACTAGACCCGAAAGGCGAAATCGCTGAGGGCACCATGGTTGCCTGGAACAATGCCTTTGGCTCCTATGCCGAGCAAGTATGCGTAGACCGCAACCGCATGGTGGCAGTTCCTGATGACATTGATCTCAATGTCGCTGGCACCATGCTGCTGCAAGGAATCACCGCGCACTACCTTATCCACGGCGTAGCCGACTTGGACGAAAATAGCTCCTGCTTGATTACCGCTGGTGCCGGCGGCGTAGGCCTATTGGCCACACAGATGGCCAAGGCTGCAGGCGCCACCGTGTACACGGTGGTCTCTTCCGATGAAAAAGAGCAACTATCGTACGAAGCCGGCGCCGATCAGGTCTTCCGCTATTCGGGTGGTCTCGCTGAACAAGTACGCCGCTTTAATGGCGGCCGCGGCGTCGATGTTGTCTATGACGGCGTCGGCAAAGACACCTTCCAGGAATCACTCGAAGTAGTGCGTCCACGCGGCATCGTCTGCCTCTTTGGCGCGGCGTCTGGCCCTGTGGACCCGATTGACCCACAGGTACTTAATAAGCACGGCTCAATTTTTCTCACGCGCCCTTCCATCGGTGCCTATACCGCCACTGATGCTGAGTTCCAGATGCGCGCTTCTACCGTCGTACAAATGGTCAACGAAGGAAAGCTCACTTTCCGCGTTCACGACGTCTATGACCTTAAAGATGCTCGTCAAGCACATACCGACTTGCAGAACCGTAAAACCACCGGCTCTATTGTCCTCCGGGTGCAACCAAGCAGCACGAATGAGCGCTAACTGGCACTAATCTGCACTAATCCACAACAAGGACGTGGCCTCCACCAGGGTTTTCCCAGTGGAGGCCGCGTCTACAATTATGCATTTATGTACTTATGTCCTCAATCGAGGGCACGTACTTAGAAGAGAACGGTTGACCAACCCAGCATGCGGCCGAGTGGTTCCCAACCGACAATCGCATCAATGGTAAGGCCGATAAACAGTACCGAGAGGTAGTTATTGGAGTAGATGAACAGACGCAGTGGCTTGACCTTCGCCCCCTTCTTCACGCCATCGTGTAGGCGAATAGCCATCCACAAGAATCCGATGCCGGAAACTACAGCGGCAACCAGATAGATCCAGGACGCTGCGGGAATCAGAAGGAAAGTCACAATCACAGTGCCGACTGTGTACCACACAATCTGACGGGTTACTTCGGTTTCTTTCGCAACGACCGGCAGCATTGGGACACCAGCGCGGCGGTAGTCTTCCTTGTACTTCATTGCCAGCGCCCAAGTGTGTGGCGGGGTCCAGAAGAAAATGATGAGGAAAAGAACAACTGCTTGCCACCAGCGGTCTGGTTGACCGTCCATCGCATTATCGCGAATAACAGCCCAGCCCACGAGTGCCGGCATGCAACCTGCAAGGCCACCCCACACGATGCCCTGCTCGTTTTTCATCTTCAGCCACTTGGTGTAGACGAAGACATAGAAGAAGTTGGTCAGCAAGACGAAAAATGCTGCTAACCACGAATTGGCCAAAACTCCGAGCCAGAACACGGACAACGCCAGCATGATGAAGCCGAAGACCGCAGCATTCTTACGGCTGATTTTTCCACGAACCAAAGGACGCGCGCGTGTGCGCTGCATTTTTTGATCAAGCTCATATTCGACCACGTTGTTAAACGTGTGCGCTGCCGCAGCACCCATCCATCCGCCGAAAATGGTGGATACGATGAGCCAAATATTATCGGCAGCGGCTTCGATACCGCGCTGAGCCTGCAGCATAGCAGGGATGGCGGCTACAAGGAGGAGCTCGATGATCCTAGGTTTTGTCAAAGCAATATAGGCCTTGATGGTGTCCAAGGAATTTTCCTCCAACTATTAATTGTCTTTGCGCAGTGCAGCAGATTTGAAATACGCCGAGTGTTGATCGGAGCATGTGTTATCTGCTTGTTCAGGCGCTTATTTGTACTAAAAAATAATGGCACCGCAGTGCCGTTTACGCTTTACTAGTCGAACAGGAAATCAATCTAGTTCCCCGCCGCACCTAATTGGTAGGCAATGTCACATCGGGGAGTTGCGACGATAAGCCCATCAACTTTTGTCTACGTATAAGTAGGTTAAGCAGCAACTAACCATCCCAGCCTACAACTTTTTGTGGAAAGGACGAAATAGCTTCATCTAGTCGATCCTTCCCGGGCTAGGAAGCAGTAGACTTATACGCGTCAGTAATAAACCCGATTAGATTGGTGAGGCAACTTAAACCGTGTCTTCTTCGAACCTCTCCCCCGAATTGCAGGCGATGACAGAGCGTCGCTACCCCGATGGCTGGTCAGAGCTTGACACTCGCGCGATTGATACCGTGCGTGTTCTAGCAGCTGACGCGGTGCAAAACTGCGGTTCTGGCCACCCGGGCACCGCGATGTCTTTGGCACCCCTGGCTTACACGCTGTACCAGCATGTGCTCGACCACACCCCTACGGACGTCAACTGGGCAGGCCGTGACCGCTTTGTCTTGTCAGCCGGTCACTCCTCGTTGACCCAGTACATCCAGCTGTACTTGGGCGGTTTCGGGTTGGAGATGAAAGACCTCGAAGCACTTCGCACCTGGGATTCACTAACTCCAGGTCACCCAGAAGTTGGCCACACTGATGGCGTGGAAATTACTACTGGCCCACTTGGACAGGGCCTAGCTTCTTCTGTGGGTATGGCTATGGCAGCGCGCAAGGAGCGCGGTCTTTTCGACCCAGAGACTCCAGCCGGCGAGTCCCCATTTGATCACTACGTCTTTGTCATCGCATCTGATGGAGATCTGCAAGAAGGCGTGACCGCAGAAGCTTCTTCACTGGCTGGCACGCAGCAGCTGGGCAACTTGATTGTCTTCTGGGACGACAACCGCATCTCCATCGAAGATGACACCAATATTGCCTTCAACGAAGACGTCAACGCCCGCTACGAGGCTTATGGATGGCACGTGCAGACCGTGGAATCCGGCGAAGACGTCGTTTCCATCCTGGAAGCAGTAGAAAACGCTAAGGCTGAGACCTCTCGCCCATCCTTTATCCGCGTTAAGACCGTCATCGGTTACCCAGCACCAAATAAGATGAACACTGGTGGCGCCCACGGCGCTGCCCTGGGCGGTGATGAAGTAGCCGCAACCAAGGAAATCCTCGGTTTCGATCCAGCTGTTAACTTCCACATTGACGATGAAGTTATCGCGCACACCCGTAAGCTCGCTGACCGCGGTGAAGAGAAGAAGGCCGCCTGGCAGCAGAAGTTCGACGCGTGGGCTAGTGCCAACCCAGAAAATAAGGCGCTGTTTGACCGTCTCGCAGCACGTGAATTGCCAGAAGGCTTCGCTGAAGACCTGCCTTCTTGGGATGCTGATCCTAAGGGTATTGCTACCCGTAAGGCTTCTGAGGCAGCTATCCAGGCCCTTGCAGCTAAGTTGCCGGAAATGTGGGGTGGCTCCGCTGACCTTGCAGGTTCTAACAACACGGTCATCAAGGGCGCACCGTCCTTTGGTCCAGAGTCCGTCACCACCGACATGTGGTCTGCTGATCCGCACGCTGGCCGTAACCTGCACTTCGGTATCCGTGAGCACGCGATGGCTGCAATCATGAATGGTGTCGCACTGCACGGCAACACCCGCGTATACGGCGGCACCTTCCTGATCTTCTCTGAGTACCAGTTCCCAGCTGTTCGTCTGGGCGCATTGATGTCGACTGATACCTACTACGTATGGACTCACGACTCGATCGGTCTTGGCGAAGACGGTCCAACCCACCAGCCAGTCGAGGTGCTCTCTGCGTTGCGCGCAGTACCAAATCTCTCGGTTATCCGCCCGGCGGATGCGAATGAAACCGTGCAGGCATGGGCTGCAGCAATGGAATATAAGGCTGCTCCAAAGGGCCTTTCCCTCACCCGTCAAAACATCCCAGTGCTGGAAGGCACAAAGGAAAAGGCAGCCGAAGGTGTTCGTCGCGGTGGCTACGTCCTCGTAGAAGAGTCCGCGGAAACCCCAGATGTAATCCTCATCGCTACCGGTTCCGAGGTACAGCTTGCAGTTGAGGCTGCAAAGCAGCTGGAATCCGCGGGCACCGCAACGCGAGTAGTCTCGATGCCATGCCAGGAATGGTTTGAGGAACAACCTGCGCAATACCGCGAAGAAGTTCTGCCATCATCTGTTCTGGCACGCGTTTCAGTGGAAGCTGGCGTCGCTCAGTCGTGGCACAAGTACTTGGGCTTTGCAGGTCGCGCAGTATCTATCGAGCACTTCGGTGCTTCTGCACCTGCTGAAGAGCTCTTCGAGCGCTTTGGCTTTACCGTCGATAACGTCGTCGCCGCTGCTGAAGAATCTCTAGCCGCAGCGAAGAATTAGGAGTTAAAGCATATGACCACCATTGATGAACTAGCACAACTTGGCACCTCCACGTGGCTTGATGACTTGTCACGCGACCGCCTCGAGTCTGGCAACCTTAAAGAACTCATCAGCACCAAATCAATCGTCGGTGTCACCACCAACCCAGCGATTTTTGCCACGGCAATGGCCCAGGGCACCGCTTATGATGTTGACTTCGCACAGCTAAAGGCAGAGCGCGCAAAGGCAGATGAGGCAGTCTACTCACTGGCTATCGACGATGTGCGCAATGCCTGCGATGTATTCCAGGAGACCTTCGAGAAATCCGGCGGCAAAGATGGCCGTGTATCTATCGAGGTAGATCCGCGTATCTCTGACGACGCTAATGCGACCATCGCGCAGGCTCGTGAGTTGTGGAACCGCGTTGGCCGTGACAACGTCATGATCAAGATCCCAGCGACCGATGGCTCCATGAGCGCTATCAGCGAAGCTTTGGCTGATGGCATTTCCGTCAACGTCACCTTGATTTTCTCTCTTGAGCGCTACAAGGAAGTCATCGAGGCTTTCAAGACCGGCATCCGCCGCGCGAAAGAAAACGACTTGGACATCTCCAAGATCCACTCTGTGGCGTCATTCTTCGTCTCCCGCGTGGATGTGGAAATTGATAAGCGTTTGGAAAAGATTGGCTCCGATGAAGCACTCGCGCTTCGCGGCAAGGCCGGCGTTGCTAATGCACAGCAGGCATATGCTTTGTACCTCTCTGAGTTGGAGAATGCTTCCGACTTGCCTGAGGGCACTAACCTGCAGCGTCCGCTGTGGGCATCGACAGGCGTGAAAAACCCGGAATACGCACCAACCTTGTACGTATCGGAACTTGCTGGCCCGAACACGGTCAACACGATGCCAGAAAAGACCATCGATGCCACCTTGGAATCCGATTCCTTGCACGGTGACACCTTGACCAATACCGCCGAAGAGTCCGCACAGGTCCTGCGTGATATCGCGGCAATTGGTGTCGATCTCGACGATGTCTTTGCGCAGCTGGAGCGCGAAGGCGTAGAGAAGTTCGTCGACGCTTGGAATGAACTCCTCGAATCGGTAACCTCACGTCTTACCTAGGTGTAGCGTAAGAACGCCCGTCGGGTGTCAGGATGCATAAACGCATGCTGGCACCCGACATCTTTTAGTGGCAAGCAACTATCAATCCGCACAAGCTAGTAGACTCAGAAGAGTTCAATTTCGCTGAAAGGATTGCTTGCTTGTGACTAGCCCTAGCGACTGGGTTAACCCCCTGCGTGATGATAAAGATAAACGCCTCCCCCGCATTGCCGGACCAGCCGGCATGGTCATCTTCGGTGTAACCGGTGACCTTGCCCGCAAGAAGCTCTTGCCAGCAATTTATGACTTGGCCAACCGAGGTTTATTGCCAGCTGGTTTTACCCTCGTCGGTTACGGCCGCAGGCAGTGGGATAAAGAAGCCTTTTGCGACTATGTAAAGCAGGCCGTTGAAGCCGGAGCTCGCACCCCGTTTCGTGAGAATGTCTGGATGCACCTTGCGCAAGGCTTTGAATTTGTCTCCGGTGACTTTGACGACAAAGGTTTCGACGCTCTCTCCGCGCGCTTAAAAGAGCTAGATTCTTCACGCAGCACCGGTGGAAACTGGGCGTTTTACCTGTCGGTACCGCCAGACTACTTCTCCGATATCTGTCACCAAATCGAACGCGTCGGTATGGCAACTCCAACGGATGATTCATGGCGCCGTGTGATCATCGAAAAGCCTTTTGGCCACAACCAGGAATCCGCGCACGAACTCAACGAGATCGTCAACGCGGTCTTTCCCGAAGATGCGGTGTTCCGTATTGACCACTACCTCGGCAAAGAAACTGTGCAAAACATCATGGCATTGCGTTTTGCGAACCAGATTTATGAGCCGATGTGGAATGCGCACTACATTGACCACGTGCAAATCACCATGGCTGAAGACATCGGCCTGGGCGGACGTGCCGGCTACTACGACGGCATTGGCGCAGCACGTGACGTCATCCAAAACCACCTCATTCAGCTCCTTGCGCTCGTTGCGATGGAAGAACCTAGCTCTTTCCGTCCTTCGGCACTGCAGGCGGAAAAGATCAAGGTCTTGCAGGCAACCACGCCTGTCTACCCCTTGTCTAAGACCACCGCCCGTGGCCAGTACGCAGCTGGCTGGCAAGGCTCGGAATACGTCAAGGGTCTGCGCGAAGAAGAAGGCTTTGACCCCAATTCCACCACGGAAACCTACGCGGCTTGTACCTTGGAGGTCAACTCACGGCGCTGGGCCGGAGTGCCCTTCTACCTGCGTACCGGCAAGCGCCTTGGACGGCGCGTGACCGAAATTGCCTTGGTCTTTAAACCAGCTCCGCACCAGCCATTTGATAGCAATCAGGCCGCTGCACTTGGTGCTAACGCCGTGGTTATTCGCGTACAGCCCGACGAGGGGGTGACCTTGCGCTTTGGTTCCAAGGTTCCAGGATCCACGATGGAAGTCCGCGACGTTAACATGGACTTTTCCTATGCGCAGGCCTTCACGGAAGAATCGCCGGAGGCTTATGAGCGTTTGATTTTGGATGCTTTGTTGGATGAATCCTCACTGTTTCCCACGAACGAAGAGGTGGAGCTTTCCTGGGCCATGCTCGACCCGATTTTGGAGTACTGGGAAAACAATGGCCAACCAGAAAGTTATGCTGCGGGCACCTGGGGGCCGGAATCGGCTGATGCCATGCTCTCTCGCACTGGCCGCACCTGGCGTCGTCCATAAATTATCAAGCGTGAAGGATAAATAGCTGTGATCACCCCAATGCCCAATACGACCACGCGCAAAATTGCGCGCGGTCTCGTTGAAGCTCAAGAGCACTACACCCTGACGACTTCTCGCGTGTTGACCCTGATTGTGGTCGTCAACGCCGATGATGAAGTCGATGCGATATTAGATTCAATTCGTGACGCCTCCCATGAGCACCCCTCGCGCGTGCTCGTGGTTATTCGCGGTAATCGCCGCGCGGAGCCCCTGCTTAACGCTGAGCTGCGCGTCGGCGGCGAAGCTGGCGCTTCTGAAATCGTGGTTATGCACATCTTCGGTGCTTTGGCAGATAACGCCGAATCGGTTGTTACTCCCCTGTTGCTGCCTGATACCCCAATCGTGGTCTGGTGGCCAACTGCTGCGCCACCGGAGCCTGCACGCACGCCTATTGGCGCTTTAGGTCAGCGTCGTATCACCCATGCCACCACCAAGCAGGATTTGGGCAATCTGTCCTCCGGCTACACTCCGGGTGATACCGATATGGCATGGGGTGAGATTACTCAGTGGCGCGGTATCGTCGCCTCGTCTTTGGACCGCTTGCCGCACGAGGCAGTGCAGCGCGTGGAAGTCTCCGGCCCAAGCACCAGCTTGGCAGTCGATCTTGCGGCAGCGTGGCTGCATGATCGCTTAGGCGTTCCCGTGAAGCGGCTGGATACTGAAACCTCTGGCGCCAAATCCAGCGGGGATGACAAATTCACGATCCGTAGCGTGCACTTTTTCCGCGATACTTCCGACATCATCATTGATGCCGTGGAAGCTGGTACTGTGCGCGTCAATGTTCCGGGCTCGCCCGAGTCCATGGTCGCGCTCAATACCCGCTCCAGCGCAGAGATTCTGTCTGAAGAATTGCGACACTTGGACGCGGATAAGGCCTATGCACACACACTGCGTGGACTGCGCCACGTAGACTACTAACTAGTTTTATATCGCTTAGTTTTCTGCGCTGGAAAATTTTTAAAACAGCGCAGGTACGTGAAAGGACATTAACTTTAGTCATGGTGACTATTAATCGCGTTGCTGACCTCGAGGAGCTCATATCTTCCGCGGCATTGAAATTCATTGACGTCGTCGCACAAGCACAGTCTCTTAATGGAGGTGTCCATGGCGATGGTATTGCGCGAGTTGTACTCACCGGCGGTGGCGCTGGCATTGGCATGCTCAAGGAACTACGCCGCCTAGACCAAGCAGCGCGTGACCAGGGGGAAGATTTCCCTGCTTTGCGTATTGATTGGGAACGCATTCACATCTTCTTTGGTGATGAACGCAACGTTCCGGTTAGTGACCCAGACTCCAATGAGGGCCAGGCACGCGAAGCGCTTCTTGACCACGTCGATATCCCGAATCGTCACATCCACGGCTTTGATTTGGGCGCGATTTCCATGAGCTCAGCTGCCGATGCCTACGAAGAGGAACTGCGCGAATACGCACCCCAGGGCTTCGACCTTCATCTTCTGGGCATGGGTGGCGAAGGACATATCAATTCCCTTTTCCCGCATACTGATGCTGTGCGTGAACAGGAAGAATTTGTGGTCGCCGTGCATGATAGTCCGAAGCCACCATCAGAACGCTTAACACTCACGCTTCCGGCCATCGCTAAAGCGAAGCATGTCTGGTTGCTTGTTGCTGGTGAAGATAAAGCCGAGGCCGCAGCGCACGTGGCGGCTGGCTCCCCTGCCGAGGATTGGCCCGCCGCCGGTGCTCACGGTGCGGAGGAAACCATTCTCTTCCTCGCAGAGAACGCCGCTGGCAAACTGCCTAAATAAAATTCGGTTGTAAAACGTCCTAAGCCCCGCTCAGAATTCCTCTGAGCGGGGCTTAGTGCTTCCAGGAAAAAGCTTTAAGCGTAAGCTTGAATGAGGTTAAGGCCGATGATGCAGGCAAGCCAAATGATGACCATGACCACGGTGTAACGGTCGAGGTTCTTTTCCACCACGGTGGAACCAGAGAGGTTCGACTGAACGCCGCCACCGAAAAGGCTGGACAAGCCGCCGCCCTTGCCCTTGTGCAGCAAGACGAACACTGTCATCAAAATCGCGGCGATGACCAGTACGATTTGCAGAGTCAAAATCATTAATTAGCTACCTTGCATGTTGATATGAGATATTCGCTTCTGGCAATATTACACCATTGCCATCCGCTTGCGTTGAGCACGGCCCTAAGGCCACTAAACAGCGTTCGCAGCAGATGCCGCCAGCTTTGCGAATTCTTCACCACTGAGTGAAGCGCCGCCGACCAAGCCACCGTCTACGTCTGGCTTAGAGACAATTTCCGCGATGGTATCGGTCTTGGCGGAGCCACCGTACAGAATACGGATGCCGGCAGCGACATCGTCGCCAGCAAGTTCCTTGACCAATGCACGAATTGCTGCGCAAACCTCTTGGGCATCGTCAGCTGAGGCAACCTTGCCGGTACCAATTGCCCATACTGGTTCATAGGCAATGACAGTCTTCGCCAAAGCATCAGCATCCAGTCCGGCAAGCGACGCGCGGGTCTGTTCAACGACATAGTCGACGTGGGTGCCGGCTTCGCGAATCTCCAACGGCTCACCAACACAGACAATCGGAGACATGCCGTTTTCCAACGCTGCGGTGGCCTTCTTAGCAACCAGTTCGTCAGATTCATTGTGGTACTCGCGGCGCTCGGAGTGGCCGACAACGACGTAGGTGCAACCCAATGCAGACAACATTGCGCCAGATACTTCACCGGTGTACGCACCGGACTCGTGCTGCGAGATATCTTGGGCACCATAGGTGAATTTAAGCTTGTCGCCTTCTACAAGCGTCTGGGCGGTGCGGATATCGGTGAAAGGCACCAGGAAGGAGACATCTACCTTTTCGTAGTATTCCTTTGGCAAAGTAAAGGCGAACTTTTGCAGCTCACCGATAGTTTGCTTGTGGTTAAGATTCATCTTCCAGTTGCCAGCAATAAGTGGGGTACGCGCCATTAGACACACATCCTTTCAAAAAGTAATGGAAAACTACCGCGATTTAGGACTCAAGAACCTCGACGCCTGGCAGGGTCTTGCCCTCCAGGAATTCCAAGGATGCGCCGCCACCGGTGGAGATGTGGCTAAAGCCAGCTTCATCCAAACCGAGGGTGCGCACTGATGCAGCAGAGTCGCCGCCACCGACGACGGTAAAGGAACCATTGTTGGCGGTTGCATCAATAATGGCCTGCGCAACACCAGCGGTGCCCTGCGCAAACACTTCCATTTCGAATACGCCCATTGGGCCATTCCAGAACACAGTCTTGGACGAAGCCAGAACCTCAGCGAATGCCTCGACGGACTTTGGTCCGATATCCAACGACATCCAGCCCTCAGGAATGCCGTCTAGTTCGACGACCTTGTTGTCTGCATCGGCTGCAAACTCGGAAGCCGCAACGAGGTCAACTGGTAGTACGAGCTTGTCGCCAAAGCGCTCCAGCAAGGACTTGCAGTCATCAAGCTGGTCTTCCTGCAGCAAAGACTTCTGGACGTTGTAGCCCTGCGCCGCCAACATCGTGTAGCACATGCCACCACCGATGATGACCTTGTCAGCCTTATCAGCCAGGGCTTCGATAACGCCCAGCTTGTCTGAGACCTTCGCGCCGCCGAGCACAACGACATAAGGGTGCTCAGGGTTCTGCGCAACCGTCGACAGCACCTCAAGCTCCGACTGCACCAGCTTGCCTGCGTATGCCGGCAACAGCTTGGCAACATCGTAGACCGAGGCCTGCGCACGGTGCACGACACCAAAGCCATCGGAGACAAATGCACCATCGTCAGCAGCCAGAGCAGCTAATTCTGCAGCAAACTCTGCGCGCTCTGCCTCATCCTTGGAGGTCTCACGAGGATCGAAGCGCACGTTTTCAATGAGCATGACATCGCCTTCGCTTAAGCCATTGGCGCGCTCATGTGCATCTTCGCCTGTAACATCGCCAGCTAGCGCAACGAATTGCCCCAGTGCTTCACTGAGAGCCTCTGCAACCGGCGCCAGGGAGTACTTCTCGTTGACTTCTCCCTTTGGCCGTCCCAGGTGAGCACTGAGGATTACTTTCGCGCCGCCTTCGACCAAAGCTTCAATAGTCGGCAGGGAGGCATTGATGCGGCCTGGGTCGGTGATATTGCCGTCGTCATCGAGGGGAACATTAAAGTCAGAGCGAACCAGCACGTGGCGCCCATCGACGCCTTCTGCCAGCAAATCATCCAGGGACTTAAATGCCATGTCAACTCCTTGTTTCTGTGCACGATTGGCACGCAATAGAAAAATTGTGTGAAAGCTTTACCTAAAACAATACCGACCCAGCCAGTTAAGGCGGGTCGGTATAGCTCATTTCAAGCACATGGAAATATTACCAGCAGGCTTTACAGCGCTGCAGCAACCTGTGCGGTGGTGCGAACCAGCTGGGAGGTGTAGCCCCACTCGTTGTCGTACCAGCCCAGAACCTTCACCATATTTCCGCCAGTGACCTTGGTCATACCAGCGTCAAAAATGCAGCCGTGGGAATCAGAGATGATGTCGGTGGAGACGATTGGGTCTTCGGTGTACGCGAGGGTTTCACCGAATTCGCCGGCGGCTGCTTCCTTGATCGCAGCGTTGATCTCTTCCGCAGTAACGTCGCGGGACGCAGTGAAAGTCAGGTCGGTAGCAGAACCAGTGATGGTTGGAACACGCATTGCGTAGCCGTCCAGCTTGCCTTCTAATTCAGGCAGCACCAATGCGACAGCCTTGGCTGCGCCGGTGGAGGTTGGAACCATGTTGACCGCTGCGGCGCGTGAACGACGCATGTCCTTGTGTGGTGCATCCTGCAGGCGCTGGTCACCGGTGTAGGCGTGGATGGTGGTCATCAGGCCCTTTTCGATACCGAACTTCTCGTGCAGAACCTTTGCCATTGGTGCTAGGCAGTTGGTGGTGCAGGATGCAGCCGAGATGATGTTGTGGTTGGCCGGATCGTAGGTGTCCGAGTTCACGCCATAGACGAAGGTTGCATCAACATTCTTCGCAGGTGCGGAGATGATGACCTTCTTTGCGCCAGCTTCGATATGCGCCTTCGCTGCTTCGCCATCGGTGAAACGGCCAGTGGACTCGACGACGATGTCGACGTTGTTGTCAGCCCACTTGAGGTTCTTTGGGTCTGGTTCTTCGTAGACAGCAATGCGCTTGCCATTGACGATGATCGCCGAATCATCGTAGTCAATCTCCCCGTCAAAGCGCCCCAACACGGAGTCGTACTTTAGAAGATTCGCCAGGGTGGCGTTATCAGTGAGATCGTTGAGTGCCACGACTTCTAAGTCGGTGTTACCCTGCGCAATTGCGCGGAACAAGTTACGGCCAATGCGGCCAAAGCCATTAATACCAATGCGGGTGGTCACGGTAGTTGTCTCCTAAAAAGTTGGGAAGCGGAGTACGTCAAAAGCTATTGCCTGGGAGAATTACTTCAAAGATTTATATCGAGGAAGTTTCTCCGACACTGCCGATAGTACCGAGGTTCCCTACACTGCGCAGATTTATAAAAGCAAACCCACACATTCTGCGGATATTCCAACACAATCAGACTAAAATTCACGCAATTTCGAGCAAGGGCCGGCGCGATTGCAGCAGGTAAATCCATATATGTCCGATTGTGACCGAATTGCCACACATCAAGTGTGATATATGTCTCAATTAGAAAAACGCTGGCGATATCACACGCACACCGTTGCTAGTTCACAGCTTTGTTCGCCGACTGTCCTACTCGTCAGCGTCGTAGGAAAGCTCGTTGATTGCTTCATTGGTATCAGGGATACCTAGTTCTTGCGCCCGACGGTCCGCCATCGACAGCAGACGGCGAATACGGCCTGCAACAGCATCCTTGGTCATCTGCGGTTCAGCCAGTCGGCCCAGCTCTTCGAGCGATGCTTGTCGATGCTGCACTCGCAGCGTTCCAGCATCAGCCAAATGCTCAGGTACTTCATCGCCGAGGATTTCCATCGCGCGTTCCACACGCGCCGCAGCAGTCACAGCAGCGCGGGCACTACGACGCAAGTTAGCATCATCGAAGTTCACCAGACGGTTTTCAGAAGCGCGTGCTTCCCGACGGCGGCGTTTGTCTTCCCACTGCAGGCGGGTAACTTGCGCACCCATGCGTGTCAGCAGTGCACCAATGGCATCGCCATCGCGAATGACCACGCGATCGGCGCCGCGGGTTTCTTTCGTCTTGGCAGAGATGCCGAGGCGACGCGCGCAACCAACAAGCGCTAGTGCGGCTTCCTGGCATGGACACACAACTTCCAGGGAAGAAGAACGTCCCGGTTCCGTCAGCGACCCTGCCGCTAAAAAGGCGCCGCGCCACGCTGCTTCATTATCGGCAATAGAACCTGAGACCACCTGCGGTGGCAGGCCCACCACAGGATGGCCAGAACGTGTCACCAAGCCCAAACGGCGGGTTAATTCCTTTGCGCCTGCACCAATGCGCAACTGAATGCGCGATTTCTTAGTCGATCCTTGCGGACCAACAATATGGCTTGAGGCCT
This sequence comes from Corynebacterium stationis, assembly GCF_001941345.1. NCBI lineage: Bacteria > Bacillati > Actinomycetota > Actinomycetes > Mycobacteriales > Corynebacteriaceae > Corynebacterium > Corynebacterium stationis. The sequence continues at coordinate 1,454,650 of NZ_CP009251.1, forward strand.
TAATATCGTAGAGATCTTGGATAGCGTTGATGAACCGATCGGCAATCGCCTGGTCTTCTAATTCAATCTCATATGCAAGCTGGCCATTGGAGGTGTGGAGCTGACCTGCAAAGCGAAGAATCGCTGCAACCTCGGCAGCACGGGCGCTGGGACGGGTAGTCGTCGTCGCCGTAAGTTCCTTCTTGACGTCATCGGTCAATGCCACTGTAGAAATCTCCCTGCCTTTTGAAAATACTCATCCGAGTCAGATTATTAACGATAGCGCACCTGCCCGAGCCTTTGCTCAGGCAGCTAACCGCAGTTAGCGTGGTGTGACCCACTCATCGTGCAGAGATCGAATGACGCGCGCTAGTTTAGCGGGATCGTGGCGGTTGAGCTCTAATCCATCACTAGCAACCATACAGACATCATCAAAAACGACTTCCGCACCCAACTGCGCAGCCGCACGCTGGATATGGTTACGCTCGCTACCGCTTAGCTGCATGTGAGCATTAACCACGACACGGTCAACGCGCAGCTTCGGAGCATGCTGAGCGAGCACATGAAGGTGGCGCTCTACAGAAAAGCCACTGGTCTCCCCGGGCTCCGCAGACAGGTTAAGAACCAGCACGCGCAGAGCATCAGAACGCGAAATGGCATCAACAATCTGTGGAACCAACACGTGTGGCAACACCGAAGAAAACCAGGATCCTGGCCCTAAGGTGATGATGTCCGCCTCGTTAAGAGCTTGCAGCGCCCGAGGGTTAGCTTGCGGGGCATCCGGCAAAAGATGCACGCGGCGTACTTGTCCAGGAGTTGTTGCGACTGCAACCTGTCCGCGTACTGGGCGCATGACACGGGGGTCATCGTCAAGCCCTGCGACTTCGGCTTCAATATTGAGCGGCTGATTAACCATCGGTAGCACGCGACCACGGGAGCCCGTCAAGGTCGTGACCTGGTCCAGCGCTGCCTGCATATCACCTAAGACTTCAGCCAAACCCGCAATCAGCAAGTTTCCTACTGCGTGGCCGGCAAGCGCACCGGTACCACCAAAGCGATGCTGCAATGTCGTTGCCCACAGTTGGCCATTGTCATCTTCGGGGCTAAGAGCTGACAGCGCCATGCGAAGATCGCCCGGCGGAATGATATCGAGCTCGCGGCGCAAGCGTCCCGAGGAACCCCCATCGTCTGCGACGGTGACGATGGCAGAAATATTGGTGGGATCACATTGCCGAGCGGCAAGTAAGGTCTGGAACAGACCATGCCCGCCGCCGAGACACGCGATATTAACGGAAGAAGTACTCAACACACTCCTTAGGGGATTAAAGAGCTCTGCTTGCCTGAAACCTTCAGGACAAGCAGGCCAAAAGAAAGATGTAAAAGAGCTTAGTGCACGTTAACCAGTATTGATGTCCCGGTGCAAAACGTTGACATCTAAGTCGGTGCGCTGACGCAAACGACGCACGATCTCTTCAGATACCGCGACTGAGCGATGGTGCCCACCGGTACATCCCACACCGACGGTAATAAAATTCTTGCCCTCATGGCGATAACCATCCAGCATGGATTCCAACATCACGAGGAAGTTCTCAATGAAAGGCTCCGCGGCATCTTGGCTTAACACGTAGTCAGAAACCGGTTCATCGGTTCCACGAAAGCCGCGCAGTTCTGGAATCCAGTAGGGATTCGGCAAAAAGCGCACATCTACTATGAGGTCGGCATCGCGCGGTGAACCATTCTTGAACCCAAATGATTGCACGGTCACATGTTGTTGGTTGCCGCTCATGGAGCCAAAGGAAGCTTCAATCGCGCGGCGCAGATCATGGACAGATAAAGAAGTCGTGTCGATGATGACATCTGCGGCATCGCGCACGTCTTCCATTGCCTCGCGTTCCCTGCTGATACCCATCTTTAGGGTGTCCCCATTTTGCAAAGGGTGGGTGCGGCGCACTGAATCAAAGCGGCGAATTAGAACATCATCGCGTGCATCTAAAAACAAGATGGTCGGCTTGACCTCAATGTCTTCTAGGTCCGCAAGTATTTCTCCGAAAGAACCCGGAAACACCCGCGAACGCGTATCAGTGACCACGGCCAAGGGCTTGACGGGTGGGTCATTATCCCGCCCTGCTTTGAATACCTCTGGGATTAGATGCGGCGGCAAATTGTGCGAGACATAGTAGCCTTTGTCTTCTAGAACCTTAGATGCCGAGCTCAGACCGGCACCTGACATTCCAGTCAGCAAAATCGGTGGCATCTCATTGGTTGTCATGCCCGCCAGTCTAACGTGAAATAGTTATCTCGGGAGAATAATTAAGCATTGTTGGGATTGTGATCTCAATTTATCTTCCAGTGCAACACCGCTACCGGTTTTAAGCGTGCAGATGCTCAAAAATGGTTTCCGCCATCTTTGGGCCGATGCCCTTGACTTCGGCAATCTCTTCTTGACTAGCTTCTTTGAGCTTCTTGACAGAGCCAAAGTGCTTGACCAAGTCAGTGCGCCTGGTTGGTCCCAGCCCGGGGATGGAGTCCAGCACCGAAGAACGCATGCGCTTGGAGCGTTGCTGGCGGTGATAGCTAATGGCAAAGCGGTGCGCCTCATCACGGATCTGCTGCAGCAAATACAAAGCCTGAGAATTACGCGGCAAGATGACTGGCTCATCGTCACCCGGGACCCAAATTTCTTCCAAGCGCTTGGCTAATCCCACCAAGGTCACGTCGACGATGCCTAGTTCATCAAAAACCTTTTGAGCAGCAGCTACCTGCGGGGCACCACCGTCAACGATAAAGAGTTGAGGTGGGTAGGCAAACTTCCGCGCCACATCCGTGGTTTCCTCGATGACATTTTCATCAGCAAAGTTCGATGCCTCGGCTTCTTCATCGGGAAGAGCCAATTTATCTTCGTGGTGACGCTTAAAGCGGCGACGGGTGACTTCAGCGATAGAACCGACGTCGTCCGAGCGACCATCGCCCGCGGCCTCTTTGATTCGGTAGCGCCGGTAGTCAGACTTGCGCGGCACGCCGTCTTCAAAAACAACTAGCGATGCCACAACATCGGTGCCCTGGATATGGGAGATATCCGTACATTCAATACGCAGCGGCGCGGTTTCCATGCCCAGCGCATCTTGGATATCTTGCAGCGCCGCCGAACGCGCGGTCAGATCGCCGACGCGCTTGAGCTTGTGCTGGCGCAGCGCATCCTTGGCATTCTTTTCCACCGTTTCCATCAGCGCACGCTTATCGCCGCGCTGCGGGACACGCAGATCCACTTGCGCACCACGCAGGTCTTCCAAAAGCTTAACTACCTCATCAGACTCTTGAGGCATGGTGTGCACGAGAATCTCACGCGGAATAACTTTGCCCTGACGGGGCATAGCGCGGGATTCTTGGTCTACTCCCCTGCGCTGTAATGCAGCATCTTCTTCGGCTTCAATCTTTTCGCGTTCGACGGCATCACCGTAGAACTGAATGAGAAAGTTTTGCATCAGCAAAGCAAGTGCGGGGTCGTCTTCGCCCTCGTCGACTTTCTCCAATGGGGCTTGGTCGCCCATGCGCTCTACAACCCAGCCGCGTTGGCCGCGGATACGTCCATCGCGCACGTGGAAAATCTGCACTGCGGCTTCCAGCTCATCAGTGTGAAAAGCGATGAGGTCCGCATCCGTCGAATCAGTGAAGACAACAGCTTGTTGCTCCATGATTTTATTAATGGCCTCAAGGTCATCGCGCAGGCGTGCCGCGCGTTCAAACTCTAGTGCTTCCGATGCTTCCTGCATCTGTGCCGTAAGCTGGCGTACCACCGGGCCGGTGTTACCGTTCATAAACGAGACCAGCTGATTAACAGTATCGCGGTGCTCGTCCTCGCTCACTCGCCCAATACACGGTGCATTGCACTTGCCAATATAGCCCAAAAGACACGGTCGGCCAAGGCTTTCGTGCCGGTTGTATACGCCCTTGGAGCACGTGCGCATGGGAAAGACGCGCGTGAGTAGATCCAGGGCTTCACGCACAGCCCACGCGTGGGAATAAGGCCCGAAGTAGCGCACACCTTTACGGCGCGGACCACGGTAGAAAAATGCTCGCGGAATGCGCTCGCCAACGGATACCGCCAGCATCGGATAAGTTTTATCGTCACGGTATTTGACGTTGAAGCGCGGATCGAATTTCTTAATCCACGTATATTCCAGCGCAAGAGCTTCTACTTCGCTGGCAACAACCGTCCACTCGACGCTCGCCGCGGTTTGCACCATTTGGCGAGTGCGAGGATGCAGCTGCGTGATGTCTTGGAAATAGTTCGAGAGCCGCGAGCGAAGGTTTTTCGCCTTCCCGACATATACAACGCGTTTATTTTCATCGCGGAATTTATATACGCCTGGATCTGTCGGGATGGTTCCAGGAGCAGGCCGGTAAGTGCTTGGATCTGCCACGGTGGCCAACTTCCCTTCTTTTGTGCTGGTTAATCCAGCGGCATGTACTTCGCTTCAAGTTCGCGGAAGTTCCGGGTAGCAGCAATCGCTGCTTCTTTATCGCCGGATTGGATTGCCCAGACTGGCACGTATTCGAAATTCGGCAATTCGATGCGCGCCATGCGTGAGCCTTCGGGGAAAGACATGCCGTAGATGACTTCCCACGGGTAAAAGCGCGTGCCGATGATGTTGCGGATTTCTACCCCATCAGAATTAGCGCGCAGACGTGGACGGTTGAACGCCAGCCACGCGATTATCGAAATGACGATACCGATGCCAGGGAAAGCTAGCTTATCGATGAAAGTGATATACGCACCGGTAAATTCGACATCCAGCATGATGCCCATAAAAAGGTGCACGGGAATCACAATCGCGATGCACACCCACGCCACTTTGCGCAGAAATGGCGAGGAAATAGTCAACTCCCACGGCTTCGTGGAGGTCATAGCGAAGGGATCGGCGGTGGTATACGCCAAGATCTCTTCATCAGTTAGCTTCTTCTTCGGTTGGTAGTCGCCGGGGGCACCAGCCGTTGAGTCAGTCATGGAATTAGTCATCTCCTACAGTCCGCGCTTTGATGCGCGTTCTTTGATATTACGCAATTGCAGCACAGTATCTAAAGCCGCTTGCATGGCTTCTACGCCCTTGTCTTCGGCAGCACCTGGTGCACCTGAACGATCCACCGCTTGGTCGTGGGTGTTGACTGTCAAGACGCCATTAGCAATCGGCTTGGAAGTATCCAGCGCAATTCGGGTTAGGCCCTGAGTGACGGAGTCACAGACATAATCAAAGTGCGGAGTGCCACCACGGATGACACAACCCAGTGCTACAACTGCGTCGTAGTGGCGTGCTGCTTCTTGTACCGCGACGGGAATCTCCAGTGCGCCGACGACGCGGAAACCATCTGCTTCGGCGCCAAGTTGCTGTGCATGAGCAAGCGCTCGCTCATGGAGGCGGTCACAAATATCTGCGTTCCAGGTTGCGCTGATAACCGCGACGGAGATGCCGGTGGCATCAATCGTGGCGACTTCTGGTAGTCCTTCTTTGCTCATGTTCTTGCTTTCTTCGACGTTTTCAGGGTTCTTACTTCAGCGCGTGCGCCGCGTCCCACCGCGCAACCTGCGGCAAATCGTGGTTCATGCGGTCACGCTTGGTGCGCAGGTAATCAATATTGTCTGCGTTTGGCTCTACTTCTACCGGAGTATGCGCGGACGCTTCTACCCCGAAGCCACGCAGGCCTTCGCCTTTGTGTGGGTTATTGGTCAACAGGTTTGCTGACTTGATGCCCAGATCGCGCAGGATTTGCCCGGCGACTGAGTATTCACGGGCATCTTCCGGCAAGCCTTGCTCCAGGTTGGCATCGACAGTATCGAGGCCTGAATCTTGCAGGCTGTAAGCTTTAAGCTTTGCCAAAAGTCCAATGCCGCGGCCTTCGTGACCGCGCAAGTAAATGATGATTCCCTGGCCAGCCTCTTGGATAATCTCCATAGACTGGTGCAGCTGCTGGCCACAGTCGCAACGACGGGAATGGAAGACATCGCCGGTGAGGCACTCTGAGTGCACGCGGACAAAAACATCTTCGGCACCGTTGAGTTCTTCCACGCCACCTGCAATCAGTGCCACGTGCTCTTGGCCGTCGATCTCGTGCTTGTAGCCCAGTGCGGTAAAAGAGCCGAAGTCCGTCGGCAACTGGGTTTCGACCGTGCGACGTACCTGAGTCTCATTGTGACGGCGCCATTGGATGAGCTGCTCGATGGATATCATCTTCAAGTCATGCTCATCAGAAAAACGACGCAGCTCTTCGGAACGAGCCATCGTGGTCGGGTCTTCTTCAGAGACGATTTCACACAAAACACCCGCTGGACGCAGGCCCGCCAAGCGAGCCAAGTCGATGGCGGCTTCCGTGTGCCCATCACGCTCAAGCACACCATTAGGACGCGCAGCCAGCGGAACCACATGCCCTGGGCGGGTAAAGTCATCCACCACGCTCATAGGGTCTGCGAGACGGAGCATAGTTTCTGCGCGGCTAGTGGCGGAGATTCCGGTGGTGCCTGTATTTGCATCAACTGTGACGGTATACGCAGTACCGCGCACGTCTTCATTCCTGCCCATCATCGGTGGCAAGTTCAAACGCTTGCAGTCTTCAGGCAGCAAAGGCACGCAAATATAACCCGAGGAATAGCGCACCATAAAAGCTACGAGCTCAGGTGTTGCAAGCTCCGCGGCGAAAATCAGGTCACCCTCATTCTCGCGGTCCTCGTTGTCAACTACAACTACTGCCTTGCCGGCAGCGATATCCGCAATCGCCTCCTCGATGGAGTCCAGACGAACTGCGCTATTTAAAGGTGCGTTCATAGCTATCTAGCTTAGTCTCTACCCTTGTTAAACCTCGCCTTGGGGGCGAACCATCTTCTCGACATACTTCGCTAACACGTCAACCTCGAGATTAACCAGATCACCTTCGGCTAAATCACCCAAGATGGTGTCGCGCAAAGTAACTGGAATCAAAGAGACCTCAAACCAGGTTTCCCCAATTGCAGATACCGTCAAAGACGTGCCGCTAATCGCAATCGAGCCCTTTTCAACAACATAACGTGCTAGATCCGCAGGCAATTCGAAACGCAAAATATCCCAGTGCTCCGACGGAGTGCGGGAGATAAGTTTGGCGGTGCCATCGACATGGCCTTGCACGATATGCCCGCCCAATCGGGTGGTAGGTAGCAATGCGCGTTCGAGGTTTACCGTGCTCTGTGGCGCAAGTTCACCCAAAGCTGAGCGGTTTAGAGATTCCTGCATAATGTCGGCGATAAACGTCGCGTCTCCCAACTCCGCGACGGTCAAGCACACGCCGTTGACAGAAATGGAGTCTCCTAGTTGAGCATCAGCGGTTACCACCGGTGCCCCAATTTGCATGCGGATAGAATCCCCAAGCTCCTCCAGCGCGATAACCTTGCCTTTTTCTTCAACCAGCCCAGTAAACAACCAATTCTCCTTTAGTGAAATTATTTAGTGAGTGCAGTACGCACGTAGTTGATTAATAAATCATCGCCCAGCGCCAGAACCTGCCCGCGGGCAAAGCGCGCTGCGCCTTTCAACGTATTGGTCAACGGATGTGCCAAGACCGAAATTCCCTCACCGAGTAGGAGCGGCGCCTGGTAGACCTGCAACCAATCCACCAGTCCTTGGTTGGCAAAGCCTGAGGCCAAACCTGCTCCGCCTTCGACCAGCACATCACGGGCGCCGGTGGCATAAAGCTCGGCCAGAGCTTCACCGATGGTGGCATATTGCTCAAATCCAAGCCGGTTGAGATTAGACGCGGCATCACCGGCATCGGCAATATTGCGACGGCCAATGACAACTCGCCGGGGTTGGTGTTCTCGTTGGGTGCCGTCTGGATAGCGGGCAGTAAGCGATGGATTATCAATCAAGGCCGTGCCAGTGCCGATGATAATGGCATCGCGGTGTTCACGGTCAACGTGGACATAGTCACGCGCCATTTCCCCAGTGATCCACTGGCTGGTGCCATCGGCAGCTGCAGTAAAGCCATCGATAGTTTGCGCAAATTTCAACGTAACGTGGGGACGTCGCAACTGCACGGACTTCAACCACGGAATGAGCGCATCCGGTACTCCCTCCGGGCTTGGCAGCTGCACGACATTGATGCCGGCATCGACAAGCACTTGTGCCCCGCCGCCAGCGCTGGGATTCGGGTCGGAGTGTAAGAAAAAGACATCTTTGATGCCGGCTTCGATTAAAGCCTGCGTGCACGGTCCCGTGCGGCCGGTATGCCGGCACGGCTCCAGCGTCACCACGGCGGTAGCGCCTTCGGTCTTGCCAGCGGCATCGGCTAGAGCTTGGACTTCTGCGTGCGCCCCGCCCACCGGCTGAGTCGCACCGGTGCCCACAATCTCACCCGAAGTCGAAATAATTACCGCACCCACCGGTGGATTCGGGCTGGTAGTCCCGCGCACTTCCCACCCTGCAGACATTGCGGTGCGCAACGCCTGCTCCACAATCGGAGCCACGGCTTGGTCTGCACCGGGGTTGCTATCCATAATCCAGTAATCCCTTAATTAGACGGTGGCCAAAGCGCGCAGGTTCTCTACCTCGGCTGCGCGGTCAGCTTGCTTAAAGATTGCCGAACCCGCCACGAATGCATCGCAGCCAGCTTCCGCGCTTTGCGCGATGGTGTCAGCAGATATTCCGCCATCAATTTCGATGAGCGTATCTAAGCCTTGGTCATCGATAGCTGAGCGGAGCTTGCGCACCTTATCGAGCATCTCCGGCATAAATTTCTGCCCGCCAAAGCCCGGTTCAACACTCATCACCAGAACTAAGTCGAAGTGGGACAGCTTATCTAGCCACGGCTCAATTGGGGTATTGGGCTTAATGGAAAATCCAGCGCGAACGCCGAGCTCGCGGATCTTAGCTGCCAATGCAAGCGCTGCTGCCTCGTCTTCAACCGCCTCGACGTGGAAGATGATGCAATCTGCACCCGCCTTAGCGTAAGTGTCTACCCACTGTGCTGGCTCCTGGATCATCAAATGCACATCAAGGGTTTGATCCGTGATCCCATCGACGGCCTTGGTGATATCTGGACCAAAGGACAGGTTCGGGACGAAATGGCCGTCCATAATGTCGACGTGAATCCATTCGGCATTAGCCACGGACTTCACCTCTTCGCCTAAGCGTGTGAAATCCGCAGCCAAGATCGAAGGCGCGATAATTGGAGCACTAATAGAGCTAGAAGTCATGCTGCCCATCTTAGGACTTTTTGCGCAGCACAGCGAAGAACATTGCATCCGTGCCATGGCGGTGCGGCCACATTTGCACAGACTTATGCTCGCCTACATCTCCCATGTCAGGAATCAAGTCATGAGCGTTGTCTTCCACGATGTCTAGCTCCGCTACCGCGCGGTCGACGATACTGCGGGTCTCGCGTAAATCTGGCGAACAGGTGGAGTACACAATTACCCCTCCTGGCCGAAGCAGGCCTACGGCCGATTCCAGCAATTCGAATTGCAGCTGCGTGAGCTCAGTAATATCGGACTCGGATTTACGCCAGCGCGCCTCCGGACGACGGCGCAAAGCGCCCAGGCCGGAACACGGGGCATCGACTAAAATGCGATCAAAACCTGGCTCAAGTCCCGGCCTGCGCCCATCGGCAACGTGTACCCGTACCGGCAAATCACCCACGGTCTTTTCCACCAGCTGCGCACGGTGGGAAGAGACTTCCACCGCATCCACGGTGGCGCCATCCATCCGCGCGAGCGAGCCCATCAAGGCCGCTTTGCCACCAGGACCAGCACATAAATCAAGCCAACGACCTTGATCCTCCCCATCAATCGGTGCTTCGACAACGGCACGTGCGATAAGCTGCGAGCCCTCATCTTGCACGGCCGCAAGGCCTTGCTGCACAGGCTCCAGCTCTCCAGGATCCCCGGATTCCATGTAGACGGCATAAGGCGAATACTTGCCTTCTTCAGAGCCCGTCATCAGCGCAAGTTCCTCGGCTGTAATCTCGCCGGGGCGAGCAACTAAGTGCACGATAGGACGCTGCGAGTCGCCTTCTAATGCCGCCTCCAAATCACCTAGCCCCACAACGCGGGAGAAGGACTGCGCAATCCACTCGGGGTGCGCATGGCGAAAAGCAATCGCGGCAATCTCGCCGTCAGGAGTTAGTTGCTCCAGCAAGGTCTGCGGGCTCGCGCGCGTAATGGAACGCATAATGCCGTTGACAAAGCCTTTGGCCTTTTCATGCCCTGCTGCTTGCACAAGACGCACGGTAGTATCGACTGCCGCGTGCTGTTCGACACGGGTGTACAGCAGTTGGTAGGTCCCCAAGCGCAGTGCATCCAACACTTCCAGGGCAAGGCTGTCTAGCCCGCGCGAGGAGTGCTTGGCGATGACCGCGTCGACCACACCTTCGGCACGCAAGGTGCCATAGGTTAATTCCGTAGCAAAGGCTGCATCCCTGCCATCGAGTTTATTAACGCGCAGTGCCTTGGGCAGGGTTAAGTTGGCAAAGGCATCATCGCGGTGCACGCGCAGCAACGTTTCATAGACCACTGCGCGTGGCAGGTCGACTCCAACCGAGCCAGCGTTGCGGACAATATCTACTACCTGGCGCTCGCGATTACGGTTAGTGCCACCGGCTCGACCCGCTCGGCTTCCACCCGTTCGGCTACCGCCAGCGCGGCTACCGCCTGCTGGGGCGCCGCTCGAACGGCCACCGCCTGTGCGTTCGTGGCGGTCGTACTTTACCCGTTCACCGGAGGGTTTACTTTGGGGTTTCTTGCCACCTTGGGGTGTGCGTGCTTCTGAGTCATCGCCGGATTTGGACCGGGAGCGAAATCCACCACTCATGCGAAAAATACCTCGCCGTCAATGTCGTTATCTTCGGAGTTATTCTTAGCTCCCTGACCGCGTCCCCAGTCAGCCGCGTTCATCATCTTCTTACCTACTGGCTGCAGCTCATCGATACGCACTGGAGTTGAAGCCGTGCCAATGTAGACAGCCTTCTTCGTGATGTGTAACTGGCCGGGTTCAAGATGCGGCAATTCGCCGAGTTCTTGCGCAGCAGCATGCAGCGGGCTGACTTTACCAATTTTGATGCGGTCTTCCCCGTGCATTGTCCACGCCCCTGGGAAAGGTGAGTGCGCGCGGATGTGGCGGCCAACGGCAAAGTCAGGCTGGGTCCACGAAACACGTGCATCCTCAGTCGAAATTTTAGGGGCATACGTGGGCTCGCCCTGCTGGGGCTGCGCTACTAGCGTGCCTGATTCCAGCCCATCCATCGTCGCGACCATCAGCTGTGCACCGGAATGTGAGAGGCGCTCTAAAAGTGCGCCGGCAGTATCAACGGTTTGAATAGTCTCAGTCGTCGTACCTAGGACAGGACCGGTGTCTAGGCCTTCTTCAATCTGAAAAGTAGTTGCGCCAGTGATGTCATCGCCAGCATTGATTGCTGCCTGCACAGGGGCTGCACCGCGCCATGCTGGCAGCAGTGAAAAGTGCAAATTAACCCAGCCGTGTTGAGCTACATCGAGTAAGTCCTTAGGCACCAAGTTGCCGTACGCCACAACAGGGATGGCATCGGGAGCAAGCTCTGTCAGGCGCGCACGGATGGCGTCGCCATCTTCCGTGCCGGCTTTAAGCGTGGACGGAGTTAAGACTTCAATTCCGTGCTCAAGAGCTACTTCTTTGACCGGGCTGGGCACCATTTTGCGCCCGCGTCCCTTGCGCGCATCTGGGCGAGTAAGGACGGCTATCACCTCATGTCCCGAGGCAATTAGTGCGTTTAAAGTAGGAACAGCAGGTTCCGGGGTGCCAGCAAATACTAGCTTCATTATCTCTGGGTCGCTTTCTACTTGTTAAACCAGTCGGAATTGCGAATTTGCGACATCGCTTGCTTACGCTCATCGGCTTCTAAGCGGGAAAGAAATAGCACGCCATCCAAATGGTCAGTTTCATGCTGCACGCAACGCGCCATCAATCCGGAGACCACCATGCTTATCGGATTACCGTGGACATCTTGGCCGCTGACGGACACGGTTTCAAAACGCGTCGTGGGAGTGGAAATTTCTGGGATGGATAGACACCCTTCGATTCCTGTTTGGGTTTCCTCCCCGAGTTCTTTCCACACCGGGTTGATAATCGCCCCGCGCATGCCGGATTCAGTATGGGAGCAGTCGTAGACGAAGATGCGCTTTAACAAGCCAATCTGGTTGGCAGCAAGGCCTACTCCCCCAGCCGCATCCATGGTTTCCAGCATGTCTTCAGCTAAATCTTCTAGAGCTTCATCAAACTCGGTGATTTCACTAGCGCGGGTGGTCAATACTGGGTCGCCGTACAGCCGGATTTCTCTAATGGTCAAGGTTCTTCGCTCTTTCTCACACTCGGTATCGCTTAGCCTCCCACAATAGTGAATCTGCTTAGCTCAAGTCGCATCAGCCTAGCCAATATTGATCGGGTCAACTTGGATACGCAGCGGTAGATCATCTTTACGCGCACTCCGATTCGAATTAGCGGCACGAAGCGCTTTCCCCAGTTCCGAACGTGGCCCCAAAGGTGTTCGGATTAGAAGTCTTTGGGCAGGACCGAAGCGCTTGGTGTCGTATTCTCCCGGCAAGGACAGATTCTCCGGCAAAGGCACCGGGCCTAAGATTTCGGCGTGCTCGGGCAATTTCGCTGCTTCCAAGAAGTCACCTAGAGCCGCATCGGCGCCATCAATTGCGGCCATGTGTACTGCCGGCGGGAAACGAACCTCACGGCGCGCAGCAAGTTCCGTCTTCGCAAAACCGACGACATCCCATCCTAGAAATGCGTCGATGATCGGCACCCCTGCATTCGCAGAGATCACCACAGTCCCGCCTTTAGACGACGGTGCCACCATCGTTGCCGCAGCTAGCCACTTGGCCAGGGCGTCTTCGCCAGCACGCAAGTCCTGGCGATTGAGCAAGGCACCTGCCCCCAGCAATAAAGCAGCACCATAGTAGGACTCGGTCTCACCAGCAACCTCAACGCGGGGTTCCGCGCCCGGGGTCGCTACGATCAAGGCAGGTGCCATGGGCACTGTCTCGACTACCTTATTACCGCCTGAGACGATGATGCGGGTATTGGGAAAGATACGTCCCAGTTCTTCCGCGGTGCGCTCTGATCCCATGACGACCGCACGCAGGCGATTTGAACCGCACTCGCTACATTTGAAGCGGGTTTCTAATTTTCCACACCACGCACATGATGGCGTTGCTGCTTGTTCATGCGAATGTGGCAGCGACAATGGGCCGTTGCAGTGCCGGCAACGCGCGCGGGTAAAGCACTTAGCACACGCCAAGGTGGGCACATAGCCTTTGCGTGGGGACTGCACCAGCACCGGTTCCCCACGGTCAAGCGCGCTTTTTACCGCTTGGTATGCGCGCCCATCAAAAGAGGTGGTGCCCGAGGCCAGGTTGCGTGAAAAGTTCAGTCCATAGGGGCCCACAGCGACCATCGACGGCATGCGTGTGCGCAAGGTGGAGTCCGCAGCGACAAGGTCATGTGCCCAACCGGAGCTGACCAGCAATTGAGTTTCTGCAGTGCGCGAATGGCCAACGATCAACAAGGAAGCATTTTCCTGCGCGCTGCGCGTGGTGAGCACTTCGCGGCTGTGGACATAGGGAGCGCTGCGTTCGACGAGATTGTCATCGCCGTCATTAAAAATGACGGCCAAACCTAGGTCTTTTACCGGCGCAAACGCTGCAGATTTCGTGCCAATCACAATGCGTGCTTGGCCTACTAGGACCGAAAGGTAGCGCCGGTAGCGTGCCTGCGGACCTTGAGAGACGTTCAAGACCGTCGCTTGCTTTGCGGAGACATATTTGCGAAAAGCGGATTCAACCACATCGACATCGCTCTGATCAGGTACCACCACGAGTACCCCGCGTCCGCTTTTGGCGACTTTGGTGCCAAGTGCTGCAATGGCCGCTGCCCAATCATCACCAGGCGCTACCTGCCATGCGGCGCGTGCAGTGTTGCCTTCTAAGACAAAATCTACAAAAGACTCGCCAAATTGATACGCCGACCAAGAAGACAAATCAGGTTCTGCAATCTCCCCTAATTCCTCAAACGTCGTCTCTAGGTCCGCTTCTTCGGCCTTGGCATGCCGTGGTGGAATAGCAAAGCGGATGATATCTGAACGGGTGCCACCATAACGATTAGCAAGCGCATCCACCAAGCTCGCCAATTGTGGCGGATATACAGGAAACGGGGAAATCACCCGGTCAATGAAAGCTAAACGGCCCTCAAAGTCGGATTCGCTTAAGCGTTGGATCAGGAGGGCATCGACTAGCCTGCCATTGAACCTAATGCGTAACCGCACCCCTGGCTGTGCTGCCTCGGAATCTTCTTCTGCAATCTGATAATCAAACAGCCGATCCAGGTGCGAGACCCCTAATAATGGCAATACCCGCACAACCGGTTTAGTGGTGGCGGGTATCTTCTTAGGCATAAGCGCTTATTCTACTGAAAGACCTACTGCTTCACGAAGTGCGTCGACACGTTCCAAAGACTCCCACGGAAGAGCCAGGTCGGTGCGACCAAAGTGACCATAAGCAGCCGTTTGACGATAAATCGGACGCAGCAAGTCCAAGTCCTTGATAATTGCTGCTGGGCGCAGGTCAAAGACCTGAGCCACGCCAGCTTGAATCGCTGCATCGTCTAGGCCATGCTTAGCCGTGCCGAAAGTCTCAACGTACAAACCAACTGGCTTGGCGCGACCGATGGCGTAAGCCACCTGCACTTCTGCGCGGTCTGCAAGCCCTGCCGCAACGATGGTCTTTGCGACCCAGCGCATTGCGTACGCTGCTGAGCGGTCGACCTTTGAAGGGTCCTTGCCGGAGAAAGCTCCGCCGCCGTGACGAGCCATGCCGCCGTAGGTATCAACAATAATCTTGCGGCCAGTAAGACCCGCATCCCCCATGGGACCGCCCAGGATGAACGATCCCGATGGGTTGACCAACAAGGTGGTGTCCTCGTTATAAAATTCTTCTAATCCAGCGTCCTTGATGACCCACTCCACTACGTGCTCACGCAGCTGCGCAGCCAACCAGTTCTGAGTGATATCTGGATCGTGCTGGGTGGAAATCACCACGGTGTCTAATGCAACTGGAGTATCGCCGTCGTAGGCGAAGGTGACCTGCGTCTTGCCGTCAGGGCGCAGGTGCGGGACGATTTCACTCTTGCGAACCTGGGTCAGGCGACGGGACAAACGGTGTGCCACTGCAATCGGCAAAGGCATGTACTCTTCGGTCTCGTTGGTGGCGTAGCCGAACATCAGGCCCTGGTCGCCAGCGCCGGCAATGTCGTGCTCATCAAACTCGCCGCCATTGCGTGCCTCGGTAGAGGTGGTCACGCCGTCACCGATTTCCTGCGACTGCTCACCGATAGAGATGCTCACACCACAGGTGTTGCCATCAAAGCCCACATCGGAAGAGGTAAAGCCGATTTCACGCAGGGTGTTTCGCACCAGCGTCGGGATTTCTACGTAGCCGGTGGTGCTGACCTCACCCACCACGTGGACCTGACCTGTGGTCACCAAAGTTTCCACGGCCACGCGTGCGTTCGGGTCTTTGGCGATAAGTGCGTCTAAAACGGTATCTGAGATCGCGTCGCAGATCTTATCTGGGTGACCTTCGGTTACAGATTCACTGGTAAATAGGCGCTTTGAAGCCTCAGGAGTTGCAGTCACTGGTTCCTTCTTGCGTTAGGATATTCGGTGTCTAACTTCAGTTAAACCGGCACCGGAAATAGAATTATTATGCGTCTGCCAATCGTAGACTAAGTGGTCTAGAGCGGCAAGCTACGCCCCTGCTTCATGGCGAATTTCATTCACGACGTCCAGAATCTGCGCGGCCACTACTTGCTTAGTGCCATGGGCAACCGTGCGTGGCTCCAGCTCCTTGGTTAAAATCCAGCCCTCATTGTTGACATTGCCAAAGACTTTGCCTTCAGAGACATCATTGGCCATGAGCACATCGCAGCCCTTGCGCTGGAATTTCACTTGCGCTAATTCCAATGGCGAGGATTTTTCATCCCCGGTTTCTGCGGCAAAGCCCACGATTGTGGTTTCCTGCGAAATCTCGCCCTGCTCGCGTGCTGCTACGAGGCCTTTCAAGATGTCCGGGTTTTCAGTCATGTGCAGCGTGGACAAGGCATCATCATTGGTGTCCTTTTTCATCTTGGAAGACGCAACGGAAGCTGGGCGATAATCCGACACGGCTGCCGACATGATGACAATATCCGCATCGCGGGCGCGTGAGTCCATTTCTGCTTTGAGTTCCGAAGTGGAGACAATATTGACGATTTCCGCGCCCGATGGAGTCTGCAGATCTACGGTATTGCCGGCAACAATGGTGACGTCCGCGCCGCGCTGTGCCGCAATTTCTGCCAGGGCGAATCCTTGCCTGCCTGAGGAGCGATTGCCAATAAAGCGCACCGGGTCCAAGTCTTCCTGCGTGCCACCCGCGGAGATCAAAACCTTCAGACCTTGCCAGTCGTAGTTGATATCAATTCCAGCTAATCGCGTGCGCACCAGTTCCGCAATCTGCTCTGGCTCTGGAAGACGCCCCGGGCCAGTATCCTTTCCGGTCAAGCGCCCATGTGCTGGTTCCATCACCGTGATCCCGCGCCGGCGCAAAGTAGCAACATTGTCCCGGGTTGCGGGGTTAAACCACATCTCAGTGTGCATGGCTGGCACGACAATAACAGGACAGGTGGCAACTAAAACGGTGGCGGTCAGCAGGTCATCAGCCCGACCTGCCGCAATGCGTGCGATAACATCGGCGGTGGCAGGCGCAACCACCACTGCATCAGCATGCTGGCCGATATTGACGTGCTGTACTTCATCCACCGCGTCAAAAACCGTGGTGGATACTGGGTGCCCGGATAACGCTTCAAAGGTAGCCGCACCCACGAAGTTCAATGCTGCCTCGGTGGGCACCACCCGCACATCATCGCCATGTTCTTTCAGGTTGCGCACCAGATGTGCTGCCTTATAAGCGGCAATGCCACCAGAAACACCCACGACAATATTGCGCGGATGATTCGGGGCTACGGAAGGGGTTTGTCCAGTTGGGTTCGCAGTTTCACTCATAATCAGCAATAGTACCGACAATGAGCGAACCCCTGCCCCACTAGCAGCCCCAGAGTGCATGCGGTGATGCACCTGAAGTTAGTGGGTCAGGGGTTTAAAAGACGGCTTATCTTCTTAGAAGATAAGAATTAGGAGTCGAGTCCTTCTTCGTGCTCGAGCAAGCCAGCCTCAATCTCGCGCAATGCGATAGACAGTGGCTTTTCGCCTTGTTCTGGGGTTACCAGTGGGCCGACAAATTCGAACACGCCTTCGTCCTGCTCTTGGTAGTAGCTGTTGATCTGACGCGCGCGCTTAGCTGCGAAGATCACGAGTGCGTACTTCGAGGAAACCTTCTCCAGCAGTTCATCAATTGGCGGAGAGGTAATACCGATCGGCGTATCGTACACCGGTTCTGGTTTGATCTCAGAGTTAGCAGGGGTGGTCACGTTGGTCACATGCACCTTTTCTAGAAGTTGGCTATAAATGTTTGATTATCTCTATCCTTGCAGGATAGCAGTGATGGCCGCAACTGCGTCATCTAGGTTGTCATTGACAATCACGCGGTCGAACTCCGACTGACACGCCAGCTCTTCACGGGCCGTATCAAGTCGACGCTCAATAACCTCTTGAGGTTCGGTGCCACGACCAGTGAGACGGTCAACTAACACTTCCCACGATGGCGGAGCTAAAAATACCAACTCTGCCTCAGGAAGCGCTTTCTTGACGTTGCGCGCGCCTTCCAAATCCACCTCAATCAACACCGGCCGGGAGTCCTCTAGGGCTTCCTTCACGGGTGCTGCGGGTGTTCCAGATCGTTGTAGACCCCCGTGAATATCTGCCCACTCGAGCATTTCACCGGCGTCAATGCGGCGCTGGAATTCTTCCGGACTAACAAAGAAGTAGTCCACCCCGTCCTGTTCACCTGGACGAGGGGCGCGTGTAGTCATAGACACGCTGAAGTACAGCCTGTCTACACCGTGACGCAAGCGCGAGACCACCGTGGATTTACCAACAGCGGAAGGCCCTGCCAGCACGACAAGGCGTCCGCGGTGATTAGCGCTGTTCATCGACGATTACTCGGAAAAGCCGAAACGCTCCAGAAGGGCACGACGCTGACGGTCGCCCAAGCCACGCAGACGGCGGGTCTGAGCAATCTCGAGGTCTTCCATGATCTCGCGTGCTTTAACCTTGCCAACCTTTGGAAGAGCTTCTAGCAGTGCTGAAACCTTGGTCTTACCGATGATCTCATCGGTCTCTGCCTTCTCGAGGACGTCCTTCAAAGTGGTGTCACCACGCTTGAGGGATGCCTTCAGTTCTGCGCGAGCCTTGCGAGCCTCAGCGGCCTTGGCGAGAGCCTGCTTGCGTTGCTCATCAGTCAGTTTTGGAAGGGCCACGGGTTTCCTCCGATTCATTGGTTGATTAATTTAATCCAGTACAAAAATTACCGGAACTCGAAAGCTTAACTTAGATTATGGTTCTCGTTGTGCTCCGACTTCAGGCAATCCTAGCACCGCAACGTTATCAAGGTAGATAACGCAACAGATTTGAACGTCTATTTTAGCACGTCACCGCACTACGCAGATCAAACTACCAGCTCATGTGCTTGCGTGTAAATTCAGCGGCAAAATTAGCCCGAAATACGCTATATGCTGGCGTTCCTACGAAAAACCTGCGGAATTATCGGGAAAAGTGCCACGAAAAATCCGCTCGGTAGTTCTTAGGAAACTGCCAGCATAAACAACGTTTGTTCTAACTTCGGCTATACCAACCCGCCGTCGAAATACTCACGCGAGGTCTCTTGCACGGCCTTTTGCAGGTCGGCAACCTGCGGTCCAGCGTTCAAGATGGCACGCGAGACATTCGGAAAGCCCAGCTGGGGTGCCGTCTGCGTAATCTTTGCAACATCGGCAGCCGTCGCACCCTGTGCACCCACGCCAGGCAAAAGCACTGGCCCGTTGAGCTGGGACAAATCAGGTGGCGTGTCCAAGGTAGCGCCCACCACCACGCCAATATCGCCCACTGGGTGCTGGTTGGCACCCTCATCCTGTGCGGAAGACGCCGCACACTCGCTATTAAAAGCTGCACAAGTATCGACCACGTGCTGCGCCACGGTGTGAGAGTCATCGCGGAAATTCTGCAGCTGCACTGCCTCAGGATTCGAGGTAGCAGCCAGGACGAATACGCCACGGCCGGTCTTGGCCGCCAAGTCAAAGACCGGCTGCAGCGCTGCTACACCCAAGTACGGCGAGACCGTGACGGCATCGGCACGCAGCGGAGAGCTCTCCCCTAACCAAGCATCGGCATAGCCAGCCATGGTGGAGCCAATATCGCCACGTTTTGCATCAGCGACAGTCAAGCACCCTGCCTCGCGTAGATACTGCAACGTCTCCTCTAAGACGGCGAAACCCTGGGAGCCAAAGCGCTCATAAAAGGCCACCTGTGGTTTCACCAAAGCAGCAGTATCCGCGAAGGCTTCCACACAGGCCTCGCTAAAGCGACGCAGACCATCAACCGTGTCCTCTAAGCCCCACTGCTGAAGTAGGTAAGGATGCGGGTCAATGCCTACGCACAACCGGCCACGCACCTGCCCTGCGGCAACAAGGCGCTCGCCAAAGCCTACTGGCTGGGTATTAGTTGACTGGGGCATGCTGTAGCTCCTGCAGCGCACGAACCTTGAAATCACCCTTGCGCAGTGCTTCCAGGGCCTGTACGCCGGCGGTGACCCCTTGCACGGTGGTGATCTGTGGGACATCTACTTCCAAAGCTGCGCTGCGAATCTCGTAGCCATCGAAACGCGCACCGGAGGTGGAATCTGGTGTATTGATAACCAGATCAATCTCACGGTCCAAAATCAAATCCACTACCGACCGGCCTTCAGCACCGTTGCGAATCTCGGAAGACTTCTTCACGGTCTCGCATTCGATGCCATTGCGACGCAGAACCGACGCCGTGCCAGTGGTGGCGAAGATCTTGTATCCCATATCGGACAGACGCTGAATTGGGAAGCTCAGGTTGCGCTTGTCGCGGTTAGCTACCGAGACAAAGATGGAGCCTTCCTTCGGCATCTTCATAAAGCCTGCGATAAGAGCCTTGTAGTAGGCCGCACCAAAGTTATCGGCCAAGCCCATGACCTCACCGGTGGACTTCATCTCAGGGCTCAACACGGTATCGAGCATAGAACCATCTGCGCTGCGGAAGCGGTTGAATGGTAAGACTGCTTCTTTTACCGCGATTGGGTGTTCCAGAGGCAGGGAGCCGCCGTCGTAGGACGATGGCAACATGCCTTCTTCCTTCAGCTCAGCAATGGTAGCGCCCAGCATGATGCGCGATGCTGCCTTAGCCAGTGCCACGCCGGTGGCCTTGGAAACAAATGGCACGGTGCGCGATGCACGTGGGTTTGCCTCGATGACATAGAGCTGGTTGTCCTTGAGACCGTACTGCACGTTCATCAAGCCCTTAACGCCAATACCAGCAGCCAAAGCCTTGGTAGCTACGCGAACCTTTTCAATATCTTCTGGCCCCAGCGTCATCGGTGGCAGGGAGCATGAGGAGTCACCGGAGTGAATGCCGGCTTCCTCGATGTGCTCCATCACGCCGCCGAGGTATACATCAGTGCCATCGCACAGCGCGTCGACGTCGATTTCGATTGCGCCATCCAAGAAGCGGTCCACAAGGACAGGGTGCTCGCTGTTGAGCTCGGTTGCGCGCTCGATGTAGGACTCAAGGGCTGCCTCGTCGTAGACAATTTCCATGCCGCGTCCACCTAGAACGTAGGAAGGACGTACCAGCACTGGGTAGCCAATCTCCTGGGCCACACCGCGTGCTTCTTCATAAGAGTGCGCGGTACCAAACTCCGGCGCAGGTAGCTCTGCCTTGGCCAAGACCTTGCCGAATTCGCCGCGGTCTTCAGCCAGGTTGATGGCCTCAGGGCTGGTACCAACTACTGGAACACCCGCATCAGCCAAACGCTGTGCCAGGCCCAGTGGGGTCTGGCCACCAAGCTGAACGATGACGCCAGCAACGGTGCCGGACTCAGCTTCTGCGTGGTAGATTTCCATGACGTCTTCGAAGGTCAGGGGCTCGAAGTACAAGCGGTCTGCGGTGTCGTAGTCGGTGGACACGGTCTCAGGGTTACAGTTGACCATGACGGTCTCATATCCCTTATCCGACAGTTCAAGTGCGGCGTGCACACAGGAGTAGTCGAACTCGATGCCTTGGCCAATGCGGTTCGGGCCAGAGCCTAAGATGATGACCTTTTCGCGCTCAGTTTGGGCTTCAACCTCAGATTCTGCAGCTGGGTCGAGCTCATAGGCCGAGTAGTGGTACGGAGTCTGAGCTTCAAATTCACCCGCGCAGGTATCGACGGTCTTGTAGACCGGGCGAATGCCTAAGGACCAACGCAGTGCGCGCACGCCGTCTTCGCCAGCAAATTCGCTACGCAGGGCAGCAATCTGCTTATCAGATAGGCCCATGTACTTAGCTTCGCGCAGGAGGTCTTCATCCAGGACTGGTGCTTCAATCAGCTTGGTGCGGAAGTCAACCAAAGCCTGCAGTTCAGCCAGGAACCATGGGTCAATCTGGGATGCTTCGTGCAGCTGCTCGATGGTGCCGCCCAGGCGCAGGGCAAGCTCGACGTCGTAGAGACGGCCTTCAGTTGGGCGACGCAGGTCGTCCAATACAGCGTTGAGGTCATTGGCACGCTCTTCAGCGAAGTATTCATCGTCCTTAGTCCAGAAACCTTCTTGCTTGGTTTCCAAAGAACGCATGACCTTATTCAGACCCGCGATGTAGTTGCGGCCAATGCCCATGGCCTCACCCACGGACTTCATGGTGGTGGTCAGGGTGTCATCAGCGCCGACAAACTTCTCAAAGGCAAAGCGTGGAGCCTTGACGATGACATAGTCCAAGGTTGGCTCGAAAGCCGCAGGCGTTACACCGGTGATGTCGTTAGTAACTTCATCCAGGGTATAGCCGATGGCAAGCTTCGCAGCTAGCTTAGCGATGGGAAAGCCGGTCGCCTTGGATGCCAGCGCCGAAGAGCGGGACACGCGTGGGTTCATCTCAATGACGATGATGCGGCCGTTTTCTGGGTGTACAGCGAACTGGATATTACAGCCGCCGGTGTCCACGCCGACTTCGCGGATGATGTCGATGCCCAAATCGCGCATCGCCTGGTATTCCCGGTCGGTCAGGGTCAACGCCGGCGCCACGGTCACGGAGTCACCGGTGTGTACGCCGAGTGCGTCGACGTTTTCAATCGATGCGATAACAACCACGTTGTCATCGCCGTCGCGCATGAGCTCGAGCTCGTATTCTTTCCATCCCAGGATAGATTCTTCAATCAAGACGTTAGCTTCTGGCGATGCAGCAAGTCCGCCACCAGCAATACGCTCTAGGTCTTCATTGGTGTAGGCCAAACCGGAGCCCAGGCCACCCATGGTAAAGGAAGGACGAACAACTACTGGCAGGCCGAGCTCTGCAACGGTGGCGTGGACTTCTTCCATGTTGTGGCAGACTGCAGAACGTGCAGATTCGCCACCGATGGATTCGACGATGTCTTTGAACTTCTGGCGGTCTTCACCGCGCTCGATAGCGTCGATGTCAGCACCGATGAGTTCGATATTGTACTTTTTCAAAATGCCGGCGCGGTCCAACTGGATGGCGGCATTCAGCGCGGTCTGGCCACCCAAGGTTGCCAAGACAGCGTCGATGGGGTGCCCTTCTTCGCGCTCTTTAATCAGGATTTGCTCGATGAACTCTGGCTCAATGGGCTCCACATAGGTGTGGTCAGCAAACTCCGGGTCGGTCATGATGGTGGCAGGGTTGGAGTTAATCAGCGTTACACGCAGTCCTTCTTCTTTGAGGACGCGGCAAGCTTGGGTGCCGGAGTAGTCGAATTCACAGGCCTGGCCGATGACAATCGGGCCGGAGCCGATGACCAGGACGTGGTTAATATCGTTGCGCTTTGGCATGGTTTTCTTTTCTTACCTTTCCTGGTCGGAATTACTTAGTGGTGGAAGCGTTGTTGGACATCAGGTCAATGAACTGATCGAACAGTGGGTTCGCATCATGTGGACCTGCGGCAGATTCTGGGTGGTACTGCACCGAGTACGCCATGCCATTGCTCAAAGCAACGCCTTCGACGGTGCCGTCGTTTAAGCAGGTGTGAGTGACATGCGCTGGGCCGAAGTCAGTGGAGAATTCTTCACCTGGGTTATCCGTTGGCATCGCCAGGGCAAAGCCGTGGTTTTGGGAAGTGATATCAATCTTGCCGCTGAGGTGGTTTTTGACTGGCACGTTGATGCCGCGGTGACCGAACTTCATCTTGTAGGTTTCCAGACCCAGTGCGCGACCGAGCAGCTGGTTGCCGAAGCAAATGCCGAAGAATGGAATCTTGGCCGCCAGCACCTCGCGAATAAACGCAACGGCGCCGTCTGCGGTTGCTGGATCACCAGGACCGTTGGAGACAAAGACGCCGTCTGGGTTGTACTGCTGGATATCAGCGAAAGAGGTGCCAGAAGGAACCACGATGGTCTCAATTCCGCGCTGTGCAAAGTGACGCGGGGTCGAAAGCTTAATACCCATGTCATAAGCCACGACGGTGAACTTCTTCTCTCCTTCGACTGGGATGGTGTAAACCTCATCGGTCGACACTTCTGCCGACAGGTCAGCGCCAGCCATCGAGTCCTGGGCTTTTACTTCCTCAACCAGTTCTTCAACTGAGCGCTTTGCGGCATCGCCGGAGAAGATGCCAGCGGCAATCGAACCTTCGTTGCGCAGGTGGCGCACCAAGGTGCGGGTGTCTACACCCTGAATGCCGACAATTCCCTGCGCTACCATTTCTTCTTCTAAGCTGCGCTCAGAGCGCCAGTTGGATACGCGGTGAGAGAGGTTGCGAATCACGAGACCTGCAACCCAGATGTTGCCGCCGTTGGATTCATTATCTTCATCGTTCCAACCAGTGTTGCCGATGTGTGGTGCGGTAGTAACCACAATCTGGCGGTGGTAGGAAGGGTCGGTCATGGTTTCTTGGTAACCGGTCATGGCGGTGGTAAATACCGCTTCACCCAAGGTGGTGCCAGTTGCGCCGAAGCCTAAGCCACGAAAGCTGCGGCCGTCTGCGAGCACCAGGATGGCAGGTTGTGAAGTGTTCGTCACAGGAGTGTGCCTTTCAAATTGAGTGTAAAAAATTCACTGCTTTGCATTATATTACTACGGTTGCTCTTGAGTCTATCCAGTGTGGCGTCGAAATCAAGATTTCTGCCACCACACTGTTTTGCATAATCTCGAGGAAAATTTCACCGAGAGATTCAGAGCTTTTTAATTATCTTGCGCATCAAGTTCATAGGTGAGATGCCCACGCAACAAGGTGTGCGTGACGCGTGCACCGAACTCGATACCTTCATAGGGGTTATTTTCACTCTTAGATTCAAGCTGGGTCTTATCTGATATCCAGCGCGCTTCAGGGTCTACCAGCGTGAGATTCGCAGGCTCGCCTACTGCAATCGGACGGCCGTGGTCCGGCAGCCGGGTAATCTCCGCGGGCTTTTCACTCATCACACGCGCAATAAAGCGCCAGTCCGCAAGTCCAGGTTCGACGAAGAGCTTGACGATGACCGCGAGCGAGCTTTCCAGCCCCAACATTCCAGGCTTCGCGTGGTCAAATTCCACACACTTATCTTCTGAACCATGCGGTGCGTGGTCAGTAGCGACAACATCGATTACTCCATCGAGCAACGCCTGGCGCAAAGCCAGGGTGTCGTGTTCTTCACGCAGCGGTGGGTTCACGCGGAAGACACCGTCGTAGGTGCGCAACTTGTCATCGGTAAGCAGCAAGTGGTGCGGGGTTACCTCAGCACTCAGTGGGATGTCCTGGGACTTTGCCCACTTGAGCAATTCCACGGTGCCGGTTGTTGACGCGTGGCAAATGTGCACGCGGTTGCCGTAGTCACGTGCCAAAAGTGCATCACGAGCGACGATGGACTCTTCTGCCACGCGTGGCCAGCCGCGCAATCCCAGCTGCGCAGCGGTCGCGCCCTCGTGTGCAACAGCACCCTCGGTCAGACGTGGCTCTTCAGCGTGCTGCGCAATGAGCACATCCAAGCCCTTGGCGTATTCCAAAGCGCGGCGCATCAATTGCGGGTCAGCAACGCACTTGCCGTCATCAGAGAACATGCGCACTTTGGCATCAGAGCGTGCCATCATGCCGAATTCTGTGAGGTCCTTGCCCGCTAGTCCCTTGGTGATGGAGCCGACCGGGTGGACATCGCAAAGCCCTAAGCCCTGAGCTTTTGCCCACACCGACTCAGCGATGACGGGCTGGTCCATGACCGGCATGGTGTTGGCCATGGTAAAGACCGCCGTGAAGCCACCTTTAGCTGCGGCCTTGGAGCCGGTTTCGATGGTTTCAGTATCTTCGCGGCCTGGTTCGCGCAGGTGCACGTGCATATCAACAAGCCCTGGGAGCAAGACCTGTCCTGCCCCGTTGATGGTCTTATCGATCTTCTTGCCTGTGCCGGCATCAGCGCCAATCGCCGCAATTTCACCATTTTCGATTAATACGTCAACCGCTTCACCTTCGCCATAAGGGCGCACGTTGGTGAGCAAAGTTGTTTCGGCTGCAGCAGGTGCTTTCCGGCCGGTTTCTGGATAATTGGTCACAGGTTTTTCTCCTCGTTGTTTCTAGATACCGGCTTTAAGCGCCTTGGGGGTGCTCTTCGGCAAACCCGCTATTGGCGATAAGAGTAAACAGCACCGCCATGCGCAAGTGCACACCGTTGTTAACCTGCTGCAAGATAGCGGTTTGGTCCAGGTCCGCAACTGCGTAGTTGATTTCCATGCCGCGCAACATAGGTCCTGGGTGCATGATGATGGCATCTTTTTTCATCAAGGCCGCGCGCTGCTTAGACAGCCCGAAAAGTGTTGCGTACTCACGGTGCGACGGGAAAAAACCGCCGTTCATGCGCTCTTGCTGCACGCGCAGCATCATCACGACATCGGCTTCTGCAATCTCTGCATCGAAATTCACCGAAGTCTTCACCGGCCAGGTCTCCACCCCGAAAGGCAAAAGCGTCGGTGGAGCAACCAGCGTTACTTCCGCCCCCAGCGCGGTGAGCAAATCAACGTTGGAACGCACCACGCGTGAATGTAGGCAATCGCCGACAATCTTTACCTTCAGCCCTGCGAAATCACCCGCGGTGATTCCAAGGCGTTGACGGATGGTCATCGCATCCAACAAGGCTTGGGTTGGGTGCTGGTGTGAACCGTCACCGGCGTTAATCACGGATGGGCCATCACCATTAGGCGCTACCCAGTTCGCGACCTGTTGCGCCGCGCCTGACGATGGGTGGCGGATGATAATTGAATCCGCGCCCAAAGAAGACAACGTCAACGCCGTATCTCGCAGCGATTCGCCCTTCTTCACCGAAGACGACGATGCCGAGAGGTTAATGACATCCGCGGACATCCACTTGCCTGCTGTTTCAAACGAGGCACGCGTGCGCGTGGAGTTTTCATAAAACAAGGTGTAGATGGTGCGCCCGCGTAGTGTTGGAAGTTTTTTTACTTCCCTATCTTTCAGCGCATCGCGGAAGGTGTCTGCTTCATCCAAAAGGCCGATGATCTCGTCTTTGTCGAGGTCGGCGATGCTTAACAGATGTTTCACTCGGTCTCCTTATTGCGTGGATGTGATGCCGCGGGTCAAGACCACCGCGTCGCGGCCGTCAATATCGCTAATAAGGACATCAATGTCTTCATTGCTGGCAGTCGGAACGTTCTTTCCTACATAATCAGCGCGAATTGGAACCTGGCGGTGGCCACGGTCAACCAAGACGGCTAATTGAATGGACTGCGGGCGACCAATATCGCCGAGCGCGTCTAAAGCGGCACGAATGGTGCGGCCGGAAAAGAGGACGTCATCGACCAAAACGACAATGGCATTGTCGATGCCACCGGCTGGGATGGATGTTGGTTGCAGAGCGCGGTGCGGTTTATTACGCAAATCATCGCGGTACAACGTGATATCTAAGGATCCACTGGGGATGTCCACACCGGAAAATTCTGCAATCTTTGTTGCTAGCCGGTGTGCAAGGGGCACGCCACCTGAAGGGATGCCCAATAAAATTACTCGCGCAGCACCGGGTGAATCCAATGCTGTCTTTTCAATAATCTGGTGCGCGATGCGTGCGGTTGTACGTTCAACGTCGTCAGCACTGAGCAATTCTGACTGCGTGACATTTGTCTGCGCATCGTTTGCTTCGTGCCCGTCGTTGGGTACAGTTGTTCCACTCATCGTGACCTCCTTCCCCGCCTCACAGTGCGGTCCTTAAAGGATGTGTTCACTAGAAATATGGTGACCGTAGGTTTTACAGCTGCCACAGATACTAGCACTTATCGCACCGTCGCACCGTATCTATTTCCCCCGAATCCCCCTTCATGTATCCCCCACCGCGCAATCATTTCTCCTTAATTCACGTTGCGCACAACTTAATAAATGTATCGGGGCTAAACTAAGGAGCAAGTATTAGGCGCCGTCAGTCTGATGAACAACCCCCCAAGGAGCGTTTCCTTACATGAGTTTTTCTGCATCACACGTAGTTCCAGCATCCCGGGAACAGGTGTGGGAATGGCACACACGGGTGGGTTCGCTGTCGCGATTGCTTCCGCCATTTGTGCCGATGACTCCGCTCCAGCAGGCAGACAGGCTTTCCGATGGCACCACGATCCTGGGACTTCCTGCCGGCTTGCGGTGGACCTCGCGCCATGACCTTTCGCGGTATCGCAAAGGTTATGCCTTTACTGATGTGTGCACGAACGCCCCCATGCGTATGTTGGCTAACTGGCGCCATGACCATCGCTTTGAAGATCACCCCGAAGGTACCTTGGTCACCGACGTGGTTGATACCCGGATGCCAAAGGCAGTCTTGGACTCTATGTTTGCCTACCGCCAGCAGCAGTTGATTGAAGATACCGCTTTAATCAACCGCCTCAAGGAAATCGGGCACGTTGACGGTTTAGCCGATAGCTCTTCTATTTATGGTGCACAGCGCAGGTTCACTATCGCGATAACCGGCTCTCGCGGGGCCGTTGGACGCGCATTATCTGCGCAGCTTTCACTAGCAGGCCATGAGATTATTCAACTAGTGCGCGGCAAGGTCAAGCCTGGCCAGCGACTATGGAACCCGCAGGCGCCAGACCCAGATCTCTTAGATGGCGTCGACGTGCTGGTGCACCTGGCGGGCGAGCCTATCTTTGGCCGGTTTAATGAGTCGCATAAAAACGACATTCGCGATTCCCGCGTCGGCCCGACCCGCAAGCTCGCAGAATTAGTCGCGGCTTCTAACACTGTGACCACCATGGTTTCAGCCTCTGCCATTGGCTACTACGGCAATGATCGCGGCGAAGAAATTCTGACTGAGGGCTCAGAGCCTGGCGATGGCTTCTTAGCCGATGTCTGTGTGGAATGGGAACAAGCCACTGCCCCAGCCTCAGATGCCGGAAAGCGTGTGGTCAATATTCGCACCGGCGTGGTGCTCTCCGGCAACTCCGGAATCCTGCCGCTATTTAAGGCTCTTTTTTCCACCGGACTGGGTGGTTCTTTCGGCGATGGCGAATTTTGGCTCTCCTGGATTGCAGCCGATGACCTTACCGATATCTATACGCACGCCATTTTCGATGAAACCTACGCCGGCGCGGTCAACGGCGTGAGCCCTAACCCAGTGCTTAACCGGGGACTTGCACACGCTATCGGCACGGAGATGAAACGCCCCTCGGTCATCCCAATTCCGACTTTCGGCCCAGCTCTACTCCTAGGCAAAGAAGGCGCACGCGAACTAGCGCTTGCCGATCAGCGCGTTATCCCCGAAGTGCTCAACAACCACGAGCATCACTTCCGCTACTCCACCATCGACAAAGCCCTCGCGCACGAACTGGGCCGCGAACCCCTCAGGGAATAATCGGCTTCTTTGGTGCTGGTGTTGCGAAAAGCAACCCGCCTGTGGATAACTTCGCCTGTTGCGTGATGTGTCAACGTAGTTATCCACAGGTTTTTGACCTTCCCCTAGCGCGGGCTTGCAAAGGCATTTTAGTGTCGAAGGCATGGATAAATACGAAGAATTTATGGCTCTCACCAGCCAAGCAATAGCCATCTTAAAAGACATGTCTAAACGCTCGCCATACGACATGGCAAGCGATGGCATGGCTCGCAAGACCGCCAAGAATTTCACCCAGCTTTCCGATGTCCTTTTCGGCCCCACCGACTCACCTCGCCTACAACGCGAATCAGTAGCACTTGCTGAAGAGCGGGGTTTAAGCCTTGAGTATTTAGAGATGGTGGAAAAGCACGCCAAGAAGTTGAAGAAGCGCGGTGCCGCTTGGCGCTTGCGTGCAGAACTTATCGCGTTTGAAGGCACCTTCGAAGAAGTCGAAGCCTACGCCAAGAAACGTGTCACGGAAGAAGGCGGCGACACCAAGAAGAAACGCGGCGTTCGCGTCGGCCGGGCTATTGACGGCCTCCGCACCATAAGTATTACCGATACCCAGCGCCGTATTACCGATTTAGAAAAGACGCTTGATGTTGGCATCAAGCACGATGAGGACCAGCCACGCTCTGAAGCATTGCTCGAGCCTTTCTGGGACCTCGTCGATGGAGGCGGCACCGGCCTTATCAAGCCGGAATACCGCACCGTCATTGCTATTGGCCTCGATGACTTCGCGAAAGTCTCCTGCGGTCGCGGCGACGACGTCATCATCGGTCTATCTGACGGAACGACCATGACCGGCGTCGAATTCATCAACGCTGCGATGGAAGGCGCGTTTGGCGACAAACTTTATGTCGGGCTCTTCCACCCCACCGCCGGACCAGTTAATCTCTACGAGACACGGTTCGCGTCCGACAAGCTACGCACCTTGGCCATGGCAGAGAGCCTGGTCTGCCCGTGGCCAGACTGCACCGTACCTGCCGATAGATGCCAGGTCCACCACATCGACGCGCACAAGAATGGCGGGCACACCAAACCGTCGAACCTCACGATGTTGTGTAAGTATCACAACGGCGTCAACGACGACGGACCGGCTACGCCGGGCAGAAAGAAACAAGGAAGACGAAAACCGAGTCGCGGCCGGATGCGACGTCACCGCGGCAAAGTCCGCCTGCACACCCCAGGTGGCAAACTGGTGAGCAATACGCACCACGTGAGCAGCATGGGAGCAATGGACCTGATCTAAACCCACAGCTGAGAGGAGCGAACAGGTGACCATCAGAGCTAACTAGTCAACCGGGCTGGTTAGCCGATTCGGCGATCCCTATTAGTTTTAGTGAAACGAACAAGTAGGCCGGCTATGAGAAACTTAATCCCATAGCCGGCCTACTTAATTGCAAGCGCCCTAACGCTTTTGCGAACGGCGTTCGCGAACACGCACTGCGATACGCACAGGCGTGCCGTGGAAGCCGAAGCTTTCGCGGAACTTACGCTCGAGGTAACGACGGTAGCCCGCGTCCAAGAAGCCGGTGGTAAACAACACGATGGTCGGCGGCTGCGTATCTGCTTGGGTAGCAAAGAGCACGCGTGGCAGACGGTTGTTTTTCATCGGCGGCGGGTTCGCAGCAATTGCGTCACGCATCCAGTTATTCAACTGACCGGTAGAAACGCGCTGATCCCAGCTTTCTAGCGCCTCGATCATTGCTGGCTCGAGACGCTGCAAAGCACGACCGGTTTCTGCAGAGATATTAATCCGCGTAACCCACGGCAGGTGCGCGAGCTGCTGATCAATTTCGCGGTCAAGGAAGTAGCGGCGATCCTCATCCATCAGATCCCACTTGTTAAAAGCAATCACCAGTGCTTTACCGGCCTCAAGGACCATGTTCAGCACGCGCTGGTCTTGCTCGGAGATCTCCTGGGAGGCATCGATAAGCATGACGCACACTTCCGCAGCATCAATGACACCACGAGTACGCAAAGAAGCATAGTATTCATGCCCCTGCGCATTCTTGACCTTCTTACGCAGACCAGCGGTATCAACAAAACGCCACAGTTGCTTGTCTAGCTGCACCAAAGAGTCGACTGGGTCCACGGTGGTACCGGAGACATTATCAACCACAGAGCGTTCTTGACCGGTGATCTTATTCAGCAATGAAGACTTGCCAACATTAGGCTTGCCCACCAAAGCTACGCGACGTGGACCTGCGGTAATGGAAGCGTGGCGCGGCTTCTCAGGGAAAAGGCTCAGAACCTCATCGAGAACGTCCGCGCCGCCACGGCCGTGCAGAGCAGAGACTGGCCATGGCTCGCCGAGGCCGAGCCCATAGAACTCCGCCATATCGGCGTACATGGAATCCGAGTCGAACTTATTCGCTACCAAAATCACTGGCACCTCGGAACGCTGCAATTTGCGTGCCATCACCGAGTCAGTCTCCGTGATACCCACATTGGTATCAACAACGAAGATGATGACATCAGCAGTTTCCATGGCCACTTCTGCCTGGCGCGCAATCGCACCGTGAATCCCCTTGGCATTCGGGTCCCAGCCGCCGGTATCCTGGACAAAAAAGCGCTGGCCATTCCAGTCACCGATATAAGAAATGCGGTCACGGGTAACGCCTGGGTGGTCCTCGACAACAGCTTCGCGGCGGCCTAGGAAACGGTTGACCAAGGAGGACTTGCCCACATTTGGACGGCCCACAATAGCCACCGTGCACAGCTCTTCTTCAGTGTGCGAAGGACCGGGCACGCCGAAGGCGCGCTCGATTTCTGCCCACTCCTCTTCGGAGAGCTCTTCGCCCGCGACACCGCCGATGCCGGAATCAAGGATCTCGTCATCGATGTAGTGTGCTTCGCCGAATTCCGACTCATCAAAGTTGTAGTCGAATTCATCCTCGTTGAAATCTTCGGAGGCCCAACCGCCGTGAGGAGCTTCTACGAGTTCCTCATCGAATTTGCCTGCTGGGTAGTGAAATTGGGTTTCTTGCTCTTGATCAGCAGGGTCGCCGTTAGCTTCAAAATTCTTATCGCTCATTGGCAGGCTCCTTGACAATAGTAATGAGGGCGTTGAGCACTTCCTCCGGGCTCATCGCAGAGGTATCCACTACAACAGCATCCTGCGCTGGACGCAGCGGCGAGGTAGCGCGTGAAGAATCAGCTTCATCACGGCGAATGACATCGGCTAAAACCGTGTCGAAATCTGCTGGGATACCAGCAGCAATATTTTGGTCATAACGGCGCTGCGCACGCACCTCGGCTGAGGCAGTCATGAAGGCTTTCGCGGGGGCATCGACAAGCACGACGGTGCCGATATCGCGGCCTTCGACGATCGCACGATGCGACTCACTGGCTAGCTTGCGCTGCAGGTTCACCAAGTTCGTACGTACTTCTGGGATAGCAGAAACGGAAGAAACATTGCGAGTTACTTCGTCTTCCCGAATTTCCTTGGAGACGTCTTCGCCATCCAGGAGAACTTCGGTGGAATCAGGATCATTAGACACCGTCAGCGGCAGATCTGCCGTGGCAGCGATGACAGCTTGCGTATCTGCAGGGTCAATCCCCTTGCGCAGAACTGCCAGCGTGGCAACGCGATACATAGCGCCGGTATCGATGTACTTGGCATCCAACTGCTTGGCCAAAGCACGGCAGGTGGTGGACTTGCCGGTCCCAGAAGGACCGTCGACCGCGAGGATGAGGCCGTTATCGGGCATATTTGAAATCATTTACATCCCCACCGCTTTGTACAAGCTGGTCAGCTCAGAAGAGTTGAGCGCGCGGATGCCGCCTGGCTTCATATCACCTAACTGCACGGTGTGAATCTTGGTGCGCACCAGACGCTGAACTGGGTAACCAGCAGCCTTGAGCATGCGGCGGACGATGTGCTTGCGACCTTCGTGCAGTTCCAGGCGAATCAGGGACATGCCCTGGTTTTTGTCCACGACCTGGACGAAGTCGGCTTTGGCCATGCCATCGTCAAGCTCGATGCCTTCTTTGAGCGTACGGATTAGTGCCTTGTCGGCCTCACCCAACACAGTGGCCAGGTAGGTCTTGGACACTTCATACTTCGGGTGCATCAAACGGTTGGCCAATTCGCCATCGTTGGTCAAAATCAGCAGGCCCTCGGTATCAGCGTCGAGGCGACCAACGTGGAAGAGACGCTGGCCGGATGCGGTCTTCTCCGCAACCATATCGCCAACGCACGGACGGCCCATGTCATCTTGCATGGTGGACTGCATGCCACGCGGCTTATTCAGGATGAAGTACTCGTGCTCTTCGTTGACGTTGACACGCACGCCATCGACGCGAATGATATCCACGTTAGGGTTGACGCGCACGCCTTGGCGCTTGATGACTTCCCCGTTGACTTCAACGCGGCCGGCTTCAATGAGTACCTCTGCGTGGCGACGCGATGCTACGCCCGCCTTCGCAAGAACTTTTTGCAGGCGTTCGCCTTGGGCATTGGGATTGTGTGCGGACGATGAGTCCTCATAGAGCCAATCGGCTCCCAGGTCGCTTGCTACTGATTGCGCGGTAGCTTTCTTATTACGTTTGACGTTTTGGCGACGGGCCGGCTTGGCGTTCGACAGCAGCATTTCGCTGTCGCGCTTTTTCTTTTCCGGTGTGCCGTCGCGGCGAGCGGGTGGGGTCACGGTGTCGTGTCCTTTTCTCTTAAATTGTTTAAATTACGCTTGATGGAGTCTACTCCTGCGCTAAAGCCTACAGCAAAACCCTAGAATTCTTCATCAATCATGTCCACGTCCGGCAAAAGCGGCGCCAGTTCAGGCAAGCGCTCCAAAGAGTCAATGCCAAGCAGTTCCAGGAGTAAAGCCGTGGTCTCATATCTGATGCCGGGGCCTTCAAACTCTTCCCCGTCGACTTCGCGGATGAGCCCGCGCAAGGCCAGGGTGCGCATGACGCCGTCGACGTTTACGCCGCGCACCGCAGCAACTTGCGCGCGCGTGCAGGGTTGGCGATAAGCCACCACGGCGAGGGTTTCTAAAGCAGCGCGGGAAAGCTTAGTTTGTGTGCCGTCAAGCAAGAATTGTTCCACGGCATCGGCATTATCGCGGCGAGTAAAATAGCGCCAGCCGTCTTCTGTCTCACGCAGGTCAATGCCGGAGCCGCGGATGTCGA
The DNA here is from genome assembly GCF_001941345.1 of Corynebacterium stationis. Classification (NCBI taxonomy): domain Bacteria; kingdom Bacillati; phylum Actinomycetota; class Actinomycetes; order Mycobacteriales; family Corynebacteriaceae; genus Corynebacterium; species Corynebacterium stationis. The sequence goes on from NZ_CP009251.1 coordinate 1,488,810, forward strand.
GCTCGGTTTGAATCTCACGGAGTACTTGCTCAACATCTGCCGCCTCCGAATCGACGGCGCGCGCTATGGCGGCGGCGCTGGCCGGGGTGTCGATGACTAGCAAGATCGATTCAATTTGCGACCGCAAAGCACTGATAAAGGGCATGTCATTAGCGGGAGTGTCCTGCAAGCTCATGTCTTTTCTCCTTAATCCCAGTTCGCAGCAGCCACCACCGCGGGGTCCACATCGAGCCCAGTCCAAGACACATTGAGCTGGCCTAGTGGGTCTTCTTGGTCGGTTTCTACTGCGCGTGCTTTATACAGCTCTAGTAGCGCAAGGAAGCGTCCAACCACCTGCATCGACAGCGTACAGTCCCGGGTTAACGCAGAAAAGCTTAACCACTGCTCCGCGCCCAGCAGTTTGAGTACTTCCATGATCTTGCCTGCTTGTTCGGGCACAGATACTGCCACCTGGTGGATGTGGCCAATGCCCACTTCCTCTGGCGGTTTGGGACGAAATACGCTCGCAGCCAACTCGGCGAAACTTGCCGGGCTGTGCCCGATTTTCACCAGCGGCAAAAGCGCAGCGAATTGCTCTTCCATGCCCACCGCGCGCGGATAAGCCCTGCGCGCATCGCGCTGCCACTGGGCGAATTGGTCAGCAACCTGCTTATAAGCTCGGTATTGCAAAAGACGCGCAAAGAGCAGGTCGCGTGATTCAAGAAGTTCCAAATCGTCCAGGTCATCAACTTCACCACGGGGAAGCAGGCGCGCGGCTTTCAGATCCAGCAGCGTTGCCGCAACCACGAGGAACTCTGTGACCTCATCCAGACCAGCGGACTGATCAAGACTGCGCGTGTAGGCAACGAACTCATCGGTGACTTCCGACAACGCAACGTCAGTGATATCTAGCTTCTTGCTGTGAATTAGTTGCAGCAGCAGGTCAAAGGGGCCTTCAAAATTGGCCAAGGCAATGCGAAAGCCAGGAATCTCTGGCTGCACTGCTTCTTGCTGTACGTGTTCGGCCATCTATGCCCGCGTCTAGCCCTTGGTGCGTTCGATGACCTCAGCGGCCAAGTCGCGGTATTGCTTCGCCGCTTGAGACGATGGCGCCCAGGTAGTAATCGGCTCACCGGCAACAGAGGTTTCGGGGAAACGAACCGTGCGGGTAATAACGGTGTCAAAGACTTTCTCGTCGAAGTACTCCACAACACGCGACATCACTTCGCGGGCATGCTTGGTGCGTCGGTCAAACATGGTGACCAAAATACCGATGACTTCTAAATCGAAGTTAATGCGTTCAGCAACTTTTTCTACCGTATCGGTCAACAGTGCTAGGCCGCGCAGTGAGAAGAACTCGCACTCCATAGGAATGATGACCCCGTGGGAGCACGCCAAAGCGTTAACCGTCAGCAGACCTAGGGAAGGCTGGCAGTCGATAATGATGAAGTCATAGTCTTTCATCACCGGGCGCAGCGCACGTGCCAAAGTATGTTCGCGGCCAACTTCGTTGACCATCTGAATTTCTGCCGCAGACAGGTCAATATTGGCAGGGACCAAGTCCAGCCCAGGAACATCGGTGCGCACGATGGCGGAGTGAATTGAGGTCTGACTATCCAGCATCACGTCATAGATCGTGTCCTCGATGTCATTGTGGTTAAGACCCAGTCCAGCAGACAGCGCACCTTGCGGATCCAGGTCAACTAGGAGGACTTTACGGCCGTAGTCCGCCAAGCATGCGCCCATGTTGATGGTGGAGGTGGTTTTGCCCACACCACCTTTTTGGTTGCACATGGAAATCACGGTCGCAGGACCGTTCTTCTCAAGTTCGGGTGGCTGTGGGATAGTACGCAGCGGCCTACCGGTTAAACCCAGATTTGGCTCATCTGCGTCAAAGAGTCCCTCGTTGCTCACGTTTTACTCCCTACTTCCCTACCAACACTCAACCTGCACTTCGAACACGAAACTACACGGCTGTCATTTAACACTGAGATACAGCTTACTCGTCTATCCTACAAGGCACATCGTCGCCCGTAGGTCAACGCTTCAGGCTAGATTAACTTATGTCAATCTAGCACCGGATCGTCAATCTAGCGTGGTTTCGATGCCGATAACCTATTACTGCTACATCCTGTTTAGCCACTTGCTTAGTACTCGTACTGATCTTGCTTACGGCGATTGCTCACCTTGCGGATGGTGAAGCCAATGATGATCAAGAGGATCACAATGCCCAGGCCAATGACTCCGTTGGCCAACAGGTTTGAGCCTTCATCATCGCTGGAAGTGCTCGTAGCTGACGCATTTTGAGCTTCCTCACCAGCGCGCTGGTAGTTCGGGTCAGTCAGGCTGACAATGACTTCAATGCCAGTGCCGTCGTTGCGCACTAGCTGCATGTAGAATGGATTATCCGGCGCCTGGCCCTCTGGGTAAGTCAAGGTCAAGGTGCGGCTGGCCGCATCAATATCGCGCTTGATGTCTTGGATAATATTGCCGTCGGCGTCAACATAGCGCAGGGTGAACTGCTCTTGGTCCAAGTTGCCAAACTGATTGTAGAAATCCAACGCTTGGCGCAGCCCCAGCTGTGCCGTAATCGTGTTGCCTTCAATGGTGGACTCTAATTCAATGCGCTCAGCAGTAGATTCATCTAGCTGTTCTGCTGCCTGACGTTCCGGCTTTTCCCCCGGGACGGCTGGCAAGGATGCATTCTGGCTTCCGGAAACATCACCAGTGCCGGTGTTCTCATCGTCTGAAGCGCCGGTGCCATTGGTGCCCTCGCCACCGGCGCCATCAGAACCATCGGCGTTTCCGCCGCCACTGCCGCCACTGCCAACCGAAGTATCACCACCAGCAGTTCCGCCGCCGGAGGTGTTTCCGCCGCTTGCGCCGCCCTCTGCCACCAATCTGATGGTCGCGGACTGGCCTTGGGCGGTGACAGGAACAGAAATCTGTCCGCCCTCTGGTGGCGCGGTGATGGTCACGGTGCTGCCAGACGTGGACACTGACCAGCCATCTCCAGAGTAAGACGCGTTTGCAGACACAGGCAGGCTGACCGTGGTGGTCTGACCCGCTGGTACCGAAATCGGGGCAGAGATTGCCGCGCGTGCGTCCTCTACTGACATGCCACCTGGCAGGGCGTGTGCCGCTGGTGCGGCCACAACGGCGCCGGTCGTAGCACCAAGGCCAAGAATGCACGCAGCAGCAATAGATGCAGCAAAGCGTCGGCTAGCAAGAGTGTGGCTCAGGGCATGGTTGCGTGAAGAGTTCACGTAAACAGTCGTCCTTTCATAAGACGTACAAGACATCATTCAACCCATATTCGGTGCTGTACTCACGCGATTCAAGACAGTGAAACGCGCAAACTCAGCACACAAAGGATTGAAGAGAAATATTAGTGCACGCGGAATGCGCGCACAGGCACGAAAATCACGGTACTGGAACTGGCATGCAGATTTCCAGATTTAAGCGCGAGGGTGAGCAACTCTCCAGACTTCTCGCAGGGAATCCGCAGTAACATGTGTGTAGATCTGCGTGGTCGTTACTGAAGAGTGCCCCAATAACTCCTGCACAGTACGCACATCGGCGCCGCCCTGCAGCAAATGGGTAGCAAAAGAGTGCCTTAATGTGTGCGGGGACACTTTCTTGCCAACCTTGGCGCGCTCAACGGCTTGCTGGATGACAGCCCAAGCGCTTTGCCGTGACAGAGGCTTGCCCAACGTGTTGAGAAACAACGCATGTGTTTTGCCGCGGCTCATCTGCGGCCGCGAACGAACCAGGTAGTCCTCAATGGCTTTGCGTGCATGAGAACCCATCGGCACCAGGCGCTGCTTGGAACCTTTACCGGTCACGGTCAAAATATCTGGGCCATCAGCAACATCATCTACCACCAGATCAAGAAGCTCGGAGATACGCGCACCAGTGCCATAGAGCATTTCCAACAGCGCTTTATCCCGAATATCTACCGCCGTGGCATACTCCCCCGTCGGAACGGCATCAATGAGTGCCGTGACTTCTTCAACAGTTAACGTATCCGGTAGGTGCTTCGCCGGACTTGGTGGTGCGACATCGGCAGCGACATCAACATTGATGTCGCCCTCAGACAACGCAAACTTGTGAAGCCCGCGGGCAACGATAAGAGCACGGCTTGTCGATGCACTCGATAGCGGCTTCTGCCCCTCCCACCCGCGGCGAAGGTCCGCGACATAAGCCTCAAGATGTTGCGTGGTTACATCACGCAGAGACGTTACTCCTGCGGCAGCGAGCCAATGAACATAACGCTTCAGATCCCGGCGGTAATTGCTGACGGTATTGGGTGAAGATCCCTTTTCCACCGCGAGGTGGTCCAACCACCCTTGTGCGAGTGTTACCAGTTCCGGTGCAGGCTCAGTCCCGCCGGCGATGCCGGATATTCCGGAGTTACCGGAATGCCCGGCGGCACCAGAAGCACCCGAGATAGTTGAAGAAGACATCTATTGCTTCTTCAGGTCTGGACCGCTGCGACGTGTTGCAATCGATGTCGGGCGCAAATCAAAAGGTGCAGTTACGTCGCGGGCTTGTCCATGGCCGTTAAGGACCTGCCACGCCGCAAAAATCCCGGTCACAGCAATCGAATTGTTAATCTCGCCGGCAAGGACCTTCGCGACTGCTTCATCGAGCTTTATCCAGGCAAAATCCATGTCGGCTTCTTCATCGCCGAAGGCCTCGGGGCGTTCGACTTCAGTGAGATCTTGGGCGAGGTAGACCCGCGCGGTTTCTTCGCAGAACCCGGGTGAGGTGACGATATCGGCTAGCACTGACCACTGCGTGGCTTTCAAACCTGCTTCTTCAACCAATTCACGCTGTGCACCAGCGAGCTCTGACTCATTTTTCACGTCCAATAAACCTGCTGGAAGCTCCCACAGCCGGCGCTTGACCGCGTGCCGGTACTGATGGACCATCGCAATTTCGCCGGCATCATTGACAGCAGCCACAGCGACTGCACCCATGTGTTCAACGACGTCGCGGTAAGCTACCTGCTCGTTGGGCATCGCGAGTTCATCTTTGCGAACGGCGATAATCGGAGCATCGAAAAGCAACTGCGAAGACAGGACCTTAAAATCGTGCGCCATGCTCTACTCCCCTTGCGGTAGCGGAGGTGCTGCAGCTTCGGCGCCTGGGCCTGAGCCATAGGCACCAGACTGCCCTGCAAGCTGTTCTACGACCGCCAAAGTCGTGGCCAATTGCGCGAACTTGCGGTTGATGGAATCGACGGTGGAAATCTCCGACTCTTGGCGCAAGGTATCAATGACTCCGCCTTCACCAGCAGCTTGTAAACGCCCCGCGACAACGGTGTAGCTGCCTGCCTCATCTAAAGAATTGGCAAAGGACACGAGGTTGTCATGGTAGTACTGTCCACCACCGCGGCCCATGACCACAACTACTGCTTGAGCCGGCAAGATAGTGCCGTCTTCATAGTTGATAAGGCCTGCTTCGCGCAATGCCTGCAATAATGCGCCGCGGTCTTCGGAAGTGGCCAAAGGCTCCGTGGTCTCGGGATTGCGCAACAGTGACGCAGCAAGCGCCTGGCCTGTGTGGCGGCCGGCGGAGAGATCGTCTTCGTCTAATTCTGCGCCCGCAGGCAAGACATTAGCGACGATGGATTTTAACTTATCTGCGCTATCTGGGTGCAAGAATTCATTGGCCAAGGAAATAGTGCCAGAATCTACGGCGCCCGCGGTGTTGAGCATCTCGCGCACCCCAGCGATATCGCGCTCAGTGGCATCGCCGGTAGCGATAATTGCGACGTCACGACCATCGAGTGCGCCTGAGATAGCATCAACAGAAAGCCCTGCGACTAAAGAATCGGCCGAATCAGATTGCGCGGTGAGATCCTTATTCTTCTGCAGTTGGTCGCGGTGTTCTTCGCGTAGGGCATCATCGCCAGATACAGCAGCTGAAGGCGCGCCATCGAGGTTAGGCGCGATGACTAAAGTGCCTGCTGCCACGCCTAGGGCCATGCCGAAACCGAGGCCCGTAATAACCAACGCGCTTTTAGAAGTCTTGGAAAATGCCATGTCCTACAGCCACCCTTGGACCGTAAGTGCGATGTTATTCCAGGTATCGATGAGGTTACCGGTAAAAGTGCCCTCACCGCCTAGGCCCACGATGAGCACGACGGCCGCAAGCGCGACCAAAATCCCCAAGACAGCCCACAGCCAGGTCAAAGAACTGCTGGACTTTACCGTGTACAAGTTGATGATCGCCGAAGAATCGACCAAACGGCTGCCAGCTTTTAGCCGGGTCAGCATCGCAGCTGGTGTTGCTTGGGCTTCAGCGGCGAAAATATCATCAAGATCCAAAGAGTCACCGACCTGCACGATCATCTCTGCCTCATGGTAATCAGCCAGCAACAGCGCTAGATCGGTAGCACTATCGGTTGCAGCGGGGAAGGTCATGGCCCCGATGCCGAGATCCTGGATGCGCTCGAGCCCTTCCGCCGTCCCATCCGGATCAGCAGGCAAGATAACACGCGCGCCGCTGCGCAGGGTCTCTGTCGCGATGTCTTGCGGATTACCGACGATCAGATCCGGGGTATACCCCAACTCCACCAAAGAATCCGCCGCGGAATCCACGCCAACCAACACTGGGTCGTATTCCCGAATGAAGTTTCTTAAACCCTTAATCTTGCCACGGTGATCCTCGCTCGGAGAGACTACAAGCACCTTGCGCTCACGCATCTCGGCGCCGGCTTCGGGGATGCCTAGGCCATCGATAAGCAAAGGCCCCTCAGAGTGAATGAACTCAATGGAGTTTCCGAAATACGCCTCCATGTGATCGACGAGGTTGCGGCGCGCTTCAGCGAAGTCCTTTTCTGCTGTTGCGCGCTCAACTTTGATGCCCTGGCCTAATAAGGTGTCACCAACAAAAACCTCACCGTCAGTGGTAATCCGCGCCTTCTTGCCATCGCGGAACCCAGCGACAAATTCATCACCGACGTTTTCTAAAAGCTCAACCTGCGCGTCCAACAACATGTGCGGGCCGTAATTAGGGATAGTGCCGGTGGAAAATTCGGCGACGTTGACTACGGCGGCAGGTTGGACATCGATAAGCGCCTGTGCTTCTTGGCGGGAAATATTCGCAGCATTAATCACGGCGATGTCGCCGGCGCGGAATTTCTTCATGCCATTGCCCCCAGGCGTGCAATCGCGCAAGGCACCATACAAACCAGGCAATTCTTGGGTTCGAGAAAACAGGCTCATACCGGATATTGTTCCCTGTGCCAGCTAAAAAGTGTGGAAGGCGCGCGGAATTATGCGCTGAAACCTTCAACTTCTTCTTGAGCCTTGGACAGAAGTTCACTCGCGTGCGCACGGCCTGTCGCAGTGTCATCCAGGCCCGCCAGCATGCGGGCTAATTCCTCGACGCGTTCTTCCTTGCTCAGGGTAATAACCCCTGAAGTCACCGAGGTGTCTGAAACATCTTTGGCGACATGCAAGTGGGTATCGGCGTACGCGGCCACTTGCGGTAAGTGCGTGACGACGATGACCTGGTTTGCCTGTGCCAAACGCGCCAACCTGCGGCCAATCTCCACGGCCGCACGCCCGCCCACGCCGGCATCAACTTCGTCGAAGACCAACGTGGTTCCAGCAGTCCCGGCAGAGAGAATGACTTCCAATGCCAGCATCACGCGCGAGAGCTCACCACCAGAGGCTGCAACTGATAATGGCTTGGGCGTCGCGGCATCGTTTGCTGCGAGCAACAGCTCTACTTCATCGGCACCCGTGCGCGAATATTTAGCCTGGCGCACCGCTACTTCCAACCGCGCCTTGGGCATGGCCAAGCCGTGAATTTCCTCTGTGACGGCTTTGGCCAGCTGCTTGGCTGCCTTGGCACGTGCGGCGGTGAGCTTTTCTGCTTTCGCCACCATGTCGGTCTGCGCTTCTGCCACCTGCGCCTGCAGCTTTTCGATCGCCTCTGTGGACGTATCCATCGACTGCAACCGGGCTTCGGCATCTGCTTTCCACGCCAGCACCCCGTCAATATCACCGGCGTATTTACGCGTAAGCCCACGCAATTCTTGCTGGCGCTGCAAACTCTTTTCCAACAGTGCAGGATCAGCTGGCAGCTCTGACAGGAACTGACCAAGCTCGCCTGCAATGCCAGCTAGCTGTGAGGTCATCTCCCCTAACTGCGTGCTCAATTCTCCAAGCTGGCTGTCATCGATGCTGTGCAAGGCTGCATGAGCTTCGCCCAACAGCGTGGAGGCGGGTTTAGATTCTTCAAAATCACCTTCGACACCGTCGATAGCTACCAGCGCACTTTGGGCAGCTTCCCGCAAGCCGTCAACATCTTGCAGGCGCTTGATCAAGGAGATCAGCTCTTCGTCTTCACCTGGTTGTGGATCCAACTGGGAGATCTCATTGACCGCAAACTGCAGGCGATCAACTTCTTGGGCGAGTTCACGGCGCGATTCTGTACGCCGCTTTAAATCTTTAGCCAGACTCCGCCAGTGCACAAAGCTTGAGCGGTACTTTTCCACCAGCGGCGCAATAGCACTCGAGGATCGGTCAAGAGCAGCCAATTGCTGGTCGGGCGATAGCAGTCGCAGCTGATCGTTTTGCCCGTGCACAGTTAGCAACGAGCGCGAAAATTCATTCAACGTTGCGGCCGGGACGGTGCGGCCGCCCAGATGAGCTTTAGAGCGACCAGTCGACATGACCGTGCGCGCAGCTACATACTCACCATTTTCATCAGCGACGCCACCGGCGGTATCCACGATTTCCGCGATACCCTGCGCATCCTCGGTACTGAGCTCATCGGTGATGAAAGTTCCTTCAACAACCGCGCGCTTGGCCCCCGCACGTACACGGGAGGCATCTGCGCGACCGCCGGCGAGAAGACGCAGCCCAGTTACAACCATCGTCTTACCTGCGCCGGTTTCGCCCGTAAGGACGGTAAGACCGGATGAGAGCTCAGCAGATGCTGAGGAGATCACGCCAAGATCAGAAATGGTGATATCTGCTAACACAGCGCGCATCTCCTCCTAGATTTTTAGAACACACTAACGAAAATTTACCACACCTTGATGGATAATCACGGCCAATGTGGCAAATAATTTTGGTTGCAGATATTTAACCTGCAACTTTAGCGGTGCGGGCCGCGCCACCCTTGAATCGGTAGATGCAGCTTGGTTACCAAGCGGTCCGTGAAAGGCTCATCGTCCAGACGCACCCAGCGCACCGGACGTGAACCGCGGGTTACTTCAATACGGGACCCCGGAGGCATGCTGATCTCACGGAAGCCATCCAAAATAACGACGGCGGGAGAGGTCAACGAAGCAGATTCCACCGCGACTGAGGAATCTGGTGACACCACCAAAGGTTTGGTAAACAGCGCATGCGCGTTATTGGGCACCACCAAGATGGCATCAAGTTCTGGCCACAGCACAGGCCCGCCCGCGGAGAACGCATACGCAGTTGAGCCAGTAGGAGTAGAAACCAGAACGCCGTCGCAACCAAAGGCCATCACCGGGCGTTGGTCGACTTCCAAAATCGCGTCGAGAACTCCCGAGCGATCCAGGTTTTCAATACTGGCCTCATTCAACGCCCAGTCTTCACCGATGACTTCGCCGTGCTCATCGATGACGGTGCAGTCAATCGTCATGCGGTCTTCGACGCGGTAGCTCTTATCGATGACCCTCTGAATAGAGTTTTCCAGCGATGAACGCTCGCCTTCTGCAAGAAAGCCCACGTGGCCGAGATTGATGCCCAGCACAGGAGCCCCCACCTTGCGTGCCAGGTCTGCTGCGCGCAAGAAAGTGCCGTCACCGCCTAGTACTAAGACTAATTCGCAACCTTCTGCTGCTTTGAAGTCATGCGACATATAAGGAAATGTCGACAATATAGATGGAGCCTCAATGGGCTCACGCGCAACTACGCGCAGCTCAATGCCTGCAGCGACAAGAAGTTCTGCTGCACGTTCGGCGTCGCGAATATTGCTAGCGCGGCCAGTATGGGGAACGAGAAGAATTCTGCGGGGAGAAGCACTCTGTGCTGATTCACTCACTGAGGACCATCCTTTATTGCAGTTTCAATCATTGATAGAAGCTCTTCTTCCGAAGGGTGCGTGGCACCGCCGTCATTGAGAAGCTTTAGGAAATATTCTACGTTGCCGCTCGGCCCGGGCAGTGGTGAGGCAACTACTCCGTGGCAGCTGAGTCCCAGAGTTTTCGCGAATGTTGCAACTTCCAGGGTTACTTCTGCGCGCAATTCTGGGGAGCGCACCACTCCGGAGGCACCGACGCGGTCTTTGCCCACTTCGAACTGGGGTTTGACCATCGGCAGCATGACAGCACCGGGGGCCATCACCTTTGCCATTGCTGGCAGGGTCAGCTTCAAGGAGATGAAGGACAAATCACCCACCATGAGATCGCATGGGCCTTCGGTGTCATCCAGCGTCAGGTAACGAATATTGGTTCTGTCACGAACTTTTACCCGGTCATCATTTTGCAAGCGCCACAAAAGCTGCCCGTATCCGACATCGACGGCATAGACTTCCGCAGCACCCCCGCGCAGGCAGACATCAGTAAAGCCGCCTGTCGATGCCCCGGCATCTAACACCTTCTTGCCCTTAAGCTCTACGTCAAAGGCTTCCAGCGCGCCAAGGAGTTTATGCGCCCCGCGGGATGCCCAATTAGCGTCATCGCCGCCTTCGATTCGAATTGATACTTCTGGTTCTACTACAGAGGCTGGCTTAGATGCTTTAAAGCCACCAACGAAGACGCGGCCATCTTTGATGAGCTCAACGGCATGTTCTCGCGAGCGCGCGATTTTACGGCGAACGAGTTCTGCATCAAGTCGTCGGCGTTGAGGTGGCATTAATTCTCCTGTAGTGCTGCCCGCAGCAGCTCATGAGCTTGATTAAGCTGCTCTGCTTCTGCAGCAAGATCAGCTACTGGTTGCGATAAGACTTCTTCAATGGACTGATTTAGCTCTTCGGGCGTTATTGGTAACACCCGCGGATCATGAGGAATTGGACCAGTCATTAGCGCCAGCCTTGGATTACTTCTTTAGCCTTGTCGGAAACCGGCTGGATGTAGCGCGGGGGCTTAGACATCGACCACGCGACTTCCAATGCTGTGCGCAGTGCCTGAATGGATGTAGCGTCGGCATCACCACTGTCAATTAACAGATCTAGACCATCGACACGCGCGGTAAACCCGCCCTGCGGTCCAGGACGTAATTCATTCGCATTGCGAGCCATATCCGCCAACGACTCACCAATGAAATTAGGGCGGTGCTCTACATCAGCCTCCAACAGTGCTATTTCATGGGAGACTCCCGTGAGCACATGGAAGGTTGTCATCGCCGCTGCATTGCCGCCCGCGATATCTGTATCTAGGCGATCACCAACAACAAGAGGCTTAGTAGAGCCAAGTCGATGTGCTGCCTGAACGAACATCGCCGGTTCCGGCTTACCAGCGGAAACTGGTGCTACTTCGGTCGCAGTCTGTACAGCGGCAACTAAAGATCCATTGCCTACTGCCAATCCACGTTCGGTCGGCAAGGAGGTATCTAGATTCGAAGCGATGTATACGGCTCCTTGGCGAATAGCCAACGCTCCTTCGGTGAGCTGTTCCCAGCCGACTGAGGGGTCAAATCCCTGTAAAACCGCCGCTGGCTGATCGTCAGCCGAGGACACGACGGTGTAGCCCCCGTCTCGGACCAAATCGCGGAATGAGTCTGCGCCGATGACGAGGATTTTCGCCCCTGGGGAAACTTGTTCTCCGGCCAAAGTCACTGCAGCTTGCGCGGAAGTCAGCACATCGTCTGCGGTTGCTTTCAGCGCTATTGCAGAGAGCTTCTCAGCCACGATCTCAGGCGCACGCGAAGCATTGTTGGTGACATAGATGCTCGGCAGCGCACAACTGTTGATGAAATCTACCGCTCCATCAATGGCGCGACCACCTTCCCAGACGGTTCCGTCTAGGTCTAAAAGCAGTGCGTCGTGTTGCTTGATCAGGCTCATTGAGGTTTTAGAACTCCTTTAGACGCTCGTGCGCGTCAGTCCATTGGTCAACGTCGAGCTTTGCGGTGTGCTCGAACCATTCCTTGGCTTCTTTCTTGCGGCCCGCTTCAGCCAGGGCATTAGCATAAGCGTAGCTCAAACGCATGGCAGGAATGCCCTTTGCATCCTTGGACGGGTTCGCACGCTGAAGAGTGACCACTGCAGAATCATTCTGACCCAAGTCCTGCCGTGCGCCAGCGACCACGATGGCAAGCTCGATAGCTGTTTCAGCGTCAACCTGTTGCGCCTCTTCGCTACGGCCTAGCTCGATAGCCTTTTCAGGGCGACCCAATCCGCGCTCGCAGTCTGCCATCACTGCAAGCATTCCTGGTCCACCGGAAATACGGCGTGCGGCGCGTAATTCGGCAAGTGCTTCCTTCCACTCACCTGCGTGGTAGGCGGCAATACCGTTGACCTCACGGGCAACAGCAACACGACCAGCACGGTCCTTAGCTGCACGCGCGTGACGAAGGGCAAGCTGCGGATCGTCTTCCATCCACTCAGCGGCCATGATCATATGCTTGGCAGTTTCTTCAGCATTGTCTTTAGATAACACCCGAAGATCCTGCAGGATCAACGGATCCAAGTCATTGATATCGATATCATCAGGCAAGTCCGGATCAGCCATGCGGCGATTAATGCGCTCTTCGCGGAAACCGGAACGCTGCGGCGCTAAGTTGCGACCAGCGCGCTCTTGCTCTGCACGGCCTCCACGGTTCGCGTGTCCACGACCGCGTGAATCACCACGGCGCTCATCATTGTGGCGATCTCCACGGTCGTTGTACCGACGCTCGCCGTCTCGACGCTGGCCGCCGCGGCGGTCGCCATCTCGGCGGTCTCCTTCACGGCGCTCGCCACGTCGGTTATCACGGTTATCCCCACCGCGTTCTCCACGGGACTGCCAGTCCCGACGGCCGCCCTCTCGACGGTCTCCTCCACCACGACGTTCGTCACGGTCATTCCGATCATCACGCCAGTTGCTGCGGGCGGAACCCGGACGATCATCACTGCGGCGACTTCGATCATTTTCACGACGAGACTTCCAGTCACCTCGACCCTGACGGTCCTGGCGTTCGTTGTTCCACTCACGACGGTCACCACGACCAGATTGGCGGTTGTCTCGACGATTAGAACCGTGCGAGTCGGAGCGACGACCCCGCGACTCTTCACGGCGGCCTTCGTTATAACGCTCTGACATTCACATTCTCTTTCATTGCTACTTATGGCAGATTAACTCTGGCCATTCTACCCGCGAAAGCGCTGAAAACAGATTCCACATCCTGGAATCTTATGACTGTCTCGTGCACCACACCGCCACCCGCCGACATAAATAAAAAATCCCGCCGAAAAGGTTGCTGCGAGATGGATTTTACTCTCGCTGCACCTCAACGGTCGGGATTTTTTGTACTTATTCATCGCGATCGCATAAGCCAGCAAAATATTCGCCTGGAAGTAGTCTAGGCGGAAGGTTGATGGCGGAAGGGTGTACAAACGGTCCTCGACCACTGCGGAGCAGTACTAAAGTCGGGCTGGCTCCAAAGCTCTTCTTCGCTATCCTTGCTATAGGAAACCGAAATCCAGTTATCGCTAGGTAAACCTGCTTGGACGTACTCCAATGCAAGACTGATGATCTCCCCTCGGCCCTTACCCACCGAGGTATCACCCTTGATATCCTCCGGCACCTCAGTCAGGTCGAAGCCCAAACGAGAAAGGCTGGTGATTCTGAGGAGCTTCCGGTGTAAGCGCTGCTGCCCCTTCTCCATCGCCGAAGACAATGGAGGATGAGGTAGTGCCAACGGGAAGCGCAATCTGATCCCGCACTTCGTCAGTACGGTTGTCGAAATCAGCGACGACTTCCTCAGCTTCTTCCTCTTGGCCGTTGGCTTCACCAATCCTTGTGGTGACGTCCTGCCAAGACGCGTCAGACTAATCAACCACCAGGACTGATACGATCTGCTCGAGTCGGTCAATCTCATCGAATGCTGAGTCGCCGGAGTTCTTCGCTACGACGATGGAATCGGGCGCATAAGCTACTGCGCTCTGAATCGGGTCAGGTGTTGTCCCAGAAATTATTAACGCCCTGCTCTTTAACCTCATCAGAGCATTGGATGAAGAAACCGTTTTCATCACTCAAGAATAGACAGCACCGTTGATCACCTTTCGCTTGCGGACCAAAGTCGTCGTCTTCCTTTTCAAACTATCTGTATAAGGACAAGACCGGTCGCGCGTTCTTCTGGGCTTCACACCTCCCAGGGCAAATCCATATGGGTACCCCGTAAGCATTTGCAGTGCTGTACGACCCCCAAATGGTCTGTGTCCGACTGATGAGTAAACCCTCACCGGTAATTGACAACATGCCCATTACAGACAGACTTGCCTTACATCAGAATGACCGAAAGCAAATATGTCAGAAAGAGTATGCATACATGGCCAAAACCGACAGATTTAGCACATTAGAAATACCCGCGATCATGTCGGGCTTGCACTCACTACCGACATCCCGAGGGACTGGCCTCCACGGTGGGACTCCATGGAGGGCCTCCTTAACATCCCAAGCGCCTGCCTAGTTAACGGCAAACTCCCAGGAGCGGATAGATAAGCCTACCGAAGCCTCCGCGAGACAGCAGAGCCTGCATGGGCATCCGGAGCGATTCTGAACACCGGTACCAAAACCGAAAGAACAGCGTCTAACCGCACTGCGCGGTTCAACCAGTTGTACACGTTGCCACAGCTTGAGGAGCATCTGCCCGGTCACGGACTGATGCCGCCACCATCCTGGCGGCGCACACGACGCAAAACCCTGTGGGTCTGGGACGCAACTGCGCGATCTTTGAAACCGCTCGGACTTGGGCATATCGGGAACTCCGCCACCACCTTGGAAATTCTCACGGCTTTTACCGCAATCAGCCAACATGCATTCGAACTCAACAGCGAGTTCAGCGAACCACTTCCGACAAACGAGGCCCATCAAATTGCCACCCGCATCCACAAATGGTTCACCACCCAATCACGGATGTGGGCCGACGGGCCAGCCGTCTACGAAGCTACCTTCACCACAATCCAATCAGCACGAGGAAAAAGCAGCGCAGCAACTCGTTTAGCGAAGCAAAAAGCTCTGATCGGGAAAGCTATCAACGATGACAACTAGAGAACGAATTCCCCGCAACGGTAAAACTGCACGTGAGGTCGCCGAAAACCGGCTTGTGCATTCGCAACATCATGGAATGGACAAGCCGAGCCCAGAGAGAACTACCTCAGCCGTGCTGAAGAACGTCGGCAGAAGATCCAGGAGCTGCGCAAACCAGGATGATCCATACGCGCCATTGCAGCCGAAGTCGGATGCTCAGTGGACTCCGTTTACAATGCGATTAATAGCGACGCATGATCTCTCGCTCCTAAAAGTTGCGGTTAACTTCGTTGGCAACGTGGTAAGCATGGACGGGGTTAATCGTCATCTATTTCATCGAGGACCTCAAAGGGAGATTCAACGTCTCCCCGCCAGGCCTCAAGCCCTTCACGCACAGCGAGGAAGGCCACGATAAGCGCTGCGACAGCGTCCGCCCAATCCCAGCCAAAAAGCGAGTTGAGCACCAGACCCAACAGGACCGTTCCGGACAAATAGACGCAAAGTACAAGCTGCTTGGCGTCGGCCATAACGCTCTTGGAATTCAGTTCGCGGCCGGTGCGGTATTCGAACCACGCCAGTGCTGGCATCACAATCAAGCTCAACACGGCGATCCCGATCCCCAGCGGGCTGTGCTCCACCGGTGTGGTGCCGGTCAACGCTAAAATAGAATCGATTGTCACGTACGCTGCCAAGGCGAAGAAGGCGATGGCGATGAGCTTGACGGTGACTTTCTCCCAGCGTTCGGGATCCGTGCGAGTGAATTGCCAGGCGACGGCCACAGCGGACAGAACTTCAATCACGGAATCGAGGCCAAAGGCAATCAAGGCTCCTGACGAGGCCTGAGAACCGGCAATAATAGCGACGATGGCTTCGATGACGTTGTAGGTGATCGTGAACCCAACGATGAATCGTACGCGGCGATGTAGCTGAGCTCGGCGCTGTTCAGTAATAGTCGGTGCGCTCAACGGGCACCTCCCGTGCAACAGTTTTCGATCGGGCAACTCGGGTCGATGCACTGAGCTCCCTCATTGACTGCCAACGTCGTTTCTAAAAGCGCCGACAGCGCACGGGCCAGGTGCGGATCAGCGATCTCATAACGCGTTCTCCTGCCTTCCAGCTCCGCGACAACGATTCCACAATCCCGCAAGCATGCGAGGTGATTTGAAACGTTGGACCGCGAAAGTTCCAGATCTCGAGTGATGATCGCCGGATAGGACGGCCCATCGAGAAGTAGCAGCAGGATTCGTGACCGAGTTGGGTCGGCCATCGCACGGCCCAATCGGTTCATCACATCAAGACGGTTAGTAATGGTCAGCATATACTGAATAGTACACCAATCACTGAACCTTCATTATTTTTCCTTGCCGCACAGTACTTTATGACGAGCTTGGCTTCAACCTGGAAGAAAAAAGATCTAACAAACATCCCCAAGCCCAGTGCAACGGACCATTCATGGGTCCTCCCGAGTAATCTGCGGCAAGGAACGAGCTTAGTTAGGCTCCCTAACTGTCTAGCTCGCTCCGCAACAAGACGGTCGAGGTCAAGCACACTTGTCCGTGCTAAGTGTCTAGCTTGTTCCGCTCTGCGCAAGCATGTCTTTAGGAGAGGGCTGCTCAAATTGCTTCTAGGGGTGACAGAAATGTCAGCCCGTGCACTTTTGTGCCAGAGGTGTGGTCATAATTTTGGAGAGGTTTGGAAGACCTCGAGTGACAGCAATTACTCAAGACCTTACAGAGCAAGCTACTGACCTAGATAGCCTGAGTCTGTTTCGTCTGAATCCCTCCTTCGGGAGGACGTTGCACTTGGCTGATTTGAGGGTGGTGCATTTAGGTAGGAAGCTTCTACAAGCGCTCATTTGGGTGGACAGCGGAGTCGCTAAAACGACCGCGAATTTGCGGACACATCTGACTTGGTTCCTCGCATCCTTTTAACACGCCTACGGATATCCCAGCGATTGCAGACCAGGTGTGCCATTGCCGAACATACGTCAGAAACCACAACGCGCTAAGAATAGCTTTGGCTACCGATCTGGCAGCTAGCCTCCGACAACCTCAGAGAAGGCATCTACCGCGGCTCTCGTCAGAACGCCCTACAACGCGGCTACATTGAAGCCAATCCCCAGACCGTCAGCAATCTGTTGGGCGTCGATATCGATCACGAGGACGCCCTGCTTAAATCCATCTGGGATCGTGAGGGCTGGCGACCCAACGCGCTAGTCGAAAACCCTGCCAATGGCCATGCACATGCCGTCTGGCCCCTCATAGAGCCCATCACCCGCACTGAATACGCTCGACGCAACCCGCTATCCTTTGCAGCTGCTGTCACCGAAGGGCTGCGCCGCTATGTGCACGGCGATAAAAACTATTCCGGGCTGATGACCAAAAACTCAGACCACGACCACTCGAACGCTTCCTGGTGGTCCAACGAGCTGTACCATGCAGGCAATCCAGCGACTGTTCCGTATTCCGTAGCAAAACCAAGACCCTACTACAACAATTTCAAACGGAAGTAGCCCAAGGCCTAACGTTCAACACCTGGATTTATCTACCGACGAACCGAGTAATTAGAACCGAGTAATTAAAAGCACTTTACTGGTAACTGACGTTGAGGTTTACGCAGAGGAAGTTCCACTACTGAACCTATACCAACCGCATGACTCAGCAATAGTCTATTTCTCCCCCGTAGAAACAACTCTTCGCGGTGACTTTTTAGGCAATACTGAACTCGTAAATGCTTCACTTTGGGACCATATCGTGCCATGGGCAAAGAACTTGGCAAAGAAGGAAGGTCAGGTGTGGACCACGGCCCCAAGTGCCTACACTATTGCAGGCGGTTCTCTAGGTGACTACACAGCCGCCGGCATCGTCGTGTTGCACCATGAGATCGCGCTCATGCCATTGTGCAGTCAGCTGCTCTGTGGTGGCAAGACCGACAATATTGGCTCTTGGAATCTTGGCAAGAGCACCTTGATGCGCCTGATGAAATCAAGCGAGTTATATTTCATGAGTACGGAAGATACGATATTCATTTCTCACGGCAAAACGTGGAGCTCGCCAACGTCTTGTCTCAAGCAGACCACGTAATAAGCACCTGACGCGACTACTAAAGTGGCCACAACTACCGAAGCTGGCGCCACTGCCAAATCGGAGGACATAAACGGATCCTCAACAGCCGCCACCAAAGCTAATGATGGGTCTCCGGGTGGGCACGCACTCCGAATAGAAGCACTACCGACCCCGTATCTACCTCTACGCAGAACGCTCGGCTTCAAGGAAGATTGTAAAACGTCGAAAAGACCCGTGAAAAGAGGTTGTCTCTTCACGGGTCTTTTCTGTATTTAGTTGTGTTTTGTTTAATTGTCGGCGGTAACTTACTCTCCCACACCCTCCCGGGTGCAGTACCATCAGCGCGGGCAGGCTTAGCTTCCGGGTTCGGAATGGGTAACCGGGCGTTTCCCTGCCGCTATCGCCACCGACAAATCATCGGAACAAAGAAGTTCTGATGCCCTGGGGTGTTGTGTCAGATACTGCATAGTGGACGCGTCTCACACCACAAAGGGTGTGCTTGATTTTTGTCTGTGCGACAAGAGTCAATTTTTCTCGTTACGTGTTACAAACCAACAACATGTGTTGGTTGTGTTTGTTTGTTGGTGTATTAGTACCAGTAGCCTTAACATCTTACAATGCGTACAGGTCTGGCCTATCAACCCTATAGTCTGTAGGGAACCTCAACAGAAACCTCATCTTAAAACAGGCTTCCCGCTTAGATGCTTTCAGCGGTTATCCCTTCCGTACGTAGCCAACCAGCCCTGCTCCTGGCGGAACAACTGGCACACCAGAGGTACGTCCGTCCCGGTCCTCTCGTACTAGGGACAGCCTTCTTCAAGTTTCAACGCGCGCGGCGGATAGAGACCGAACTGTCTCACGACGTTCTGAACCCAGCTCGCGTGCCGCTTTAATGGGCGAACAGCCCAACCCTTGGGACCTACTCCAGCCCCAGGATGCGACGAGCCGACATCGAGGTGCCAAACCATCCCGTCGATATGGACTCTTGGGGAAGATCAGCCTGTTATCCCCGGGGTACCTTTTATCCGTTGAGCGACACCACTTCCACAAGTAGGTGCCGGATCACTAGTCCCGACTTTCGTCCCTGCTCGACTTGTAAGTCTCACAGTCAAGCTCCCTTGTGCACTTACACTCACCACCTGATTGCCAACCAGGCTGAGGGAACCTTTGGGCGCCTCCGTTACATTTTAGGAGGCAACCGCCCCAGTTAAACTACCCACCAGGCACTGTCCCCAACCCAGATCATGGGCCAAGGTTCAGGTATCCAATCCGATCAGAGTGGTATTTCAACAACGACTCCACCACAACTAGCGTTGCAGCTTCACAGTCTCCCACCTATCCTACACAAACCGAACCGAACACCAATACCAAGCTATAGTGAAGGTCCCGGGGTCTTTTCGTCCTGCCGCGCGTAACGAGCATCTTTACTCGTAGTGCAATTTCACCGGGCCTGTGGTTGAGACAGCAGAGAAGTCGTTACGCCATTCGTGCAGGTCGGAACTTACCCGACAAGGAATTTCGCTACCTTAGGATGGTTATAGTTACCACCGCCGTTTACTGGGGCTTAAATTCTCAGCTTCGAAACCACAAGGTTTCTAACCGGTCCTCTTAACCTTCCAGCACCGGGCAGGCGTCAGTCCATATACCTCAACTTAACGTCTTCGCATGGACCTGTGTTTTTGATAAACAGTCGCTTCCCTCTATTCTCTGCGACCACCCCACGCTCCACCAGTAAATAGTATCACGTAGCATGGTCCCCCTTCTTCCGAAGTTACGGGGGCATTTTGCCGAATTCCTTAACCACAGTTATCCCGAACGCCTTAGTATTTTCAACCTGACTACCTGTGTCGGTTTGGGGTACGGGCCATATACACACATCGCTAGAGGCTTTTCTCGACAGTACAGGATCACCAACTTCACCAAAAAGGCTCCGCATCACGCCTTAGCCCTAAATAAGTGACGGATTTACCTATCACTTGGCCTACACGCTTACACCAACAATCCACTAAGTGGCATGGCTACCTCACTGTGTCACCCCATCGCTTGGACCACATATCAGGCCCCACGCACGCACACAAAACCAGTAACCCGAAGGCAACCAGAACATGCTTGTGGGTGGTTAGTATCAATGCTTTACCACGGGCGCGCATATACGGGTACCAGAATATCAACTGGTTGTCCATCGACTACGCCTGTCGGCCTCGCCTTAGGTCCCGACTCACCCTGGGAAGACGAACTTGACCCAGGAACCCTTAGTCATCCGGCGGGACAGATTCTCACTGTCCAATTCGTTACTCATGCCTGCATTCTCACTCGCACACAGTCCACAACTCCTTACAGTATTGCTTCAACCCATGCACGACGCTCCCCTACCCAAATATCAAAAATATTTGCCGCGGCTTCGGCGGTGTGCTTGAGCCCCACTACATTGTCGGCGCAAAACCACTCGACCAGTGAGCTATTACGCACTCTTTCAAGGATGGCTGCTTCTAAGCCAACCTCCTGGCTGTCTTCGCGATCTTACATCCTTTTCCACTTAGCACACCCTTAGGGGCCTTAACCGGCGATCTGGGCTGTTTCCCTCTCGACTATGAAGCTTATCCCCCACAGTCTCACTGCCGTAGAACACAACTGGCGGCATTCGGAGTTTGGCTGATGTTGCTAAGATGATAGTCCCGCTCAACCAACCAGTAGCTCTACCTCCACCAGGCTACTACGACGCTGCACCTAAATGCATTTCGGGGAGAACCAGCTATCACGGAGTTTGATTGGCCTTTCACCCCTACCCACAACTCATCCCCGCAGTTTTCAACCTACGTGGGTTCGCGCCTCCACGACGTCTTACCATCGCTTCACACTGGCCATGGGTAGATCACCCCGCTTCGGGTCCAGAACATGCCACTTGCCACCCTAGTTAGGATTCGGTTTCCCTACGGCTACCCCACACGGGTTAACCTCGCGACATGCCGCTGACTCGCAGGCTCATTCTTCAAAAGGCACGCCATCACCCACACAAGGGGCTCTGACGGATTGTAGACACATGGTTTCAGGAACTATTTCACTCCCCTCCCGGGGTACTTTTCACCATTCCCTCACGGTACTCATACACTATCGGTCACACTGAGTATTTAGGCTTACCGGGTGGTCCCGGCAGATTCACAGCAGATTCCACGAGCCCGCTGCTACTCGGGCACCACAACACACACCACACATCGTCTTCACCTACAGGGCTCTCACCTTCTACGGCCGGGCATTCCAACCCACTTCACCTAACAACACATAGCGCGCTCTGTTCTGGTAGAAACAGAAAATCATGGCCCCACAACACCGCATGCACAACCCCTACCAAGTATCACATACACACGGTTTAGCCTCATCCACGTTCGCTCGCCGCTACTAGCAGAATCATTATTATTTTCTCCTCCTGCAGGTACTAAGATGTTTCACTTCCCCACGTATAACCCCCACACTGACTATGAATTCATCAGCAGGTACCTACCCATAACGGCAGGCGGGTTTCCCCATTCGGACATCCTCGGATCAACGCTTAATTGACAACTCCCCGAGGCTTAACGCAGCCTTACACGTCCTTCATCGGCCCAGTATGCCAAGGCATCCACCATGCGCCCTTAAATAACGAACACACACCCCACAACCACCCAGCCAAAAGACCAAGCAACTGCAAGGGTGAACAACCGTAACTAAAAAAATAACTAAACACACAAACAACCAAGCATTAACACCCGATGTTCATGCGCGTTCTCACAGAAAAAATAAGAAAAAATTACACACACCACACAAACCAATGACCAAAGCCAAAACATTCATGCGGTGGATGCTCGCGTCCACTATACAGTTCTCACACAACACCCCACACCACCCTGGGCAAACCACTGCTAAACAGCAACAGTTTGCCTTGACCTGGCGTGAGCATCAGGACCAATCCACAAAAATGGATTGTTGTCCCAGACACCCAACAGTGCACCAACGATTTACCTAGAAAAATTATGTCCCTGTATAAGTGTTTTAAAGAATTCCTGTTACCAACCCTTATATGGTTGGCGGTGTGTTTCCACTCCGATTCAAACCGGTGGCATGACCACATCCGGGCCATCAACCACCAACCCAACAACACCATGGTTACTACCACGTGGTGGGTTATATAAATAATGCTCCTTAGAAAGGAGGTGATCCAGCCGCACCTTCCGGTACGGCTACCTTGTTACGACTTCGTCCCAATCGCCGATCCCACCTTCGACAGCTCCCTAACAAGTTTAGGCCACTGGCTTCGGGTGTTACCAACTTTCATGACGTGACGGGCGGTGTGTACAAGGCCCGGGAACGTATTCACCGCAGCGTTGCTGATCTGCGATTACTAGCGACTCCGACTTCATGGGGTCGAGTTGCAGACCCCAATCCGAACTAAGGCCGACTTTCAGGGATTCGCTCCACCTTACGATGTCGCTGCCCACTGTATCGACCATTGTAGCATGTGTGAAGCCCTGGACATAAGGGGCATGATGATTTGACGTCATCCCCACCTTCCTCCGAGTTAACCCCGGCAGTCTCTCATGAGTTCCCACCATAACGTGCTGGCAACATAAGACAAGGGTTGCGCTCGTTGCGGGACTTAACCCAACATCTCACGACACGAGCTGACGACAACCATGCACCACCTGTATACAGACCACAAGGGAAAGACTATCTCTAGCCCGATCCTGTATATGTCAAGCCCAGGTAAGGTTCTTCGCGTTGCATCGAATTAATCCACATGCTCCGCCGCTTGTGCGGGCCCCCGTCAATTCCTTTGAGTTTTAGCCTTGCGGCCGTACTCCCCAGGCGGGGCGCTTAATGCGTTAGCTACGGCACAGAAGACGTGGAAGCCCCCTACACCTAGCGCCCACCGTTTACGGCATGGACTACCAGGGTATCTAATCCTGTTCGCTACCCATGCTTTCGCTCCTCAGCGTCAGTAACTGCCCAGAGACCTGCCTTCGCCATCGGTGTTCCTCCTGATATCTGCGCATTTCACCGCTACACCAGGAATTCCAGTCTCCCCTACAGCACTCAAGTTATGCCCGTATCGCCTGCACGCCCGAAGTTAAGCCCCGGGATTTCACAGACGACGCGACAAACCACCTACGAGCTCTTTACGCCCAGTAATTCCGGACAACGCTTGCACCCTACGTATTACCGCGGCTGCTGGCACGTAGTTAGCCGGTGCTTCTTATCTACCTACCGTCACCCGAAGGCTTCGTCGATAGCGAAAGGAGTTTACAACCCGAAGGCCTTCATCCCCCACGCGGCGTCGCTGCATCAGGCTTGCGCCCATTGTGCAATATTCCCCACTGCTGCCTCCCGTAGGAGTCTGGGCCGTATCTCAGTCCCAATGTGTCCGTACACCCTCTCAGGCCGGATACCCGTCGCCGCCTTGGTAGGCCATTACCCCACCAACAAGCTGATAGGCCGCAGGCTCATCCCACACCGCAAAAGCTTTCCACCACACCATCCAAGATGCGGTCCTATATGGTATTAGACCCAGTTTCCCAGGCTTATCCCACAGTGCAGGGCAGATCACCCACGTGTTACTCACCCGTTCGCCACTCGAGTACCTCTAGCAAGCTAGAGGCCTTTCCGTTCGACTTGCATGTGTTAAGCACGCCGCCAGCGTTCATCCTGAGCCAGGATCAAACTCTCCACAAAAAAGGCGTGAAAAGCCCAAAACCTAACAAAAAAGACAAACAACACACACAAAGCGCTTAAACCCCATGTGTGAAGCTGACCAAAAATTACTACATAAAGAAATCAACAAACCCAACCAAACCAAAATCCAGCTGAGCAAGGTAAAAGTGTTTTATCTCCGTATTAAATACAGACAACAATTACATCGATTCAATATGCACCGTTAAAAAAGTTTAACTATTTTCAATGACACTCCATAACGACAAGTGACATCCGGTACACACCAACAACCAAACACTAATCAAAGTATCTAGTCCAACATAATCCTCATCCACACAACACAGACAAAAATATAAAATCTAGTACATTGGTACACTATTGAGTTCTCAGACAACAACCACACAAGATGATTTGAGCTTCTTCTAAGAAGCTTTCGTCTCTCTTGGCTGGAGTTACTACCTTAGACAATCTGTTTAAAGTTTGTCAACCGGTTGTTAACTTTTGTGCCGCACGCTCTCTCGCGGCGACTTGGACTAATTTACACAGTACCGAGATCTTTGACAAATCTTCAGGTAAATCATCGTTTTAGCTCTAAGAATGAAAAGAAGCCCCGCATCATTTCATCTGAAGTCTGCGCTAATGCAAGGTTAATTGCTTTAAACGGTGCTTTGGATGAAAGGCTGCGGGGCTTTCAAGCTTTGAAGTTATGTCTCGCTTTTAGTTGGTGCGGTGGATTCCGGCGAAGTTCTTCTTGCCGCGGCGCATAACCAACCATGCTCCATGGAGGAAGTCTTCCGCGGAGGCACTCCAGTCTTCGGACTCGATGCGTTGGTTATTGACATAAGCGCCGCCTTCCTTAATGGTGCGGCGTGCAGCGCCCTTGGAATCAGCCAGACCGGATGCGACCAAAAGATCAACAATGCCGAAGGAATCTTCTGCACCTAGTTCGGCAACATTGGTTTCAGAGAGGGCACCTTCGAGAGTCTTCTCATCCAACTCAGTGAGTTCGGCACGACCAAAGAGTGCTTGCGCGGCAAGTTCCACTGCCTTGGTTGCCTCTTCACCGTGAACCAAGTTGGTCATCTCTTGTGCCAGGCGGCGCTGAGCAGCACGCTTGAATGGTTCTTCTTCTACTGCCTTGGCGTATTCGGCGATTTCCTCCTGGTTAAGGAAGGTAAACCAACGCAGGTAATCAATGACGACGGAGTCACCAGCATTTAGGAAGTACTGGTACCAGGAGTAAGCAGAAGTCTTTTCCGGATCCAGCCACAGCTTGCCGCCGCCGGTGGACTTACCGAACTTCTGCCCCTGAGCATCGGTAACCAGTGGGCAGGTCAAAGCATGCGCCTTAACGCCGTCAACACGACGGTTAAGGTCCACACCGGAGACAATGTTGCCCCATTGATCGCCGCCACCAACTTGCAAGGTGCAGTTGTACTTACGCTGCAGCTGCACGAAGTCATTCGCTTGCAGCAGCATGTAGGAAAACTCGGTGTAGGAAATACCGTCAGTTTCCAGGCGACGCTTGACGGTGTCGCGATCCAACATGGTGTTGAGGGAGAAGTTCTTGCCCACATCGCGCAAGAAATCAATGACAGACATGTTCATGGTCCAGTCTGCGTTGTTAACCATGGTCGCAGGATTTTCGCCGTCGAAGTCAATAAATTGACGCAGCTGCTTCTTAATAGCTTCGAGGTTGCTGTCGATCTGTTCCTGGGTGAGCATGGAGCGCTCGCCCACATCACGTGGATCGCCAATAAAGCCGGTTGCACCACCTGCGAGAGCCAAGGGCTTATGCCCTGCTTCTTGGAAGCGACGCAACATAATCATGGGGACCAAGTGGCCAGCATGCAGGGAATCACCGGTGGGGTCAAAGCCGACGTAGAGGGTAATTGGCTCTTCACACGCTTCGCGCAGCGCGTCGATGTCGGTGGATTGGTTGATTAGACCGCGCCATTGCAACTCATCAATGATGTTCATATATTCCTCGTTTAGATTGTAGAAAGCTTAAAAAGTTCTCAGATTAGGCTTCTGCCTTGGGCCAGGTAATGGCGTCCTCGACCAGCATGACTGGGATGCCATCTTCGATGGGATAGGCAATGCCCAAACGCTCATTAACTAAGATCTGGTCGTTGACCAGATATCGCAATGGTCCTTTGTCCTGCGGGCACACAAGGATTTCTACTAGCGCGGGATCTAAACTCATGGTTGACCATCTTACCCGTCAGTATCTTTAAGTACTGGCATGACCCCGTATTGCAGTTCGACGGCTAAAGTACGCTCGCGCAGCATCGATACGGAGTTGGCTTCTGCGGCTTGGCGAATACCCGCCGCTTCTTGCTGAAAGATATCGAGGATGCCGACGATGCCCTCGACATGTTCATCGCGGTCATGTCCCACCACCTGCAGGTAGGCGTCCATAACATCGGGGATGTGCTGTTGGATAATGTTTGATATCGATGACTTCGCGACCCCGGACTCAGTAAAGCACTCCCAGTCTTCGAGCACTCAGTGGATTTCTTCGTACATATCCCAGAACTCGATTTGTACTGCGCGCGGGGTCATTTCATTGAATATGAGCAGCTGAGCGTACATCACCTCTTTTAGCTCATGCGCTTGCTCTTGTTCAGTTAATGGCAACGGATCGGCTTGCTTTTTGGGCGGTGTCAACAGCGCAACGCCTCCATATGCAGCAGCTGCGACTACTGGCCACAAAACCAATGCCGACAATAAAATGCAAGCCGACGACTCCTCCTGCAGCCACTATGCGCGGAGGTTTCTACGCGAGTCCAAGAAGCAAGTTTCCTTGGCCTAGGAAACTTCGGTGCACTCGGCGTAATGGATGCGCTTTGCGCCGTGGTGCCCGCAAGGGTGCGGGCATGTGAGCCAATGGCGAATGCCCCTGAGTATGGCGATCGCGGGCGGGATGATTTTGGTAAGCACGAATCCCCTTGAATATCTCGTTGAGGCCGCCATCAAGCGCGTCGAAGAATCGGCGACCGGTGTAGTCAGCGAGCTCGCTTAACTCTTTGACATCAGCGTCGCCGTAGAGAATAACAAAGACCGGTATTGGTTTCTTCTCTCCGCGTAAGCCGTCGTAGTACTGCTTGAACTCGTCGTAGCTGCGCCCGGAGGTATTCTCTCCGTCTGCCATGGCCACATAGCGATTGGTGGCAAACCACGTCGCATCATAGTTGCCACCAAAGTTACCGTGGGCAAGTTCCTGGATATTGGCCAAGGTGTGATCTGAAAATTCCATGTGGATATCAATGCCCAAGTCAGACGATGCCGCAGCGATGGCTGGCTCCAGGTCTTCGAGTTCAGTTGCCGCAGCAATGACTAAAGGCTTAGCGCTTGACGATGCCCCATCCGCGCCTTTAGTTCCAGCTCCGCCAAAATTGAAGCCGAACTCAAGAATTCCACCCGTAGAGCCGCCGGCGGCCACTACTTACTACTCCGGTGAACGTCACTAGCACTGCGGTAAGCCACTTTTTATTTACATCAACCTTTCAAGTTCTTCCGCCCACGCGGTGGCCTCCTCCAACTGTGCTGCAGGCACTACTGACTGCAGCGGCGGGCTGCAAATCCGTATTCCTCCAAGACTTGCTGCACATGCCGGTTGTCCTCGAATACCTGGAAGAACTCCTCTGCTTGCGGGGGCGCTTTGGTGAGCGACGAGTTCATGTTCAATATTGACGGTGGGCGCAAGATTGATAAGCGCAAATTCTTGCGCACGCTTCGGCCGACTAAGGACTAGCGCGAAGTATTGGGAACAAACTGGTTAAAAGAATCCCCGCTGGAACCTTCAGTCAACCCTTGCGCCAGGAATATGGGCTTTTCTTGCACCGCCGCTTCGGCAATGGTCGCGGGCGTCTCCAGATTGTCGTCCATCACGCCGTGCGCCATAAGATACGCGGATTGCGAGGAAGAGAAAGAGTGTGTGGGATTTGAGGCCTGAACCCCAACTGCCAACGGCTATCGGTAGCTTTCGGTGACCTCGCGCCAGCGCTGCCCGCCGAGGCGGAACTTCAACAACGTTGCTGGCTCTGCCTGGAAGTTTTGCTCAGCGCGTTCTACATAGCTTTGGGCTGCCAAGCCTTCGGCAACATCACGCCGCGCCACGGTGGCATATTCAACTTAAGATATTCCTGCGGTGACACCGTGCCGCCTACAAAACCTATCAGTTCCCCATTACCGGAACTGGCCGGGAAGTAGAAGTCATGCTTTGAAAACTTAGCCAATCAGGATCTGAGCTAGCCTCGAATCACCCCCAATACACAGAAAACCGCACTTCCTCCCCCACTTTCAAAGGGCGCGAGAGGAAGTGCGGTGTTTTTGCGCGGGGTTTACTTGAAGGTGTCTACAACAGAGGAAGTTGGACGACCGATGAGGTCTTGCAGATCGGTGCTCTCAGAGTAGAGTGCACCCTTTTCGATAACTGGGTCTGCTCCAGCGAGACCAGCTGCGAATTCGGCAGGAACACCGGCATCGAGCAAAGACTTCTCGTACTCCGCGACGGTGAGGTTGACATACTCTACTTCCTTGCCGAGCACCTCGCCGACCTGGGCGGCGATTTCTGGGTAGGTCAAGGCAGGAGCGCCAGCGAGCTCATAATTCTTGCCAGCGTGTCCCTCGGTGGTGACAACGACAGCTGCTGCTTCTGCGAAGTCCTGACGGGCAGCGCCCGATACCTTTGCCTCACCTGCTGCAGAGAAGAACTTGCCCATTGCCTTACCGGTTTCCAAAGCGGCGGCATAGTTTTCCCAGTACCAACCGTTGCGCAGGTTAGCGTGCGCAATACCGCTTTCTGCCAGCATCTTTTCAGTGGCTGCATGTTCTGGCGCCAAAAATAGCTCGGAGCTATCCAGGTTGAGCAAGCTGGTGTAGGCGATGAAAGATACGCCGGCTGCCTTAGCTGCACTAACGATATTGGAGTGCTGACCAATTCGCTTGCCCACCTCAGATGCGGAGATAAACACCAGGCGATCAACGCCTTCCAGAGCCGCGGTCAAGGCAGCTTCGTCATCGAAAGTCGCGACTGCAACGACTACACCGCGCTCTGCCAAAGGTTGAGCCTTTTCTTCATTGCGCACAATAGCAACAATGTCGGATGCGGCAACATCACGTGCCAAGAGCTTATCGATGACCAGTCCGCCAAGGTAACCAGTTGCACCAGTAACTGCAATACGCATATCTTTCAATCTCCTAATTTCAAGGTTTCTTTGGGTACAGCGATAAAGATAGCACTGTTAAAAAGTAAGTGCAATACTTTATTTAGAACCTTTTAAGGACTAAGGTAATGAGCATGTCCACTCCGCAGAACACCCCAGATCCCAAGCTTTGCGCAGATGTATTTTCTTCCCTGTGCACTTCCCGTGGCGCACTTCAGCACCTCACGGGTCGTTGGGGATCGCTGGCCATGGTGGCGTTGCTGGAAGCGGATTCTCGTATGCGCTTTGCTGAGCTACGCCGCAAGATCGACGGCATTAGTGACCGTATGTTGTCGCAAACCCTCGGCCAACTAGAACGCGACGGGATGGTCAACCGGGCAGTGCGCAGCTCCATTCCGCCGCACGTGGACTACTCGTTGACCGAACTGGGCATCAAAGTCGCGCGTCCACTGCAGGAACTGACCAAGATCATTGAATCGGAGCTCGATAGCATCATCGCGGCGCAAGAGCGTTTCGATGCCAGCGCATAAATGCAAAAGGCTGTTCTCCCACCACAACGACGGTGGGAGAACAGCCTTTATTCTTGCTTAGCTGTTGCCGGCTTAGTTTGCAGCCTGCGTGCGCACTGGGGTATTTGCCCAGGTGCGGAACTCGGCATTGAGCTTGTTGACGGTCTCGCGCTGTTCATTAACGCGCACCGCGGCAGTGCCGCCCTTGGTGGAGCGTGATGCGACAGCACCGTCAATGGTGAGCACCTCACGAACCGCAGGGGCAAGCCGTTCATCGACGCCCTTGAGTTCTTCATCGGTGAGGTCAACCAGGTCAACGCCCTTGGATTCTGCCAAGCGGACGCATTCGCCTGATGCCTCGTGCGCTTCGCGGAAAGGAACGCCTTCGCGCACCATCCACTCCGCCAGGTCAGTAGCCAAAGTAAAGCCCTGCGGTGCTAGCTCACGCATGCGGTCGGTGTGGAATTCCAACGTGGAGACCAGACCGGTCATTGCTGGAAGCAGCAAGTTCAGCTGCGCCACCGAGTCGACGATTGGTTCTTTGTCTTCCTGCAAGTCACGGTTATACGCCAAAGGCTGTGCCTTGAGTGTGGCCAGAAGCCCCGCCAGGTTACCAATCAGGCGTCCGGTCTTACCGCGGGTGAGCTCCGCGACATCAGGATTCTTCTTCTGCGGCATGATCGAGGAGCCAGTCGACCAAGCATCGCTTAAGGTCACGTAGCCGTATTCTGGGGTACACCAGTAGATGATTTCTTCAGCAAAGCGCGACATATCCACGGCAATCTGCGCCAGGACGAACGCGGTTTCCGAAGCAAAATCACGGGATGCAGTAGCATCCAGCGAGTTTTCCGCAGCAGCATCAAAGCCGAGTTCTTCAGCAATCGCCTCAGGGTTCAGCTGCAGCGAGGACCCTGCCAACGCGCCAGAACCATAAGGAGAAATAGCCAGACGCTTATCCAAATCCTTCAGACGGTCAATATCGCGAAGCAGTGGCTGCGCGTGCGCGAGCAAAGAATGCGCCAGCAGAATCGGCTGTGCCGCCTGCGAGTGCGTCTTACCCGGCATGATGGCCTCTGGATGCTTTTCAGCCTGGCCGGAGATAGCTTCTACCAAGTCAGAAACTTGCAGCGTGATATCACGGATGGCATCACGCACCCACATGCGGAACAAGGTTGCCACCTGGTCATTGCGGGAACGCCCCGCACGCAGACGACCGCCTACTTCCGGACCAACGATGTCAATGAGACCGCGCTCCATGGCGCCGTGCACGTCTTCATCACTGGGTGCTGGGCCAAATTCGCCCGAAGCCACCTTGGCGCCGAGTTCGTCGAGGCCGTTCAACATGGTCTGCAGGTCGGCATCGGAAAGCAATCCTGCACTGTGCAATACCTTGGCGTGTGCCTTTGACGCCAGCACATCATACGGCGCCAACACCCAGTCGAAGTGTGTCGATACCGATAATGCCGCCATGGCCTCTGACGGACCGCCAGAAAAGCGGCCGCCCCACAGTGCGCCTTCATTGGTCTTATGTGGCTGCATAATGGCTAACTATCCTCCGAGGTTATTAGAAATCGTGGTGATTACTGGCCGTTTGCGCTGGTTGGGAAACCACCGTCACGGTCACGCTTGTTAGCGATTTGGGTGGACAGGCCGTGCAGCTGAACAAAGCCCTTCGCGGCAGTCTGGTCGAAAGCATCACCGGTGTCGTAGGTAGCCAGAGAGAAGTCGTACAGAGACTGTGGCGAACGACGGCCGTTGACGATGATCTGACCTGCGTGCAGCACCAGGCGAATATCGCCGGTGACGTGCTCCTGAGACTCGGCGATGAAAGCGTCCAAAGAACGCTTCAATGGGGAGTACCACAGACCGTCATAGACCTCTTCAGACCAACGAGCATCCGTCAGACGCTTGTAGCGTGCCAACTCGCGCTCCAAGGTGACATCTTCCAGTGCCTCGTGTGCACGAATCAGGGTGATTGCACCTGGCGCCTCGTAGATTTCACGGGACTTGATGCCAACGAGACGGTCTTCAACCATGTCCAAGCGGCCAACGCCCTGTGCACCTGCACGACGGTTCAGCTCTTCGATAGCCTGCAGCACAGTGACCTGCTTGCCATCGATAGCTACTGGCTTGCCCTTTTCGAAGGAGATAACAACCTCATCTGGAGCATTGCCCAGACCTGGCTCCTCGGTGTATGCGTAAGCATCCTTGGTCGGCGCGTTCCACAGATCTTCCAGGTAGCCAGTTTCTACCGCGCGACCCCAGACGTTTTGGTCAATGGAAAATGGCGAAGAAGCAGACTGCTCAATAGGAAGCTTGATTTCTTCCGCGAACGCAATCGCCTTGTCACGGGTCCATGCGTAGTCACGAGCGGGCGCGATGATGTCCAAGGATGGATCCAGAGCGCGGAAAGAGACCTCGAAACGGACCTGGTCGTTGCCCTTACCGGTGCAACCGTGGGAGACGTGAGTACCGCCGAATTCCTGCGCAGCCTGAACCAAGTGCTTGGTGATCAGCGGACGAGAAATTGCAGAAACCAGTGGGTACTGCTTCATGTACATACCGTTAGCCTGGATGGTAGGCAGGCAGTACTCATCAGCGAACTCGTCCTTGGCATCGATAACGATGGACTCCACCGCACCACAGTCCAGTGCACGCTGGCGCACGGATTCCATGTCTTCACCACCCTGGCCCAAGTCCAGGGATACAGCTACAACGTCACCTCCGGTCATCTTCGCCAGGTAAGGGATGGCAACCGAGGTATCCAAACCGCCGGAGTAAGCAAGCACAACACGTGCGTTCATATTTTCTATCTCCTTTTAATCCAAGCTGTAGCTACAGTGCTACTGCGCTACACATTAGGCTTTCCTGCTCCATAATACGGCTACTACCAGTAGCTGGAGTGCAAGACATCTTCTCCTGCAAAATATACACGAATATACATAATATACAAAGTCGGTGGATATTATGCGTAAGCTGATCTATTCGCTTTGTTCTGGGTGCGAGCGCGCGAGCTTTTCTGCCAATTCTGCGCCAGTGAGCGGATCTCGGGCGAGCACGAAAATCGTGTCATCGCCAGCGATGCACCCTACTACTTCTTCAAAACCAACCCGGTCGATAAAGCTCGCGAGGTACTGTGCCGCTCCCGCGGGAGTGCGCAGCATGGCAATGTTGCCAGAGCTATCCGATGACACCACCAACTCATCGATCATCCTGCGCAGCTTTTCGCGCGGGCCATTGACCTGATCAACAAACTCATCCATTTCCCCGCCGACGGAGTAAAAGGACCGTCCGCCGTCGCGCTTGACCTTCTTCGCGCCCAACACGTCCAAATCGCGCGAAAGCGTTGCTTGAGTAATGTCAATGCCTTCATCGAGCAAGAGATCTGATAGTTGCACCTGACTGGTCACGCGGGTCTTGCCTAAGATTTCCAAAATCTTGGCCTGACGGGCGTTGCGGGTCTTCGGCATGGTCATAGTATTTACCTTAAACCTTTTATGCTTTCTCCGACGTTGCCTGCACGGAAGCGGCCTGCGCTGCTTGGTCCAGCAGCCACACCATTAGTGCCTTTTGCGCGTGCAGACGGTTTTCAGCCTCGTCGAAGACACGGGACTGTCCGCCGTCGATAACTTCCGCGGTCACTTCATTGCCGCGATATGCCGGAAGGCAGTGAAGGAAGATTGCATCCGGTTTCGCCTGTGCCATCAGCTCCTTGTTGACCTGGTAAGGCAAAAACGGGGTGCGGCGGTCTTTGCCGTCGCCTTCATGTCCCATAGATACCCAGGTATCGGTGATGATGATATCGGCACCATCGACAACCTTCGGGTCATTGCTCACCGTAATCGTCGCCCCAGTCTGCGCCGCGCGGTCTTGTGCGCGGTCGACAAAGTGCTGTTCCGGCTGGAAGTCATCCGGCGCACAAATCGCGATGTCTACGCCCGCAGTAGCAAATCCGATGAGGTAGGAATTCGCCATGTTGTTGGCACCATCGCCCAAGTAGACAGCCTTCTTGCCCGCAAGTTTGTCCACGCCGCCAAACTCTTCAGCACAGGTCAATAGGTCGGCAAGGATCTGGCATGGGTGCAAATCATCGGTCAACGAGTTAATAATTGGCACGGTCGATGTCTCAGCCATATCGATGAGGTTTTGGTGGGCAAAGGTACGCCAGATGATCATCTCGGTAAAACGCGACAGCACTGCCGCGGTGTCCTGCAAAGTCTCGCCCTTGCCCAGCTGCGAGTTTTGATCCGTAGCCATGATCGCATGCCCACCCAGGGCCGCGATGCCAGCTTCAAAAGAAAAGCGCGTACGCGTTGAGGTCTTCGAGAAGAGCAATGCCACAGATTTCGGCCCTTCAAGCGGGCGGTACTTGAAAGGTTCTTGCTTCAGCTCCAGCGCGAGTTCTAAAACTTCGCGCTGTTCTTGCGGGCTCAAATCGTCATCGGCAAGAAAGTGCCGGATACCGCCAAGACCAATTTCTGGTTGGTGCGGGATGGTCTCTTCGCGGGTGGTTGTGCTCATTCGAGGTGTGTCCTTAACTTTTATCTTGGGTCTTTACTTTTCTTCGGCCGAAACCAGGTCGAAGACAGCCGTGATTTTCTCAATCGCTACGTCAATATCTGCGTCAGCGATAATCAGCGGAGGTGCGATACGCACGACGTTATCGCTGGGCGCATTAATAATGAGGCCGTGCTCCAGTGCCTTTGCCACAGCTTGTTTCGCGACTGCCTGCTTCAACACGACGCCCAAGAGCAGTCCGCTGCCGCGGACGTGGTCGACCAGCGCCAGTTTTTCTAGCGCCGCGGTAAATTTTTGGCCCTTGGTCTGCACATCGGCAACAAACTGTTCGTCCACAACATCCAACACTGCATTAGCGGCAGCACATGCAACAGGGTTCCCGCCAAAGGTAGTGCCATGGCTGCCAGGGCCAAACAAGGTTGCAGCCTTACCAACACCAATGCACGCACCGATAGGCAGGCCCGCGCCAAGGCCTTTAGCCATGGTGATGACATCAGGAAGAATCCCGGCCTTTTCAAAAGCGAAGAAGCTTCCTGTACGGCCGACGCCGGTTTGGACTTCGTCTACCATCATCAAGATTCCGTGCTCATCGCACAGCGCGCGAATATCCTGCAAGAATTCTATGGTCGCAGGAATAACGCCGGTCTCACCTTGGATGGGTTCTAAGATGATCGCCGCAGTATCAGCAGGATTAATCTCCACCAATGCGCGCAGGTAGTCAATATCGCCATAGGGATAAAATTCCACGCCACCTGGCAAAGGACCGAAGATGTCGCGCTTAGAAGGCTGCCCGGTCATCGCCAGCGAGCCCATGGTGCGGCCGTGGAAACCATTATTGGCGGCCAGGATGCGCCGGCGCCCAGTCAGGCGCGCCAGCTTGAAGGCTGCCTCATTGGCTTCTGCACCGGAGTTAGAGAAGATAACGCGCGCGGACGCATCGCCAACCTTGTCCTTGAGCCGTTGCGCCAGCTTTACCGCTGGTGGCGACGCAAAGAGGTTACTGACGTGGCCAAGCGTTGCCACCTGCGTGCTGACCGCCTCAACGACCGCGGGGTGGTTAGTGCCCAAGGAATTCACGGCAATACCTGCGAGCAGATCGAGGTATTCATTTCCCTGCTCATCGACAAGATATGCACCGTGGCCCGAGACAATACCCACTGGTGGGGTGCCATAGTTATTCATCATGGCGTCTTGCCATGAGCCAATTAGTGTTGCATCAGGGGTGCTCACTGCGCATCATCCTTCCTAAATACGGTGCCTTCGGGGTACCGGGAGCGTTCAAAATTATCGGGCAGAACCATGGTGCCAATACCGCCCATGGTCAAAAGTTCCAGCAACACCGCGTGTGCCAGGCGTCCATCAATGATGTGGGAAGCTGCTACCCCACCCGTGACGGCCTTCAGGGCGGACTCCATTTTCGGAATCATGCCCGCATCCAAACCGGGAAGCATTTTTTCCAAAGGCGTTGCTTCAATCTTAGAAACCAACGATTCCTTATTCGGCCAGTCGGTATACAGTCCTTCGACATTGGTCAGCATCACTAAACGCTCTGCGCCAATGGCTTGAGCCAAAGCGCCAGCGGCCGAGTCTGCGTTGATGTTGTAGACCTCGCCGTCGGTACCAGGTGCAATACCGGAGACCACAGGAATGCGACCCGCTTCGATTATGTCCATGACTGCGGAAGGATTCACGTCCGTAATATCGCCGACGAGGCCAATATCAGTCAGCTCACCGTCGACGTTGACCATGCGCTTTTTCGCCGTAAACAGCCCGGCATCTTCACCGGAGGTACCAACGGCATAAGGGCCATGGGAATTGATCAGGTTGACCAGATCGCGGCCGACTTGACCAAATAAAACCATGCGCACAACGTCCATGATTTCTGGGCTGGTAACCCGGAAGCCGCCTTTGAATTCGCCTTCAAGCCCAATCTTGGACAGCATCTCATTGATCTGGGGGCCACCACCGTGCACTACGACGGGTTTTGCCCCCACGGTGCGCAAAAACACCATGTCAGCAGCAAAAGCACGCTTGAGTTCTTCGTCGACCATAGCATTGCCGCCGTATTTCACGACGACAATCTTGTTGCGGTAGTGCTGCAGCCACGGCAAAGCTTCAGCAAGCACCGCCGCGCGGACGGTATCAGTCATTCCGGCAATCATTATTATCTTCCTTTAAGAACTGTAGGCCGAGTTGATTTCCACATAGTCGTGCGAAAGGTCGGTGGTGCGAACAAAGGCAGTGCCCTCGCCGCCGGTGCCCAAATCAACTAAGACATCGATATCGGCACCGCTTAAGTCAACCTCGCGGGCACCAGGAGCACCGGTCGATTCCACGCACACGGGTTGGTTGTTGAAAAAGACCGAAATATTATCCGGGTCCATCTCCGCATCGGACATGCCCACTGCAGCTAGCACGCGACCCCAGTTCGGGTCGGAGCCAAACATCGCACACTTAAACAAGTTATCGCGGCCCAAGGTACGCGCGGCATTGAGCGCTTGGGCATCAGAGCCCGTGCCCTTGACCGTAATCTTGACGCGCTTGGTCACACCTTCAGCATCGGCCTGCAGCTGATCCGCCAGGTCCGTACAAGCCTTCAAGATGGCCTCGTCCAGTTCTTCTTGGCTCGGTTCGACGCCCGAGGCACCATTAGCCATGACAATCACGGTGTCATTGGTCGAAGTGGAGCCATCAACATCCAGGGTGTTAAAGGTGACATCGCAGGCCTTGTGCAGTGCTGCATCGAGCGCGGCAGGGCTTGCTTGGGCATCGGTAGTAATGCACACCAACATCGTCGCCAACGACGGTGCCATCATGCCCACGCCTTTGCCCATACCGCCCACGGTCCAGCCTTGGCCGTGCACGACGGTTTGCTTCGGCACGGTATCGGTCGTCATGATTGCTGCGGCGGCACCTGCACCATGGCTTTGTTCGGTGCCCAGGTTTTTCGCTAGCTTGTCGATGCCCCCGTGTACCTTATCCATCGGCATCAATTCCCCGATGAGACCTGTGGAACACACAGCGATATCGGATACGTCGACTCCCAAAGCAAGTGCTGTATCTTCGGCCATCTTCTTGGCATCGGTCATACCTTGCGCACCATTGCACGCATTGGCATTGCCGGCGTTAAAGACTGCGGCCTTTAGCTCATCCGGGTTGCCGTCTTTAAGCGCTGCTTGGGTGACTTTCACCGGTGCAGCGACAACCCGGTTGCGGGTAAAGACCGCTGCCGCGTCAAAGCGTGGCCCCTGGTTGACCACCAGTGCCATATCTGGATTGCCGGATGGTTTAATGCCTGCGGTGGTCGAAGCCGCGGAAAAGCCCTGCGGCACAGTCACACCTTGTGGCAGCGTTTCGGAAGTAGTCATTGCGCTTATCCTTTTTAAAAAATAGTAGAAAGTTTTATGGTGCGACTGCAGCTAGCGGCAGACCTGCGGTTTCAGCAAAGCCCAGCGAGAGGTTCATGCACTGTACTGCTGCTCCTCCGGTGCCTTTAGTGAGGTTGTCTAGTGCAGAGGTGATAACGAGCTTGCGTGCGCGTTCATCCACATGCGCCTGAATATGGCACATATTGGTGCCCACAACGTTTTGAGTTTGTGGCTGCTGGCCGACTGGGAGAACGTGGCAGAAAGGTTCATCGGCATAAAACTCAGTAAAGACCTTGGTGACTTCTTCCTGGGTGATGCCTTCTTTCAAAGGTGCCGTAATCGTTGCGAGGATGCCACGCGGCATTGGGGCGAGCACTGGCGTGAAGCTCACGTTGACAGGCGCCTCCGCCAGCGGGTTGAGGTTTTGAATAACCTCTGGCGTGTGACGGTGCGTGCCGCCTGGGGAATAAGCTTTGACACTTCCCATGGTCTCTGCGCCCAACAGCGGAACAGAAGCTTTCTTACCTGCACCAGACACGCCGGTCACGGCGATAATGGTCAAGTCAGGTTCAATGAGTTTGCCCGCGACTGCTGGCAGCGCGCCCAGCGTCATGGTGGTGGGGAAACATCCCGGGACCGCTACCCTTTTCGCTCCTTGAAGTTGCTCACGGTGACCAGGCAACTCAGGAATGCCATAAGGCCAGGTGCCTGCGTGTTCAGAGCCGTAAAAATCCTCCCAATCCTGGGCATCTTTCAAGCGGAAATCAGCAGCACAGTCGATGACCACGACGTCCTCGCCCAGCGCTTTCGCGATAGGTCCCGAGTGCCCATGTGGCAAACCTAAAAAGACCACATCGTGGCCAGCGAGGTTTTCCACCGTGGTATCAACAATCGTGCGATCTGCTAATTGGGGTAAGTGCGGCATCAATTCCGCAACGGACTGACCAGCATTGGAATGGCCAGTTAATGCCCCAATTTCCAAGTCGCCGGAGGCATATGCCGGGTGGTTAAGAAGGAGGCGGAGAATCTCGCCACCGGCGTAACCCGTGGCGCCTGCGATTGCAACTTTATATGTCATGCACACCACAGTAGTAAATTATGCACGAGTCCGCAAACTATACATGGAAATTTCCTTCAAAAATTTCCATTGGAAGAACTTAATGTATGGGAATACGAATGCACCACGGAAAAGCACATGCGCAAAGAAAGACCGCGTTTCTACTTACCCAAGGTAGTAGAAACGCGGCTTCTGTGTCAGCGCGAAAGAAAAATTCTTAAGCGCGCATTTGTGCGCCTAAGCGCTCGCTTGCCAATTCGGCAGCAGCAAGGCGGTGCGTGTTTACCTCTTCATCGGTAAGCGTGCGGTCCGCGGCGCGGAAGAACATCTTAAACGCCAAAGACTTCTTAGATTCGCCGAGTTTTTCGTCGCGGAAAACATCGAAAAGCTCAACGCTCTCAAGCAACTCTCCCGCGCCTTCCTCCAAAGTGCGACGAACCTTCTCCGCTGGCAGCTCCTCATCCACGACCAGTGCGATATCCTGGTGCAAAGTTGGGAAAGATGACAGCACTGGTGCTGGCAGGTTCTCAGAAAATGGCAAGGCGTCAATGTCCAATTCCATCGCGCAAGTGCGCGCTGGCAGGCCCATGTCCTTGACTACCTGTGGGTGCAGCTCGCCGGCGTAGCCAACGATTTCACCCTCGACCTTCAGCGCTGCACAGCGGCCTGGGTGCCATGGCTGAACTTCTGCCTTTTCTACATCCAGTTCGATATTGGCTGCGCGCGCAACCTGACGTGCAGACTCAATCGCATCAGCGTAAGAGTATGCGCGGCCGTTACCCCATGGGCCTTCAAATTCCACGTTGCCGGCGCCCACCGTTGCCACGTGCAGCGGCTGTGCTGGCAGCGTGTTGATCAGCTGGTCGATTTCATCATCAGATGGACGTTTGCTGACATCTGGCATCGGGGTGGAATCCGCACGCTTGAACGCAACCTGCTGCACGCCGAAGAGCGTGACATCGTTGCGGCCACGGGCTACGTTGCGTGCAACTGCGTCGAGCATATTTGGCAGCAGCGTCGTCGACAGCGCTGACTTATCTGCTTCCAATGGGTTTTGTACGCGCACGACTTTGCGGCGTGCATCATCGGCTGTCAGCTCCCAGGTATCAAAGAGTTCATCATTGATAAATGGGCTCGGGATGACCTCAGCGTAGCCAGCGTAAGCCAGGGCGTGACCAATAGCGCGGCGACG
The DNA here is from genome assembly GCF_001941345.1 of Corynebacterium stationis. Lineage (NCBI taxonomy): Bacteria > Bacillati > Actinomycetota > Actinomycetes > Mycobacteriales > Corynebacteriaceae > Corynebacterium > Corynebacterium stationis. The sequence goes on from NZ_CP009251.1 coordinate 1,528,520, forward strand.
CTTTTGCGCTGGGCTGAGCCCACGGCTGCCCACAGTAGGAATCGGCAGAATCGACGGAATAGCATCCAGGCCTTCTAGGCGCAGGATTTCTTCGACCAAGTCGACATCTTCTGCGATATCGGTGCGCCAGGAAGGAATGGTGACATCGAATGCCTTGCCTTCATCAAAAGCAGCGACCGAGCATCCGACCTCTTCCAGACGCGCCACGATGGTGTCATTGGAGTATTCCACGCCTGCATAACGCGATGGCTTGGAGGCATCAAGAGCAACAACCTTCGCCTCCGGTACCTCACCGACTAAGGTGCGGGCATCTTCGACGTGCCCACCGCCGTATTGCACCAAAAGCTCACACGCCAGATCCAGCGAGTATTCCACAATCGCTGGGTCTACGCCGCGCTCGAACCGACGCGAAGCTTCGGAGCTGAGCTTGTGACGACGCGAGGTACGCGCCACGGTGATTGGATCCCAGGTCGCTGCCTCGAAGTAAACATCGGTGGTGTCATCGGAGATTTCCGAAGTAGTTCCGCCCATGACACCAGCGAGCGACTGGATGCCGTTGTCGTCACAGATGACGACGTCTTCGGCGAAGAGTTCGCGGTTGACGTGGTCGAGGGTCTCGAAATTCTCCCCTGCCTGGGCATTGCGGACAACCAAGTTGCCTGCGACCTTGTTGGCATCGAAAGCATGCATCGGCTGGCCCAAGTAAAGCATGACGTAGTTGGTGACATCGGTGGCGAGGTTAACCGCGCGCTGGCCGGCCAGCATGAGGATGCGCTGCATCCAAAATGGCGACTGCGCTTTAGGGTCAATGCCAGTTACCTTGCGCAGGCCAAATCGAATCGCCTTGGTTTCTTCGCGCAGGTCAATGTCAATGAGACTGCCAGAAGCTTGCGAACCCTCGCCGACAGGGTCGACGAACTTCAGGTTGAAAGCCGAAGCAATCTCGCGGCCAAGGCCACGCATGGACAACGCATAGCCGCGGTCTGGGGTGACATTAACGTCGAAGACGGTATCTGCACCGCCCAGAAGTGGCAGCGCATCCTGACCGATGTACTCAGCGAAAGACTCATCCAAGGTGATGATGCCCTCGGACTTAGCGGTAAGACCAAGCTCTGCTGCCGAGCAAATCATGCCGTTGGAGATGCGACCGTAGGTCTCGCGGGCGGCGATTTTGAAGCCGCCCGGCAATTCTGCGCCTGGCAAAGATACCGGAACCAGCGAGCCTTCGTCGAAATTGCGCGCACCGCAGATGATCCCCTGCAGTTCGCCGGTGCCGTTGGCATCTCCGACGTCCACCTGGCAGTAACGAATCGGCTTTTTGAACTCGGTGAGTTCTTCGATCTCTTTTACGCGGCCGATGACCACGGGACCAGTGATTTCTGGCAGTGGTTCATAGCCTTCGGTTTCGAAGCCGACGCGGACGAAGCCGGAGTCGAGTTCTTCGCTTGAAACGGTCCAACCTGGGTTGTGTTCACCGAGGACGCCGTGAAGCCAGTTTTGTGAAATAAGCATGTGGGTTTTCCTTCCTCGGGAATCTTAAGCGTGGACGCCGAATGGCAGGGTGAAGCGGACATCGCCTTCGACCATGTCGCGCATATCGGACAGGCCGTTGCGGAACTGCAAAGTGCGTTCGATGCCCATGCCGAAGGCAAAGCCTTGGTACTCTTCTGGGTCGATACCGACAGAGCGCAAGACATTCGGGTTAACCATGCCGCAACCGCCCCATTCGATCCAGCCGGCTCCGCCCTTCTTATTCGGGAACCACACATCGACCTCGGCGGATGGCTCGGTGAATGGGAAGTAGTTGGTGCGCATACGCGTCTTGGTCTCTGGGCCAAAGAGCTGGCGCGCGAGGTGGTCCAAGGTACCCAGCAGGTTCGCCATGGTGAGATTCTTATCTATGGCAAGGCCTTCAATCTGGTGGAAGACCGGAGTATGCGTTGCATCCAGCTCATCGGTGCGGAATACGCGGCCGGGGCACACGATATAAACCGGCACATCGCGATCCAACAGGGTGCGCACCTGCACTGGTGAGGTGTGCGTGCGCAGAATCTGCTTGGAGCCTTCCTCGCCAACGTAGAAAGTATCCTGCAGGGTACGCGCTGGGTGATCCGGCTTGAAGTTCAAAGCGTCGAAGTTGAAGTACTCTGCTTCAACCTCAGGGCCTTCAGCCACTTCCCAACCCATGCCGATGAAGATATCCGCCACAGCCTCATTCAATGCCGTGATCGGGTGCAAAGCACCGGTCTGGAAACGGGTGGTGGGAACGGTGACGTCAACGGACTCAGCGGCGAGCTGTTCTTCGCGCGCCTTTTCTCCGAGTACCTGGTTAACGCCCGCAAAGTGCTTTTCTGCTTTACCGCGCGCCATGTTAACAAGGCGACCGGCATCTTTGCGCTCAGCTTTAGGCAAGGTTCCCAGTGATTGGCGTGCTTGGGAAATAAAGCTCTTGTCCCCCAAATGTCCTCGACGTGCTTCTTGCAGCTCGTCGAGGTTGGTTGCTGCATCAAAAGCGGCGATTGCTTCTGCAGCCGCGGCTTCTAATGTTGCCTCATTAATTTCTATCTCTGGGGTAGCAGACACGTGCCCTTCAACCTCTTTAACTTGGATGAAAACTTCATAAAGATAACGCAACCATCCTACAGTCCCCCACTTCGAAGTACACAGCTAGCCCCACTCAAGCAGAGATTTTAACGGTTCTGCGCTTTGGCAGACTCATACAGGCAAATACTCGCTGCGGTAGCCAGGTTAAGCGACTCTGCGCGGCCACGTAGTGGAATTTTGACGCGGATATCGGCGGCATCGAGAAGCTCTGGGCTCAATCCATGTGCCTCATTGCCAAATAACCATGCCGTGGGCTTGGTCAAGTCCACCTCATCCAATGTCGCATCGCCTTGTGGGGCGGTCGCCAAGATCTGCAGGTTGGCAGCACGCAATTTGCCCAGAACATCTTTGACATTGGTATCGCGTGCGGTAGGGATATGAAACAAGCTGCCTGCCGATGCTCGCGCGACCTTAGAACCCAACGGATCCACGGTTTCGCCAGCGAAGATGACGCCGTCTGCGCCCATCGCATCAGAGGTACGAATCAAGGTGCCCGCGTTGCCCGGCTCAGAAGTCTCCACCGGTACGGCAAGAAGCTTCGGCTTGCCATTGAGAATCTTTCCCGCCGACCACAGCACGGGCTTACATACTGCAAAAAGCCCGCTGGTGGTCTGGGTATCCGAAAGGGACTTCGCTGCCCTATCGGTGATTGGGTGGACGTAGACGTCCATGTAGCCAGCGGCGGTGACAATCTCCGCGAATTTCTCCGCTGCGCGCTCAGTCACGAAGATATCGGTTGCTGCGCCCGTAGAAACTGCGGCATCCACGGAGTTCTCGCCTTCGACGAGGAAAGCATTCGCCTTCTTTCGCGCGGAAGAGCGATGCAGCTTCGCTGCGTTGACGATGCGCGGGGTGCGTTCGGTAAATGCTTGTTCAAAATCCAATGCCATGGTCTTTAATCTACCAAGCACAAAGAAACCCACCCTGTTTAAGTCCAGGATGGGTTTATAGATTAGTTAATTAGTTCGGGTATTAGCTAAGAGGCACACCGTTTGGGTCGACGCCGTACTCTCCGTGGCGGATGAGAATTCGGACCAAGTCAACGAATGCCCAGATGCCCACGATGGCGAGCAGCACGAAGCCGACGATCAAAATGGCCGTAAACCATCCAATGACTGATAGCGACAGCTGCGCGATTGCGCGGCCCTTGTATCCCAAGTAGAAATTATGCGCACCAAGTGTGCCCAGGAAAAATGCCAGCAGCAGAGTCGCAATCCATGACTTCGGTGGAGTCGCATACATCGCCGGTTGCGTCATCCCCGGCTGTGCCATTCCATGCTGCTGACCGTAAGGAGCCGGTGCACCTGCCTGTGGTTGCTGCTGGAAAGCATTGAATTGCGGATACTGCGCCTGCGGGTTATTCAGCGATTCCTGGTATTGCGCATAGGACTGAGTCTGCGGGTCTTGCTGCATTCGGGCATCAAAGCCATCAGGGTTTGGCTCAAAGGAGTTATAAGGATTGGTCATTTCCGACCGCCTTTCGAGATGTGGGCATCAAATTGCCAGTAGGAAGAAAAGGAATAGGGGGACGTGCCAAAACACTTAGGACAGCCTAGCACGGTGGACTTGAGTGATCATCGCAGTCGAAAGGCTATCGATGCCATCAGAAATTCGTCCATTCTCACGGGGTAAAACAATCCACCTTAACCACCGACGAGCTCATAAAGCAATGACTTTTCAGCCCTATTTCCAATCGGCAGTAAATCTGTGGATAACTTTGAACCACCGGTGGTGCGCCACGGCAGTTATCCACAGGCAAAAATCTTTGCCCTAGCCAGGGGTTGCGTTCGCGTTTTAGTGTCGAAGTTATGAACGGACAACAAATAATAAAACTCTTCTACACCAGCGGAATAACCATCCTCCGCGACGTTTACGAGTGCTCCCCTTATGACTTAGCCGGTGACCTGATGCCACTGAACACTGCACGCAAATACACCCGGCTTGCCGATGTTCTCTTCGGCCCTGCCGATTCTCCCAAGGTGCAGCGCGACTCCGTCGCGCTTGCCGAAGCAAGGCAATTAAGCCTCGAATACTTAGAAATGGTCAACAAACACGCCAAGAAGTTGCAGAAGCGCGGTGCCGCCTGGCGCTTGCGTGCAGAACTTATCGCGTTTGAGGGCACCTTCGAAGAAGTCGAAGCCTACGCCAAGAAACGCGTCACCGAAGAAGGCGGCGACACCAAGAAGAAACGCGGCGTTCGCGTCGGCCGGGCTATTGACGGCCTTCGCACCATAAGTATTACCGATACCCAGCGCCGCATCACCGACCTCGAGAAAACTCTCGACGCCGCCATTACCAACGCCGACCAGCCACGCTCTGAAGCATTATTAGAGCCTTTCTGGGATTTAGTCGAAGGCACCGGCACCGGGCTAATCAAGCCGGAATACCGCACCGTGATTGCTATCGGTCTCGAGGATTACGCGAAAGTCTCCTGCGGCAAAGGCGAGGACGTCATTGTTGCTTTATCCGACGGCACGACCATGACCGGCGCCGAATTCATCAACGCCGCAATGGAAGGCTCCCTTGGTGACAAGCTCTATGTCGGGCTCTTTCACCCCACCGCCGGGCCTGTGAATCTCTACGAAGCCCGTTTCGCATCAGAGAAGCTGCGCACCTGGGCCATGGCGGAGAATCTCGTGTGCCCCTGGCCGGACTGCAACGTACCAGCCGATAGATGCCAAGTCCACCACATCGACGCACACAAACACGGCGGGCATACGAAGCCGTCGAATCTGACCATGTTGTGTAAGTACCACAACGGCGTCAATAACGATGCCCCGGACGGTCAGCGCAACAAACACAAACCAGGAAAGCCGAAACGAGGCAAGCCCAATCGCGGCAGAATGCGGCGACACCGCGGCAAAGTCCGCCTGCAGACCCCAGGCGGCAAACTGGTGAGCAATACGGACCACGTGAGCAGCATGGGAGCGATGGATCTGATCTAAGGACGCCGCGGCAAAACAACTGCTAGGGCATGAGAGAACCCAACTAGAAACCGGGTCTGGTTGGGGAAATTGGCGATCCCTTGTATAAAACCACGAAAAAGCCCGAGCTCCCATCCCTGAGAGTGGGATAAGAGCTCGGGTTTTTAAGTAGCCGTATGTATTAAGGCTTTGGCTTAGGCAGCCTTAGGAGCGTTAACGTCCTCAGGCAGTGCAGCCTTTGCAGCCTCGCACAGTGCGGAGAAGGTCTCGAAGTCGTTGACTGCCAACTCAGCAAGGATCTTGCGGTCTACCTCGATCTCAGCCAGGCGCAGGCCGTGGATGAGACGGTTGTAGGTGATATCGTTCATACGAGCTGCAGCGTTGATGCGCTGGATCCACAGCTTACGGAACTCAGACTTACGCGCGCGACGATCGCGGTAAGCGTAGGTCATAGAGTGCAACCACTGTTCCTTAGCCTTGCGGTAGAGGCGGGAACGCTGGCCGCGGTAGCCCTTGGCGGACTTCAAAATCGCGCGACGCTTCTTCTTGGCGTTGACTGAGCGCTTTACTCGTGCCACGGTGTTACTTCCTTAACTATCTCTGACGAACTATTTTGTGGGTGATTAGGCGCTAATTACGCGCGGCCAAGCAGGCGCTTTACGCGCTTGGTGTCTGCTGGAGCAACTGCTTCGGTGCCCTTCAGACGACGGGTGCGCTTGGAGGTCTTGCCTTCCAGCAAGTGGCGACGGCCAGCCTGCTCGCGGCGCAGCTTGCCGGAACCAGTGACCTTGATGCGCTTTGCGGTGCCCTTGTGGGTCTTCTGCTTCATGGGATTCCTCAATCCTTGACGGGTCGATATCGCGGTGCAGCACACTTTCTTAAAGTGCGCGGTACAACCGTCGAAGTGAACTTGCGGGCTACTTCTTACCCTTGCGGTTAGGGCCAAAGACCATGGTCATGTTGCGACCATCCTGCTTCGGACGCGACTCCACGATGCCGTGCTCAGCCACATCTTCTGCCAGACGCTCCAGCAGGCGGTAACCAAGCTCCGGACGTGATTGCTCACGACCACGGAACATGATGGTGACCTTTACCTTGGAACCCTTTTCCAGGAAGCGAACAACGTTTGCCTTTTTGGTCTCATAATCGTGATCATCGATTTTAGGACGGAACTTCTGTTCCTTGACCACAGTCTGCTGCTGGTTCTTACGAGATTCGCGGGCCTTTTGAGCCTGCTCGTATTTGAATTTGCCGTAGTCCATGATCTTTGCGACAGGCGGCTTAGCGTTAGGGGCAACCTCGACCAAGTCCAAGTCTGCCTCAAAAGCGAGCTTTCGTGCATCATCAGTGCGGACGATACCTACTTGTTCGCCTCCGGGACCGACCAGACGTACTTCTGGTACTCGGATGCGCTCATTAATGCGAGCTTCAGAGCTGATTGTGTGTCTCCTAAGTGAGAAGGGATAGTTTGTTCGCCTACCACGTCACAAACGAAAATCCCGCCTGCCTGATAGTAAAACCAGTGCAGCCGGGAGCTCTCAAAGTTGCTAAGTGTCACCACGATACAAATAGTTCGCGCCAAACTCAGCTACCTTTTACCCGTATCCTGCACATTAAATAATGTGCGGCTTGAGGTGGGAGATGCTCCGCTTGCAACCCGATGCTCCTGAAAATGGCGCTACGGGCGGTAGTGACGATTACTTTAACACCTTTGTGCATAACTTCCCAAATCGCCTGGCGATTCGGTACTAATTGCCAGACTCTTGGGCAGGTTCTTCTGTCGAATCGGCACTAGGTCCTGTTGCCACCGGCGCCAACCGGGAAGTCTCGGAGCAATCATTGACTGGGTCGAGCTCGCCGGTCTCCAGCGCCTTTTCAATCAGAATTTCCAAACGGCTGGCAATCTCATCGAGCGCAGCAGCGGAGATATCTTCGACGGCGTCGTATCCGCTATCTTCCAGATAAGAATTGTCATCATCCCAGGTTTGCCAAGACGCAGAAACGGCAATGCCGATCTCTCCCCCATCGACAGGCATGACGGCAATTTGGCGGGAGGTGTATTCGCCGTCGTCTTCATCGAGACCCCAGCCCCCTTTAGAGTGCACGCCGTCAAGTCCGGACAGGCCCCATTTTTGCCAGTCGACGATATCGCTCATTGCGTCATAGACGTACTCCGCTTCGGGAATGCATCCCAAATGCGATGCAAAGCGCGCTTGGTCTTTGACCTTCCACGTCGACATGCCAAAAGCTTCGTCGGTCTCTACTTCAGAGTCAAAGCTATCGAGTAATTCCTCAATGCTGTGCTGTGCACTGCCCTCGGTCCACTCCACCTGGTTCCACAGTGCGAGGGCTGCGTCGTTGTCGGATTCTTTGATGGCGGCATCGACAAGCTCTTCGCTTGCGCCATCGCGCAAGGCGGCAATCGCAATGGGCACCTTGATGGTTGACCAGGCAGGCTCACTGCCATCGGCGCCGGCTAGGAAATCCTGCTTGCCATCAACGATCGCTAGAGAAACCGTGGCGCCAAATTCTTTTTCGACGTCCTCGACCAGATGCGCAATCGCGGCTTCGAGGTTTTCTTCCTCGAGCACAGCAAGATCATCAGAGATAACGGTATCCTCTGCGGTCGACGAGGTCGTAGCCGTGGGCGCACCAGGGCCGCTTAAGGTAGAGCAGCTGGTAAGCACGGCTATCGACGCAGCTGCCGCGAGCGCAATTGCGCGGCGCGGCAGGGGTTGGAAAGAAATCACGTCATCAAACACTAGCCCAGGAAACTACCTGGGCTAATTCTGCCCCTCCAATAAGGGCTTGAGGTACTGCCCGGTGTATGAGCCCTCAACTGCAATAACGTCTTCTGGTGTGCCTTCGGCCACGACGGTGCCACCACCGGAGCCGCCTTCTGGCCCCATGTCCACAATCCAGTCAGCAGACTTAATCACGTCCAAGTTGTGCTCAATGATGATGACGGAGTTGCCCTTGTCTACCAATCCTTGGATGACTAGCATCAGTTTGCGAATATCTTCAAAGTGCAAACCAGTTGTCGGCTCATCCAGGATGTAGATGGTGCGGCCATTAGTTCGCTTTTGCAGCTCGGAAGCCAACTTTACGCGCTGGGCCTCGCCACCGGATAGCGTGGTGGCTGCCTGGCCAAGGCGCACGTAGCCGAGGCCGACATCGACAAGCGTGGCGAGGTAGCGGTGAATCGACGTGATCGGCTCGAAAAACTCGGCTGCCTCCGAAATCGGCATGTGCAGCACTTCGGCAATATTTTTGCCCTTGTACAAGACCTCAAGGGTCTCACGGTTATAGCGTGCGCCATCACAGACTTCACACGGAACATACACATCCGGCAGGAAGTTCATTTCAATCTTGATGGTGCCATCGCCCTGGCAGGCTTCACAGCGACCGCCCTTAACGTTGAAGCTAAACCGGCCGGCCTTGTATCCACGCACCTTGGCCTCTTGAGTTTCGGCGAAAAGGTTACGGATCTTGTCGAACACGCCCGTATAAGTAGCTGGGTTTGACCGGGGGGTACGCCCAATCGGCGACTGGTCAACCTGCACGAGTTTGTCTAGGTGCTCAACGCCTTCCACGCGCACCGCGCGCCCCGGCACCTGGCGGGCGCGGTTAAGCTTATTCGCCAGGGTCTTAGCCAGAATCTGGTTGACCACCGTGGATTTACCCGAGCCAGACACACCGGTAATACACACCAGAACGCCCAGTGGGATTTCCACGTCGATGTCTTTCAGGTTATTTTCGTGCGCTCCGACGACCTTCAACATGCGTTCTTTGTCGATCTCGCGACGAGTATCTGGGATACCTAAGACCTTAGCGCCGGAAAGGTACTGCCCCGTCAGCGAGTCCTTGGCCTTCAAAATGCCCTTGGGCTCGCCTTGGTAGACAACCTCGCCGCCGTATTCACCCGCGCGGGGACCGATATCGATCAGCCAGTCAGACTCGCGGATGGTGTCTTCATCGTGCTCGACAACAATTAGGGTGTTGCCAATATCGCGCAGGCGCTTGAGCGTTTGGATCAAGCGGTGGTTATCGCGCTGGTGCAAGCCAATGGATGGCTCGTCGAGCACATAAAGGACACCGGCTAGACCGGAGCCGATTTGCGTCGCTAAGCGAATGCGCTGTGCCTCGCCACCGGAAAGAGTCGAAGTGCCGCGGTCCAAAGTCAGGTAGTTCAAACCGACATCCAGCAAGAAGCGCAGGCGGGCCTGGATTTCCTTCAACACGGCGCCAGCAATGATCTCTTCGCGGTGGCCAAGAACCAAGGAATTGAGGAAGGTCGAGGCATCCTCAATCGACAATGCCGTGAGGCCGGCGATGGAAAGCTCGTCAAAGCCCTGCGCTGCCAACCGCACGGCGAGAATCTCTGGGCGCAGACGCGAGCCTTTACAGGTCGGACACGGCACTAGGCGCGTGTACTGCAAAAGCCGGTCTTTTGCCCACTCGGAATCTGTTTGTTCCAGCTTGCGCTCCAAAAAGCCCACGGCACCTTCAAAAGGCGCAGTCCAGTTGCGCTGGCGGCCGTAGCGGTTTTTATAGCGGACGTTGACTTCCTCGTCGGAACCGTAAATTAGGGCATCACGCTGCGCATCGCTAAGTGAGCTCAACGGCGCTTCTGGGTCAAAGTTCAGTGCTTTGCCCAGTCCTTCGACGAGCTTGACAAAATACTTAGAGTTCGGCGAAGAAGTCCACGGCTGAATCGCATCGACCGCCGGGGCATCCTTATCAGGAATCAGCAGGTCCAAATCAACTTCCGTTTTGGTACCAATGCCGTCACAGGCCGGGCAGGAACCAAAGGGCGCATTGAAAGAAAACGCACGCGGTTCATATTCCTCAATGGTCAACGGGTGGCCATTAGGACACGCTGCCTTCTCCGAATAAGTATGGGTCAGCTCTTCGTTGTCCACGTACTCGATGGTGACAAGGCCATCGGCAAGCCGCAGCGCAGTTTCCACCGAATCAGTCATGCGCTGTTTTGCAGAAGCCTTAACCTGCAGACGGTCAACCACAACGTTGATGTCATGCTTAATCTGCTTCTTTAGCTTCGGCGGGTCGCTCAGCTGAATCAGCTCGCCGTCGACCATCGCGCGCACAAAGCCTTGGGCAGCCAAGTCTTCGAACAGATCAACAAACTCGCCTTTGCGCTTACGCACAACGGGAGCCAGTACCTGGAACTTGAGCTTTTCTTCCTGGCTTAAAACATCGTCAACGATCTGCTGCGGAGTCTGCCGCTCAATAATCGCGTCACACTTCGGACAGTGCGGCGTACCCGCGCGTGAGAACAGCAGACGCAGATAGTCATAAATTTCCGTAATCGTGCCCACCGTCGAACGTGGGTTGTGGTTCGTGGATTTCTGGTCGATGGATACCGCCGGCGACAACCCGTCAATGAAATCCACATCGGGTTTGTCCATTTGCCCCAAAAACATGCGGGCATAAGAGCTCAAAGACTCAACGTATCGCCGCTGTCCTTCGGCAAAGATCGTGTCGAAAGCCAGCGAAGACTTACCCGATCCCGATAGACCGGTAAAAACGACCATTTTGTCGCGCGGGACATCGATGTCCACTCCTTTAAGGTTGTGCTCACGCGCACCGCGGACTACTAAGCGATCAGCCACTTGTTGGTTTTCTCTTCCTCTGATGACTTCTAGTGTTCTACTCTTCATCGAACATACCCGTAAGGTGGGTGATATGACGAACGAAATTACTCTGCATCACATCTCCGTCTCGGAGATGGACAATAATTGCTATCTGCTCGCTGCCGACGGTGAAGGCTTGCTTATCGATGCCGCCGATGACGCCCCCGCCATCCTCGCCATGGCGGAGAAAGCCGGGGTGAAAATCACGAAGGTTTTGACCACGCACCGCCACTGGGATCATGTCCGCGCGCTGGAGGAAGTTCTTGCAGCAACAGGCGCGACACACTATGCGGCTTTCCTGGAGTCGCCTGCACTGCCTGCGCCTGTCGACGTCGAGTTGCAGCACGATGACACAATCGAGTTCGGCGGCCGCAACCACGATGTGATCATCTTGCGCGGTCACACCCCCGGTGGCGCTGCACTGGCCGTCAACCTAGACGGCATCCCACAACTCTTTGTCGGCGACTCGCTTTTCCCAGGTGGCGTGGGCAAAACCAATTCTGAAGGGGACTTTGTGCGCTTGTACAAGGACGTCACCGAGCGCCTCTTTGATATCTACCCCGATGAGGCCGTGGTCTGGCCCGGCCACGGTAAGGCCACCACGCTCGGCGATGAACGCCCGCAGCTGGGCACCTGGTGGGATAGGCGTTGGTAATGGCGTAACAACGTAATGGCGTAACAATTTTGCGGCAAACATAAAAATACCGGCACCAGCGTGAAGAATTTGCGTACACTGGTGGATTAGAAAAGATTGCGAACTTAGTTTAAGGAGCTTTAGAAATCATGCTACGTAAGATCGCCCGTCCGATGCTCGCGTCCTTCTTCGTGTGGGATGGCGTGGACACGCTACGCAACACCGACCAGCACGTCGAAGAGACCGAAAACATGCTGGCTCGTCTACGCAAGGTTTTGCCTCGTGAATACGCAAGCTTCGTTCCTAATGACCCAGAGCTTGTTGCACGCGGACTCGCTGGCGCACGTGTTGGCGCAGGTTCCCTCCTGGCTCTCGGCAAGGCACCGCGTACCTCTGCTGCAGTCCTGGCTGGCACCACCCTGCCGGCGCTGGTGGGCGCTAATGCCTTCTGGTCTGCAGATTCGGAGAAGGAAAAGAATGATGGCCGCAATGCTCTGATTACTAACACTGCGTTGCTGGGTGCGCTGTTTATCACGGCCCAGGATCTCGAGGGCAAGCCATCGCTAGGCTGGCGTGCAAAGAAGGCCGGCGAGCGCACCAGCAAGAAGGTCCAGGCAGCGCTGCCAACCAAGTCTGAGACGCAAAACCTCACCGGCAAGGCCACCGACTGGTTCGAAGACACCACTGATCGCGTCACCAGCTACGTCGACGACCATAAAGATGACTGGCAGGACACCGGCAAGGAATTGCTGCACACCGCAAAGTCCTACGTGGATGAAGCTCGTTCTTATGTTGATGACAATAAGGACGATTGGCAAAAGGCCGGCAAGGGCCTTATCGCTAACGTGCGCGACACCGCCAAGGATTACGGCGACTCCGCACGCGGCTTTGTCAACAACAACGCTGGCGACTGGCTGGATGCTGCGCAGGATAACGCGAAGACTGCGCGCAAGGCAGTAGTGAAGAATGCTTCCAAGGCTCAGGATAAAGCTGATAAAGCTTTGAACAAGGCAGAAAAGTCCAACGGTCGTTCCATGAAAAAGTGGAATAAGAAAGCTGGTAAATTCCAGAAGGAAGCCGATAAGAAGATCGCTAAGGCAATTAAAAAGGTAGGCAAGAACATCTAAGTTCTTTCACGTTTACCCGCAACGGCCCAGCTTTTTGTATGCTGGGCCGTTGTTTCATTTTTCATCTCTCATCACCCAAGGAAGTTGATGCCCTCCGTGACCACGTCGTCAACACCTAACCCATCTCACCCTAAACCCCAAGCTATTGCCGCTGAGCAGACCTATGTTGACATGCTCTTTGACCGCTTGGACAAAGAAGTCGCCGATGCTAACCAGCGGCTCAATGAAGTACAAGCTGATGTCGATCCTGCCAACCCTGATTCCGATGCACTTGTGCGCCGTGAAACCGAATACCACCTACTGCAAGACAAACTAGACCGCCTGAATTTGGCGCAACTCGGTCTTGTCTTCGGCCGCGTGGATGTTAACGCACCCGGAGATAACCCCACTGCGGAAGGCTTAGACCGCCGTTACATCGGCCGTATGGGCCTAGATGCCCGCGAAGAAAATTACCGCACGCTGCTGTTAGATTGGCGCGCGCCGATGGCGCGACCGTTTTACCTCGCCACCACAGCGCAGCCGGAAGATGTTGCTGTGCGCCGCCATATCCGCACCAAGGGGCGCACGGTCACTGATATCACCGATGAGGTGCTCTCCCGCGAACTCGCTGCAAGTTACGTAGAAGAAGATGACGTCAGCATCACCAGCGAATCCGCGCTGCATCAAGCGATGGACCGCGCGCGTACCTCGCACATGAATTCCATCGTGGAAACCATCCAGCGCGAGCAAGATGAGATCATCCGGGATGAACGCCGCGGCGTCATGGTCGTCGACGGCGGCCCGGGTACGGGCAAGACGGCGGTAGCGCTGCATCGTATAGCGTATTTGCTCTACAACCACCGTGAGCGCCTGTCTTCTACCGGTGTGCTCATCCTGGGTCCGAATTCAACCTTCTTGGACTATATTTCGCGCGTCCTGCCCGAACTGGGTGAAACCGGCGTGGTGTTGTCTACGATTTCGCAGCTTTTCCCCGGTGTAACTGCTACCGCGCAGGATAGTCTGCTCACTCGGGAGATTAAGGGTTCTGCGGCGATGGTCGATATTTTACGCGCGGCGTTACAGGCCTACCAGGTCGTGCCCGATGAGGATGTCACCATCAAAGTCGAGCAACTGTACTTGACTGTGACCCCTGCGATGGTCAAGGCTGCACGTACTCGCGCGCGCCGTTCGCGCAAGCCGCATAATGATGCCCGCGGTGCTTTCACTGAGCATTTCGTGCAGTCGTTGGCGGAGCAGATGGCGGATAAAATCGGCGCTGATCCGCTCGGTGGAAAAAACCTGCTCTCGCGTGCGGATGTTGATCAGCTCTTCGACGACCTCTCCGATACCCCAGCGGTGCAAGAGCTTATCGATGCCTTCTGGCCCACCCTGTCTCCCCAACAAGTCTTAGCGGAGCTTTTGGGCTCGGAAGAAGCCATCGAGCATGCTGCTTATGACTATGACGATGAAACCCGTTCGGCGCTGTGCCGGCCGTGGCAATTTGATGGCGAGGAAGTCTGGTCAGTATCTGATGTGGCGCTCTTAGATGAGTTGGCTGTGCTGGTGGGTATGCCGGATGTTGAAGCGCAGCAGGAAGCCGAGCGCGCGGCGTGGAAAGAACAGGTCGCTGATGCTGAGGATGCCTTGGATATCTTGTCCTCGTCGATGTCGACCGATAATGACGATGACATGTTTGAGGCGGAGATTCTGTCGGCGCACGATGTCATTGACGCGGAGACCTTGGCGCGACGTCAGCAAACCGTGGACCATCGCTCGACCGCGGAGCGTGCTGCTGCGGATTACACCTGGGCTTATGGCCACGTGGTCATCGATGAGGCGCAAGAGCTCACGCCGATGGAATGGCGCATGGTCTTTCGCCGTACCCCGTCACGCTGGATGACGGTGGTTGGCGATACCGGCCAGACCAGCTCCCCTGCTGGCGTGGATGCATGGGAAGACACCTTGAGTGAATTTGTGGGCGAGCGTTTTCGCGTGCATCAGCTCACGGTCAACTACCGCACTCCCCAACCGATCGCGGATTTGGCGTATAAAGTACGCCGCAGCGTCGATGAGAATGCACAGCCCACTGAGTCCATTCGCGATGGCGAACCGGTGCGCTTTGTCAGCGCCGACGATGCCGAGGGGCCATTGGATGCCGGCATCTTCACCGACGAGGGCGGCCGGCTCAATGCGATTATTGATGTCAGCAATGTCGAAGAGGTCAAAGGCTTGGAATTCGACCACGTCACCGTGGTTAATCCGGAAGAGATCATCAACCGCAGTCCGCTGGGTGTTAATGACCTATACGTGGCGCTAACCCGTGCGACGCAAACCTTGACCATCGTTGGGCACTGGCCCGAGGAATTCCATTAGAATTAGCAACCATGGCCTTAAGCGACATCATGCGTGGTGCAGAACAAGCTCTGAATAAGACGGCGGTTAAAATCGCCTCTAAACGCGGCTGGGTGCCTGCCATAAGCGGGTATACCGGTTATGGCTCTCCGCACAGCATTCGGATCTACGGCCGTATCTTGGCCGTAGATCCGAACGATCCGTTGCCGCTTGCGGTTGGCAACCCAGACGATAAATCCGCGCAGCGTGGTTGGCGGCAATTTTTGACCGTGCAGTTAACCGATCATCCTTTCACAGTGACGGTCGGCGATAAGCACATCCACGCGCACACCGATGACAATGGCTACATCGATATCAGCATGGACAACCCCGGATTGGAACCAGGCTGGCATAAAGCGCGGTTGTCGACCGCGGGAGCTGAAGATGCCGTAGCCGATATTATGATCGTGGATTCTGAGCGCCCAGTGGGAATCATCAGCGATATTGATGACACCATCTTGGTCACGTGGCTGCCGCGCGCTTTGGTCGCAGCGTGGAATTCGTGGATTAAGAAGACCAATACGCGCACGCCCGTCGACGGCATGGCCGCTTTCTTTGCGCGGCTGCGCCAGGCACACCCGGATGCGCCGATCTTTTATTTGTCCACTGGCGCGTGGAATACCTACCGTACGCTCAAGCGCTTTATGCGCCGACACGGGTTCCCCGAAGGCCCGATGCTGCTCACGGATTGGGGTCCGACCGAGACCGGGCTTTTTCGGAACGGCATGGAGCATAAGAAGGTGCAGCTGCGGAACCTGATCATCGACTATCCGCACATGACGTGGATTTTGATTGGCGATGATGGCCAGCATGACCCGCTGATTTTCTCCGAAGTGATCAAAGAACATCCGACGCAGATCAAGATGGTGGCGGTGCGCACGCTCAGCCCGCGCGAGCATGTGTTATCGCATGGCACGCTCGCACCGCTGGCGGAAGTCGCAAAAAATGCACGTGCCACCGTGCCCATTATTCATGGGCAAAATGGTCACGTGCTGATCGAAGAATTCGCGGCTAAGCCATTTGGGGCTAAGCCCTTCGAGGCTTAGTTGACGGTGTGCACGATCATGACGTCGCAGTCGGACTGACGGGCAACATCCGCTGGAACCGAACCTAGCAAGCGGCCGGTGAGCGAGTTGATGCCACGGTTACCAACCACGAGCAAGTCAGCGTTGTTATCGTTGACAATCGACATCAGCGCTTGGACTGGGGTGCCTGCGCGCACTGCGGTTTCGATGTTTTTCACACCGAACTTTTCGGCATGCGCCTTGCCCGAAGCCAGGTTCTCTGCGGCCACATCGTCACCCAAGATGGTGACGGATTCCTGGCGCAGCGTCTTGGAGGCTTCTTCCTTATTTTCATAGTAAGCGCAGCCGATAATAAGACGAGCATCGAATGCCGCAGCAATACGTGCTGCGCGCTCTACTGCAAGAAGGGAAGATTTCGACCCGTCGGTACCAACAACGATGGTGTCATATTCGCTCATAATGGACCTTTCGCACACGTTAATAAGTTGATTTTCAGTCTAACAATAGAATTGTCTAATTGCGTTCAGAGGTGGTGTTTACCACGACTACGTCAGCGTGTGCTTTACGCGTTAGCTCCGTTGCAACCGAACCAAAGACACGGCCGCGGACGGAGTTCATGCCGCGGTTGCCCACGACGAACATGTCCACGTTGTAGTCTTTTTCCACTTCCAGCATGGCCTTGACGGGCTCGCCAGATTTGCCAATGACTTCGATGGTTTTTGCGCCCTCTTCTTGCGCAATCGATGCTGCATTGTCCAGGTAATTCTGGGCATCGGTGCGGTCAATCACCGGCACGCTTTCAGAATCTGGAGCGCCCAGCATCGCGCCTGGCTGGTTGTAGAAGGCTGAAATAATAATCAGCTTCGCGTCATAGGCTCGCGCCATACTCGCCGCTGCTTGCACCGCACGCAACGAAGTCTGCGATCCATCGGTGCCCACCGCGATGGTGTTGTAATTGAGCATGTGAATTCACTTTCTCGAGGAAATAGAAATTAACCTATGTGATTTATTATGGCATTAAATGCCGGCTTCTTTGAGACCTCTGCGTTCTTTCTTCAAATCAGCGATCTCATCGCGCAAACGCCCAGCTAGCTCGAATTTTAGCTCACGGGCGGCGGCGGCCATTTGCTGCGAGAGGTCATCGATAAGCTTTTGCACTTCATCTGCTGCCATGCTCGAAACATCTGGGGCGTCCACAATCGATGCTGGATCGGATTCACCGTCACCGGTGCCCTCGTTTTCATAGACCTGGTCCAAGATATCGGCGATCTTCTTGCGCAGCGGCTGTGGGTCAATGCCCATCTCCTTGTTGTACGCAATCTGCTTCTCGCGGCGCCGCTCGGTTTCATCAATCGCGCGTTCCATGGACTCAGTGACTTTGTCCGCGTACATGATGACTTCGCCGGAGACGTTACGAGCCGCACGGCCAATGGTCTGAATCAGTGAGGTGGTCGAGCGCAGGAAACCTTCCTTATCGGCATCCAAGATGGCCACGAGCGAGACTTCGGGCAGGTCGAGGCCCTCACGCAGCAAGTTAATGCCGACGAGCACGTCGTATTCGCCCAGACGCAGCTGGCGTAGCAACTCGATGCGCTGCAAGGTGTCAATATCTGAGTGCAAATAGCGCACGCGGATGCCGTGCTCGAGAAGATAGTCCGTTAAGTCCTCGGCCATGCGCTTGGTCAAGGTGGTGACCAGGACGCGCTCATCCTTCTTGGTGCGCTCGCGGACTTCGTCGATAAGGTCATCGATTTGGCCTTGGGTCGGTTTAACGGTGACCTTCGGGTCCACTAGACCGGTCGGGCGAATAACCTGCTCGACGTATTCGCCACCAGCAGCAGCGACTTCGTAATTGCCCGGGGTCGCGGACAGATAAACCGTTTGGCCGACGCGCTGCTCGAACTCGTCGAAGGTCAGCGGGCGGTTATCCACGGCCGACGGCAAGCGGAAGCCGAATTCCACCAGGTTACGCTTGCGCGACATATCGCCTTCGAACATGCCGCCAATCTGCGGCACGGTCACGTGCGACTCATCGATGATGGTGAGGAAGTCCTCGGGGAAATAATCCATCAAGGTCGCCGGCGCCGTACCCGGGCCACGGCCATCCATGTGGCGTGAATAGTTCTCAATGCCGGAGCAGAACCCGACCTGCTCGATCATCTCTAGGTCGTATTCGGTACGCATGCGCAGGCGTTGCGCTTCGAGCAGTTTGCCGCGGTTTTCCAAATCCGCGAGGCGTTCCGCAAGTTCTTCCTTGATGGCTTCCACAGCTTTGGCCATGCGCTCCGGACCTGCAACATAGTGCGTGGCTGGGAAGATGCGCAGCTCATCGACCTGCTCGATCATGTCGCCGGTGACCGGGTGAATGTAGTAAAGCGCATCAATATCATCGCCAAAGAATTCAATGCGCACGGCACGTTCTTCATAAGCCGGGATGATATCGACGATGTCACCATTGACGCGGAAAGTACCGCGGGTAAAGCCCACATCATTGCGCTCATATTGGATATCGACCAAAAGACGTAGTAGCTGGTCGCGCTCAACTTCATCATCGATGTGCAACAGCACCGAGCGGTCCAGATAAGACTGCGGAGTACCCAGGCCGTAGATACAGGACACGGAGCTGACTACCACCACGTCGCGCCGCGAGAGCAGCGCCGAGGTCGCCGAGTGGCGTAGACGCTCAACGTCTTCGTTGATAGACGAGTCTTTTTCGATATAGGTATCAGTCTGCGCGATATACGCTTCTGGCTGGTAGTAGTCGTAGTAAGAGACGAAGTACTCCACCGCGTTATTCGGCAGCAGCTGTTTCAGCTCATTGGCCAGCTGCGCCGCCAGGGTCTTATTCGGTGCCATGACGAGTGTGGGGCGCTGCTGCTTTTCGATGAGCCACGCCGCCGTCGCTGACTTACCTGTACCGGTGGCACCCATAAGGACGACATCGCGTTCGCCGTCGTTGAGTCGGCGGTCTAATTCCGCGATAGCGGTGGGCTGGTCACCAGCAGGTTCATATTCAGAAACTACCTCGAAGGCCCGCCCGGTGCGTTCAATTTCACCAACCGGGCGGTGCTCAGACTGCGAATATATCGGGTGTTCTCCTGCAAAAGCCATACCCTCAATACTACGCCGCTACGCAAGCCACGGCGCATCCGAGATTAATTGGTCCACTTGCGGTTTCAAGTTTTCTTCCGCGGCGTTGTTATCAATGACAGAGTCCGCTGATGCTAGGCGCAAACCATCCGGGATCTGCGACTTCATGCGGCGACGGGCATCTTCTTCATCCATGCCGCGGTACTCCACCAAGCGGCGCACGCGCTCTGCTGGGGAAACATCGACGACGATGACCCAGTCCATCGCGCGATCAAGGCCGTTGTCGACCAGCAGCGGCATATCATAGATAACTGCTTCCACACCCTGCTCTCGATAGCCATCGAAAAGCTCTTGCGTACGCGCTTGAATCTTCGGATGGGTAATCGCGTTGATCTGCTCAGTGTGTTCTTTATCGACGAAAGCACGCTGGGCTAAAAGCTGGCGGTCCAATTCCCCGGTAGCGGTGATGATGTCTGCGCCAAAAACATCGGCAAGCTCTTGCAATGCTGGCTGACCGGGCTCGACGATTTCACGTGCGACCTTATCGGCATCGACAAGCGGAAAGCCCTCGTCTACAAAAAGTTGCGCGACCGTAGACTTGCCGCTGCCGATACCGCCAGTTAAACCGATAATTTTCATTGCTTTCCTTCAAGTCGTGCTACGTGCAATGCCAGGTAAGACACCTCATCATCCGTGAGATGTTCATCCATGCGCATCTCGATGATATTTGCCAAGACCTTCGCGCATTCGCTGGCGCGGGGGTACGCTTCCACGATAGCGCGGCCGATAGCCGAATGTTCGGCAAAAAGCTGTTTGTTTTGCTGCATGCGCACAAAAAGATAGCGCAAATGGGTGATAAAGCGCGCGACCGTGACCTCACTGGTGTCTAGCTGGGTGCCGAAGAATTCCCCGATGATATCAATGAGCTGCTGAATCAGCCCCGTCATGCGATAGGTCTGGGACAGATCCCCCGAGACAAAGCCCGCGTTGACCAAATGCAGCGCCAAAGCAATCGCCTCTGAATCCGGCAAAGGCGTATCCAGCTCGGCGTTGATGACTTCTAGCGTCTTGACGGCGCGCTGGTAGTCCTCTGGGTAAAGGTGTTCGACCTCGGCGCGCAGCGGGTAATCCACGATGTGGCCCGCGCGGGTTCTTTGGACTGCGGACTGGATGTGGTCTGCGAGCGCGACCACCAGCGTGAGCTCGGCTTCGACGTTAACCGCCGTTAGCGCGGTTACAACTTTGTCGATATAGTCCGGGCTCAACGCCGCCAACATGATGGCGAGGTGGTCCGGGTCGCGGCCAAGCGACGGTGTAAAAACCTGGGCAATGCGATTGCCGTCAATCTCTTCGCCGTGCTGGGCTTTAAAACCCAGACCGCGACCTGTGACAATAACTTCCTCGTCCCCGCGGCGTGCGAGGACGACGTTGTTATTAAATACTCGAAGGATCTGCATCGATAACCAGGTTAGCGCTTAATGGCAACGACCGCCTCACCAGCCTTGACTGCTCCTTCGGCGATGCTTGCGACCTCCCCCATGGCTTTCGTGTTGGTGACGGTGACAACGACGGTGTTGTCGTAGCCGGCTTCCTTGATCTTGTCCAGGTCAACTTCAGCCAGTGACGTGCCGATGCTGACAACGTCTCCCTTGGCAACCTTGGGCTCAAAGCCGTCGCCCTTCATGCGCACGGTGTTAATACCGATGTGGACTAGGACCTCTACCCCATCATCAGTCTTGATGCCGAAGGCGTGGCCTGTCTTGGTGACCGTCGCGATGGTGCCGGCGACTGGGCTTTGGATATTGCCGTTAACTGGCACGATGCCGATGCCATTGCCCAGTGTTCCGCTGGCGAAGACCTTGTCGTCGATATCTTCAAGCTTGACGGCCATGCCATCGACTGGTGAGACCAAGTCAGCGGTCTCGGCAGCTGTTGCGGCTGAGTCCTCAGAGTTGGCGTCAGCTGGGATGAGACCCGCTGCAGCTGCACGCTCACGCGATGCTTCCTTTTCCTCTGCGGTGCGGTAGTCAGTGAAGTAAATCAGCAGGAAGGCAACAGCGAAAGCGATAGCGACCGCGATGGTATACGTCAGCATTGGGGAAAAGACCGGGATGGTCAGCAAAGACGTAAACACGAAAGCATTGGTGGTAACGCCGCCGGAGGCGGTTCCCAAGATAGCGATGGTAAGACCGCCAGCGAAACAACCGACCAGCATGCGTGGGTAGATGCGCTTAAAGCGCAGGTGAATACCGTAGAGGGACGGTTCCGAAATACCACCGAAGAGACCAGCTGCCAGTGCTGAACCGGAGGTCTGGCGCATTTCTGGGTCTTTCTCACGCATGGAGATGGCCAAGACCGCAGCAGTTGCACCGAAACAAGCGAAGTTCCAGGCACCCATTGGACCTTGGATGAAGTCGTAGCCCAAAGCCTCAATGTTGACGAGCATCAGCGCGTTGAGTGGCCAGTGCAGCCCGAGTGGAACCAGGAATGGATACAGCATTGGAATCAGGATGGCGAAGACGAATGGTGCGTTACCGTTCATCCATGCCAGGCCCACGCCGATGGTGCTACCGAGCCAGACGCCGAAAGGTCCAATCAGCACAGCGGTAATCGGAATGGTAAACAACAGGGTCAAAAATGGCACAAACACCATGTGGACAGCGGAAGGAATGATCTTCTGGAAGCCCTTGTAAATCCCGGCTGCCACCAGTGCCATAATCAACGGTACAAAGACGTTTCCGCCGTAGTCCGGCAAAGCCACGTTAATGCCCAGCAAGTCAATGGAACAGGTCTCAGTGCCTAGTGCTTCATCAACCACGCAGTTGGCAACAGGGTTTTCTTTCAGCCCTAAGAACTCCGGCGTAAATAACGCGAGCATAACCGCGGCAGGAACCCAGGGGTCAATGCGCAGTTTATTACCGGCGTTATAGGCCACCATCACTGGCAGGAAGTAAAACACCGAGCGCCACATGGCATCGATGAAGAACCAGATGGCTGCTTTGTCATCGGCACGCGTATCGACGACGCCGAAAGCCTCCATCACCGCAGTAAACGCAATGATTAGCGAGGCGCCCAGCAGGACACCCAGGATCGGGCGGAAGGAGTCGGATAGATACTCAAACGCGGTATCCAACCATGGCATCTTGCCTTGTGTCTTCGCGCGGCTCGCGGCTTTGACGTCAGCATCGGATTTGCGAACGCCTGGCAGCTGCACCATTTCGTTGTACACGCTGGCAACATCGCCACCGATAACAACCTGGTAGTTGCGCCCACCCTGTGGGACAGCGCCCATGACCTTGGGGATGGCGTCGAGCTTGTCTTTGTCAGCCTTGGACGCATCGTTAAGCTCGAAGCGTAAACGCGTTGCGCAGTGCGTAAATGATGCGATATTATCCGCCCCGCCAATGCCTGCGAGGATTTCCTCTGCGGCGGTGCGCATCTCAGTCTTGGACATGAGATGTACCTTCTTTCATTCTCGGTAAAACACGAAAAGACCTGAGCGGCAATTCACAATAGAAAAGCCACTCAGGTCTTGCCTCCATTACGAGTAACAACCCTGTGGGTGTTGTAGGTTACATACTAGCCAGAGTGTGCAAATAAAATCAACTATTATTAAACATTTAATTAATTTCCAGGTTTTGGCAAGAGAAAACGCCCACCGCAATGAAGCGGCGGGCGTTTTCTTAGCTAGTTGCTATTAGCTATTTAGCGGTGAGAATTAGTTCTCGCCACCAGCAAGCTTCTCGCGCAGAGCAGCGAGCTGCTCATCAGAAGCGAGGGAACCTGCAGACTCTGCCGGTGCCTCAGATGCCGGAGCTGCATCGTTGGACTCGGAAGAGTAGTTAGCGGAAGCTGCCTCGGTCTCAGCTGCTTCTGCAGCTGCCTGACGGTGGCGCTCGATCTGAGCGGTGTGCAGCTGGAAGCGACGCTCGGACTCTGCGTAGCGTGCCTCCCAAGCCTGACGCTGCTCGTCGAAGCCTTCCTTCCACTCATTGGTCTCAGAGTCGAAGCCTTCTGGGAAGACGTAGTTGCCCTGCTCGTCGTAAGAGTCAGCCATGCCGTACTTGGATGGATCGAACTCTTCGGTGTAATCCTCGTCTGCCTGCTTAACGGACAGGGAGATACGACGACGCTCGAGGTCGATGTCAATAACCTTGACCATGACATCTTCACCAACGTTGACAACCTGGTCTGGGACCTCAACGTGGCGCTGAGCCAACTCGGAGATGTGAACAAGGCCCTCGATGCCCTCTTCGACGCGAACGAACGCACCGAATGGAACGAGCTTGGTGACCTTGCCTGGCACGATCTGGCCCACAGCGTGGGTGCGTGCGAATACGCGCCATGGATCTTCCTGGGTTGCCTTCAGAGACAGCGATACGCGCTCGCGGTCCAGGTCGACGTCGAGAACCTCTACGGTTACTTCGTCGCCAACGGTGACAACCTCGGATGGGTGATCAATGTGCTTCCAAGACAGCTCGGAAACGTGAACCAGGCCGTCTACGCCGCCCAAGTCGACGAATGCGCCGAAGTTGACGATGGAAGAGACAACGCCCTTGCGGACCTGGCCCTTCTGCAGCTGGTGCAGGAACTCAGAGCGAACCTCAGACTGGGTCTGCTCAAGGAATGCACGGCGGGACAGAACAACGTTGTTACGCTGCTTGTCGAGCTCGATGATCTTTGCTTCCAGCTCCTGGCCAATGTATGGCTCCAGGTCGCGGACGCGACGCATTTCAACAAGCGATGCTGGCAGGAAGCCACGCAGTCCGATGTCGATGATGAGGCCGCCCTTGACAACCTCGATAACGGTACCGGTAACTGGCTCTTCCTTGGCCTGCAGCTCTTCGATTGCGCCCCAAGCGCGCTCGTACTGTGCACGCTTCTTGGAGAGGATCAGACGACCTTCTTTGTCTTCCTTGGTCAGAACCAAAGCGTCGATCTGATCGCCGACCTCGACAACCTCATCTGGGTCGACGTCGTGCTTGATGGACAGCTCGCGGGACGGAATGACACCTTCGGTCTTGTATCCGATATCGAGCAATACCTCGTCGTGGTCAACCTTAACCACGGTGCCTTCGACGATGTCACCATCGTTGAAGTACTTGATGGTGGCGTCGACTGCTGCGAGGAAGTCCTCAGCGGTACCGATATCGTTAATCGCTACCTGAGGGGTGTTAGAAGTGGGCATATTTAAGTGTGCTCCGAAATTGTTAGGAGATCGAAAATGGACAGAAACGTATCTCTTGGACTGGTAGTGTTAAACACACCGTTCAATCTCACCGCGCCAGCGAGGTCAACCCTCCTATACTGATTGAAAGCGCTTGCGGGCATAGACACGCTCCAACAACCCTACATCCTTGCAGCAAGCAGTGCAATGTTTGACACGAGCCATGTAACGTATTTTTCATGCGCTACCGCTTGTCTGTTCTTATTCGCCGCGCGATCGGCTTTTGGATTGACGGTTTTGCCGTCGGAGCCGTCATCCTTCTTATCCAGTGGCTCATTAATCTCATCGGCGGCACTCCCCTGACTGGTGATGCAGCAACGTTGTACCAGATTTACGCATTCTCCCTGGTCTTTTTCGCCTACCGCACCATTGTCGAAGGCCGCTGGAACACCTCGTTGGGCAAGTGGTCACTGCAGCTGGAAATCATCTCGATTAACCGGGGCTACACAACATCCGCGATTCGCAACAGCTGGGTCCCTCTGACTGTCCTCGCAGCATTCGGCATTCCCTACGTTGAGCCCACCATCGTGGCCATACTCGGCCTATTTATCTTCGGCTTCGCGCAGCATCCATTC
This sequence comes from Corynebacterium stationis, assembly GCF_001941345.1. Classification (NCBI taxonomy): domain Bacteria; kingdom Bacillati; phylum Actinomycetota; class Actinomycetes; order Mycobacteriales; family Corynebacteriaceae; genus Corynebacterium; species Corynebacterium stationis. The sequence continues at coordinate 1,553,750 of NZ_CP009251.1, forward strand.
GATTACTTCGCTAAGACCATGGTGGAGCGCACCCCAGTGGATAACTAGTCAGGGGCGCGCGAAGTTATCCACGCAAGATGCGCTTCAATTCCTGCCAGCTACAGATTTCCTAGTGCGCAGCAGCGTCCCAGTTATCACCGGTGCCGGCAGAGACCTCGAGTGGGACACGCAAGCTTATCGATGCATCCATCTCCCGCTCCACAATCTCCTGCACCTCGGCGAGCTCACCAGGGGCAATTTCGACGACCAATTCGTCATGCACCTGCAAAAGCACGCGCGACTTGAAGCCTTCGAGGGCATTGTCGACGCGGATCATCGCGACCTTGATGATGTCCGCGGCGGTGCCTTGGATTGGTGCGTTGAGCGCTGCGCGCTCAGCATTCTCGCGTGCGAGGCGGTTATCAGAGGTCAGTTCCGGCAGGTAGCGGCGACGGCCAAAGACCGTGGCGGTATAGCCGTCCTTACGGGCCTGTTCAACAACATCCGCAAGGTACTTCTTCACTCCACCGAAGCGGTCGAAGTAGGCTTCCATGATCTTCTTCGCTTCGCCCGCTGGAATGGACAGCTGCTGGGATAAACCGAATGCGGAAAGGCCATAGACTAGACCATAGGACATAGCCTTGACGCGGCGGCGTAGTTCTGGGGTGACTTGGTCAACTGGCACATCGAAGACGCGGGAGCCGACGTAGTTGTGTAGGTCCTCGCCTTCCTTGTATGCCTCAATCAAACCTGGGTCTTGGGACAGGTGCGCCATAACGCGCATTTCAATCTGCGAGTAGTCAGCCGTCAGTAGCGTTTCGTAGCCTTCGCCGACGATGAATGCCGAGCGGATGGTACGTCCGGATTCAGTACGAACCGGGATGTTCTGCAGGTTCGGATCTGTCGACGACAAACGTCCTGTCGATGCCACGGTCTGATTAAACGTGGTGTGGATACGGCCGTCGGACTGCACGGTCTTAATCAAACCCTCAAGCGTGGTCTTGAGCTTTTGGTACTCACGGTGCGCAAGCAGGTGGTCCAAAAAGGGGTGCGGGTGATTGATAGCCAGCTGCTCAATTTCTTTCGCTGCGGTGGAATAACCGGTTTTGGTCTTCTTGGTCTTGGGCAGGTCCAAGGTCTCGAATAACACGGTTTGGAGCTGCTTGGGCGAATTTAGGTTGAGCTTGTCATCGCCGGCGAGCTCACGCGCGGCCTTTTCTTCGGCTTCGACGTGGTTAGCAAAGACTTCCTGCTGGGATTCCAAAGTGTCGATATCGACGGCGATGCCGGTCGCTTCCATCTTGGCCAAGATGGACACCAGTGGAATCTCCAGCTCGGCATAGAGCTGGTAGGAATCGATTTCTTGCAGAAGCTTCGTTAGCTCAACTGTAAGTTCCATGATGGCGGCTGCGGAATCAATGCCGCCGGTGTCATCGAGAAGCGATAGCTGCTCGCTGGAAGCTTCCAGGGTCTTGCGCAGGTGGCGCTGGTAAACATCGGGAAGCTCATAGGTACGTTGGCCAGGGCGCAGCAAGTATGCGGCAAGCGCAGTGTCGTGCGCGATGCCGTTTAGTTCGATGCCGCGGCCTTTGAGCATGTGGTACGCCGCTTTGGCTTCGTGCAGGAATTTCTCTGCATCCGATTCCAACCAGCCTGCAAGGGCTTTATCGTCTTCGGCACTGAGGTCGGCGAGTTCGATGTGCAGGCCGTCAAAGGAGTCGTCGACAAGCGAAACGCTAGTGGCGTCACCTTGGCCCGGTCTCCCATCGCCGGTAATGAACACAGCTACGCCGCTTTTATCCTTCAGCCACTCGGCAACGCTCTTGTCAGTGACGCTGACCTTGACGTCATTTTCGGGCTCCGGCATGCTGCCTTCGATATTCGGGAAAGCATCCACGACGCGCTCGCGCAGGTTGCCGCCGAATTCAAGCTCATCGAAAAGCTCTGCGATGGTAGCGCTCTCGACGGGGCGAAACGCCAAGTCTGCTGGCCCGACTTCTAAGTCCATATTGGTGATCATCTGCGTCAGCGTGCGGTTTAAGCGCACCTGTTCAATGCGCTCGCGCAGGTTATTGCCCACCACACCCTTGATTTCATCGGCGTGTTTAAGCAGATTTTCTAAGTCGTTGTACTGCAGAATCCATTTCAGCGCAGTTTTCTCCCCGACCTTGGGCACGCCTGGGAGGTTATCGGAATTATCACCACGCAGCGCCGCGTAATCTGGGTACTGCTGAGGCGTCAGCCCGTATTTTTCCTCCACTGCCTCCGGGGTAAACCGGTGGAGTTTGGAGACGCCCTGCATGGGGTAAAGCACGGTTGTGGAGTCATTAACCAGCTGCAGGTAGTCACGGTCGCCAGTAACGATGAGAGTTTCAAGCCCCGACATGTCGCTGGCCTGAGTAGCCAAGGTTGCCAAAATATCATCGGCTTCGAAGTTCTCGCGCGACAAAGTAGTAATCCCAGCTTTGTCTAAGAGGTCGCGAATGATGGTTACCTGGCCCTTAAATTCCTCGGGCGCGGATTCACGCTGGGCCTTGTACTCCGGAAACATTTCCGTGCGGAAAGTCTTGCGGCCTACGTCAAAGGCAACGGCAATGGAATCTGGTTTTTCCTCACTCAGCAGACTCGCCATCATGGACATGAATCCATAGACAGCATTGGTGTGTTGCCCGCCGGAGGTAGAGAACTTATCCACCGGCAAGGCGTAGAACGCGCGAAATGCCATGGAATGGCCGTCAATAAGAAGTAGCTTTGAAGTCACGTTTACCAGTGTAGACGGCACGATTTTATTTTTGCGAACTACTTAAGATAGTATCTTTCATGTCAGCCCCTGTAGCCCAATTGGCAGAGGCAACGGATTCAAAACCCGTCCAGTGTGAGTTCGAGTCTCACCAGGGGCACGATAGAAAATTCCTCCACCTTCCTTAAAAGTTGCTGGGGGAATTTTTCGTTGTTTGACTAGCGGGCAACGTATGCGCCAATGGCGGCAATTGCTGCGCGCACGCCGGTTTCTAGAGTGGGATCTTCTACTGGCAAAAAGCGCGGCGAGTGGTTTTTCGCCGGATTGGCATCATCGGCTGCTGCCCCGCCGAAGAACCAGAACATGCTGGGGACGTCGATGGAGTCAGCCAGGTGGCCAAAGTCTTCAGACCCCATCAAAGGTGGGGTTTCGATAACTTTGTCCTCTCCCAGTTCAGCACGCAATGCTTTCGCGACCTTCTCGCCTTCCTCAGGGTCATTCTTCAGTTGCGGGAAAGTATAGATTTCCTCAATATCGGGCTGCGGTGCGCCAGAGGCTTCGGCCTCGGCATTGACAATGCGGGTAATCGAGGACAGGACTTTCTCGCGCACGGCAGGCTCTAGCGTGCGGATGTTGAGCTTGAGCTCCGCGCGGTCCGGGATGATATTTTCTTTCAGGCCGGAATTGAAGGTACCCACGGTGACCACGGCCGAATCCAGCGGCGCGACTTCACGGCCGACGATGGTTTGCAAGCGCGTGACAATATGCGCACCCAAGACAATCGGGTCGATGGAGTCTTGTGGCTGGGAGCCATGGGCTTGTTCCCCGTAGAGGGTGATCCTCAGCGCATCGGCCGCAGCCATCGCCACATTGAGCGTGTAGTGCAACGTGCCCGATTCAAAAGGAAAGACGTGCTGGCCTAAGACAATCGCAGGCTTAGGCGCTTTATCCCACAGGCCATCGGCGACCATGGCGCGGGAGCCTTCGGCGGTTTCTTCCGCCGGCTGGAAGATCCACACAATCGTACCGGACCATGCGTCACGCTGGCCGTGAATCAAACTCGCGGCCGTCAATGCGGCAGTGACGTGGCTGTCATGGCCGCAGCCATGCATCACAGGTACGGTGGCACCGTCTAATTCGCCAGTGCTTGTCGATGCATACTCCACGCCCGTTTGCTCCTCAATCGGCAAACCGTCGGTGTCCGCGCGAAAAGCCACTGTCGGGCCTTCTCCATTTTTATCGATGGCGACCACACCAGTGCCGCCGCAGCGGAAATGCTCCAGGCCGATATCTTCGAGTTCTTTTTCGATGAACTCCTGCGTCTTATATTCCTGCATGGAAAGCTCAGGGTTTTGGTGCAGGTGCCGGTAGGTGGAGATCATTTTCTCACGTGCTCGAGTACTCAAATCAGTGTTAATCATGACCCCAAAATACGCCTCGGCGCACGTACGCGGGCAGCCTTGATTAAGATAAGGGGGAAAATTTTCAGAATATCTTCAGGAGCTTATAAATATGCGCACAAAACTCGCTGCTGTCATCACCGCCGCCGCGGTGACCCTAACTCCGCTAAGCGTAGCTAACGCCAACGCGGTCGAACTTCCTTCTTCGACCGCGGATATCACGGGACTATCCTCTGCCCTTGATTTTGAGGGCCTTTCTTCGAAGGTGAAGGCTGACGGTCTCTCCTCAAACACCGATATCCCTGGACTGTCTTCAACCGCTAAAGACAGGGCCGAAGAAAATCCTGGACACGCAGCGTTACTCGATGTGGTTATCACCGTAGGGTTATGGGCGATTTTGGGTTCCATTTATGGTTCACTGATTGCCCCACATCTGCCAAACTTGAATCTCTATGACATTGCTCCCTTCCTACGTGGATAATGCGCGTTGGGATTAATTTTTATGCGCATAAACGTGTAGCGTGAGACGTTGATCTAGACACGTTAAGGGGTTGGAATTGCAGCATATTCTCAATTTAATTCGGGGTGCGCTCATTGGCGCGGCGGAATTGTCGCCGGGTATCTCCGGCGGCACCGTAGCACTTATCATCGGCATTTACGAGCGCGCGTTACACAACGCAGATAAGATTGTTAAGCGTAAATTCGCTCAGGTTGAGTGGCTTTTCATCGCGTTCATCGGCCTGGGCATGGTCGCTGCAGTCTTTGGGCTCTCTGGCATCATCTCCACGTTTGTGGCAGAGAATTTCTCGCTGTCGCACTCGCTATTTGCCGGCATGGTGCTCATTTCGGTGTGGGTACCGTTTTCCATGATTGACAAGCAAGACCGCCGCAACCCGAAGTATTACCTTTTTGCATTAGCTTCCGCGGTGTTTATCTTCATCGTCACCGGTTTTACCTCCAACCAGGTTGAAGACCCGAATCTATTCTTTGTCTTCCTCGCTGCCGCAGTCGCAATCTGTGCACTCGTTATGCCAGGGGCCTCTGGCTCCTTGGTGCTGTTGATGCTGGGCATGTACGAGCCCGTTCTGCGCGCGGTCTCAGAACTCGATATCGCCGTCATCTTGGTCTTTATGGCAGGTGCATTGTGCGGTGTGGTCTTTATCGTGCGCTTTTTGAACTACATGCTTGAAAACCACCGCAGCCCCACACTGTTTGTCATGACCGGCTTCTTGCTTGGCTCCCTGCGCGCGCTGTGGCCCTTCGGTGAGGACCAAGACGCATCCCTTATGCCAATGATCGGAATGTTTGTCCTAGGAATTGCTATCGTTCTGGCATTCTTGATTGCCGACTACCGCATCGCAGTAAAAAAGACTGCCCAGGCCAACCAAGCAGCACAGGCAGTGAAATAAATGAGAGCCAGGAAAATCACCGCGCTCACCACGACCGTCTTGGCCTCCGGCGCGCTGCTGTCTGCTTGCGTGACCAACACGGAACCCGCACTGCCCGATGGCTGGGAAGAAATTACTCCAGAGCGTGTCGATGAAATCGCAGCCATGGTCGATGACGCTGACGGCGTACTCACTGCTGGCACCAACCCGCCCTTTGCGCCTTTTGAGTTCAAGTCTGACTCGGGTCAAATCGTCGGCGTGGAGATGGATCTCGCACGCGCCATGGCCTCGGTCATGGGGCTGGAATTTCGTCCCGTTGAGCAAGACTTCGCCATGATTTTGCCGTCAATTCAAGGCGGACAGCTTGACATTGGCGTATCTGGCTTTACGGATACAGAAGAACGTCGTGAGAACTTCGACTTCGTCAACTACCTGTATGCGGGTATTCAGTGGGCCCAGCCGACATCGACAAGCGAGCAAGTAGACCCAGCAAACCCCTGTGGGCTCACTGTTGCTGTCCAGCGCACCACCGTCTCTGAAACCGACGATGTGCGGCCTAAGTCTCAGGCCTGCGTCGACAACGGCGAAGAGGAAATTGAAATCTTAAGCTACGACACCTCCGATAACGCAGCTATTGCCGCGTTAACCGGTCGCGCCGATGCTTTCTCGGCTGACTCCTCTGTGACCGCCTATGCGGTCAACCGTTCCGATGACAAGCTAGAACTTATCGGTGACATGTTTGAAGCTGCCCCTTATGGCATGGCTGTCAAGAAAGATTCTGACTACGGCCCGGCTATGGCCGCTGCCCTCCAACACCTAATTGAAACCGGAGATTATGCCCGCATTCTTGCCCAGTGGGGTATTGAAGACGGCCTAATCGATGTGGCAATGATTAATGAAAGGCCCCAATTTTGAGTACTCCTGAAAGGATTGAAGCCAAGCCGCTACGCCACCCGTGGCGCTGGACCTTCGCCGTCATCATCTTGGCTCTCGCGGCGTGGTTTTTAATCGGCGCGGCCCGCAACGAAGCCTACGGCTGGGACACCTACTTCGCGTATCTGCTTGATACCCGTATCGCTATGGCCTCGTTGCACACCCTGGCGATTACCTTCCTCGCGATGATCATCGGTGTGGTCGGCGGCGGCATCCTCGCGGTGCTGCGCATGTCCC